>CBFCWO010000046.1:0-22241 GCA_965601625.1 uncultured Flavobacteriaceae bacterium | reverse complement strand
ATAGCGCATCCTCAGTCAGGTCCCCCCGAAGCATAACTTCATTACCTACTGCTGCGATGTCCACATATCCGGCTTTAGCAAGTTCAATGAGATTGGCTACCTCTTCTTCATTGGTCTCAGGATCATCGCCCAACCAGGCACCAACCATGGTCTTTATCCCCATTTCCTTGGCAATTCTGGCAATGGCCTCGTTGCCTTCGGTACAGGAAAAAGAACGGATCCATTTGGTATAGGGTTGGATGACCCTCATTCTCCTCCGTATTTGTTCTTCGGAGATTTTATCCCCTGGACTTTGGCCTTGCTCATAAGGACTAAAGCACAGCCCATGTAATCCTTCTTCCAGCACCTTCCGGGCCAATTCCCGCAGGTCATTGGTGGTTTTATTTGTATAATCGAGCGCACCCAGCGCCAGACGCTTTTCCTTTCTTATATATGTCATTCTTATCTCGTATTTATATGCTACTTTTTGCGTTCAATAGTTTCATGCTTCCTACACATACAATTAGGCAGCTGTGGCCTTTCTTTGCTCTAGTTCGAGGCGAATTTCATTCGCGCGTTTTTCCGTGATATCATACTTGCGCATAACGATCATAGCGATAATGGTACCCGCCATGGGGAAGAAGCAGAAGAATGCAAGCAGCCCGTCTACAGCAGGCTGTTGCTCAGTAGTGGCCAGGTCCGGATTAAAGCCAACAAAGGCAATGATAAGACCGCTGAGCGCCCCTGCAATGGCAAAACCGACCTTGACCATCCACCAGTAAATAGCCCCAAATATACCTTCTCTTCGTTTCCCTGAATGGAGTTCATCAATATCGATTACATCGGCGGTCATGGACATCATAATAGTGAACAGGCTGCCTATCCCGAAAGAAAAGAAGGGTAGGCCAATAATATACATCCAGGGTTTGCCCGGCACGAAGAGAAAGTACAACATGATATACCCAACCACCGAAATGGATTGAGCCAACATAAATGCCTTTTTCTTTCCCATGACCCTGGCCATCCAGGTAACCGTTGGGATTACAATAAAAGTAGTACCCAATGCGCCCAGGCATCCAAACAAGGAAACCCAGATTCCGGTTGCGTCGGCATCACCGTTAAACAATTTGTAAACCACCACAAAAAAAGTAAGCGCGGCAACGGTGTTAAAGGCATTAAAAATTAAAAATGTGGCTATGCAGATTTGTCTGAACTGTTTGATTACAAAGGCATCTTTAAAACTCTGGATGATTTTTATCAGACTATTGCCAATGTTGGCGGCATTCAGGGGTTCATAGTTTTCATCAAGCGTCGATTTGCTCCTGATAAAAATGGCCGGAACCATCGCACAAATGGCACATGGAATAGCAACCCAGATGGCCAGCTCGCGAACGGCCACATCTGCAGAGGGAAACCAGTCGGGATCATACATGATAACCCAAAACCACGGGGCAATCACCCAGGCCCACTGACCTATCCACTGAGCAACTGCCATAATATCGGTGCGTTCATGAAAATCGTCACTCATTTCATACCCCATGGCCACGTAAGGCACACTAAAAAAGGTCAGCCCTAAATAAAAGACGATAGACCACAGAAAGAAATACCAGAAATTGTACTCCAGTGTATCGGCGGCATAGAGCTGCCACATAAAAATAAAGGCCACTCCCATGATAAGCCCACCAATCAGCACATACTGTTTTCGCCTTCCCCATTTGGATTTGGTATTGTCAGAGATAAATCCCATGATAGGATCTGTGATGGAATCGAAAATCCTGGGAAAAAAATAGATGAGCGACCACATCCATCCGGGAAATCCTAAATCCTGTACCAAAACGACCATAAAAATTCCCAGAATGGCTGGAAACATCTGATTGGCAAACATCCCTATCCCAAAGGCCACTTTTTGACCGAAGGGCACACCATTTTTACTCACCGCGCGCATACATGTAAGCTATTCCCATTATTGAATGATTAACTGAATTCATACGGATTGGCATAACCCACTAAAAAACCCCTCGGCAGTTCTTACTTGTGTAAATCACAAGGCGTTCTATTTCTTTGGCTCCAGGAGGCATTTCCCCTAACTCCAGCCCGGGATAAGAATCATCCTCCTTCCATTTGGTGATCGTAGCACTAAAAAAGGATGAAGCGGCGGCATCTGCCTCATAAATAATCAAATCATAGGGTTCGCCCTTATCGCCTCCGAAACGGGTAACCACCTGCCACTCCCCATCACTCTTGAAGGAAGTGTTGGTATGGTCGGATTGCGGATAATACCTGTCGTCGGTGGGTCGGATAATAACCCAGATATCTTTCTGATGGCCTTCGGGATACACCCCCATGGTCAAAATACGGCAATCCACGGAATCCTGATCTATGGGATAAACCGTTTTGACCGCATTGACAGGCCCGCTGATCTTTAGCTTTGTACCTATGGAAACCTGTTCCATCCGGGTATTGGAATTGACCAGGTCCGATGAATACGTGCCAAAAATCATCATTAAAACACCGACAATTCCAAGAAGTACTGCGAGTGTATTGTTGAGAAGCTTTCTGCCGGACTTCCCTGATATACTGCCAAGTATGGCAATGGCTATGAGGAAGGCACCAATTACTGCGATTATTAGTTTTGTTGACATCTTTCTGTTTTACTTCTTTTTTCTACTTATTCATGCATGGTACTTATAATACGCCCCTTCTTTCTTCAAGCAGCGCTTTGATTTCCTTGGCCCGTTCTTCAGAAAGGCTGTATTTCCACATCACCCAAACGGCCAACCCTGCTGTGACCACGGGGATGACGATATCTGCAATCCTCAGTTTTGTCAGGGTATCTACTGTCTGTGTGGCGGCATTGCCATCAAACCCGATCAACTTTAAGACCAGGCCGCCCAACACCAGGGCCAGTCCCTGACCAAGCTTAACCACCCACCAGTACAATGCCCCGAAAGTTCCCTCTTTCCTGGGCATTCCATTTTTCAGCTCGTCCAGATCACAAACGTCGGCGGTCATGCTCATCATCAACGTAAAGAGGCTTCCAAGGCCAAAGGACATCAACGGAATCGGGATAAATGAAAGCCATACATTGTCCGGCGTAAAGGCCCACCATTTCATCAGGTATCCGATTATGGAAAGAATGGTCGCGATAATAAAGGCGTTCTTCTTGCCCCATTTTTCTGCCATTTTAGATACAATGGGGATCACTAGAAATGCGGAAACAAATGCTCCAATGGAACTAAACCAGGCGGGCCAGGTTGATGTGGCTTCATAGCTTCCGTTAAAGATGTAAAAAACGAAAATAAAGAAGCTGAAGGACGCCACGATTTGGTAGCCGTTGAACACTAAAAACGTGGCCCCGCATAATTTCATGAAAGGTTTGTTCTTAACTGCTTCCCCTATACTTCTAATAAGGTCCTTTAAATTGCTGAATATGGAGGAAAAGGTCAGTTTCTTTCTATTGCCCATATGGGAGGCATCGATGCCACGGCAAAAGAAAGCCGGCAATAAGCCGAGCAATAAACAAGCAACTCCGACATAAATAGCCATGGTCCGCACCCCTTCGGCCTGATTACTAAATATATCGGGGTCTGCAATGATCACCCAAAACCACGGCACGATGATCCAGGCAATAAGGCCAACCGTTTGTGAAAAGGCCATTAATCGTGTCCGTTCATTGTAATCGGTTGTCATTTCATAACCCAGGCCCACAAGGGGGGTCGCAAACATGGTATTTCCGATGAGAAAAACCATGGACATAATGAGGAAGTACCAAAAATTGTAATCCGAAGAATTGTTTTCATCCAGTTGCCAGAGCAGCACAAAGGTGATGGCGCTGAGGATACCCCCAACCAAAATATAGGGCCTCCTTCTGCCCATCCTTGAACTCGTGTTGTCCGAAATGAATCCCATGATGGGGTCCGTAACCGCATCGAAAAAACGAGGCAATCCACCCAGCAGCCCTGCTAAAAATGGATCCATCCCAAAAGCGGTCAGCAGGAAGAACATAAAGAACCCAAGGGCTCCCGGATATAGGTTTAGCACTAGATGACCTGCTCCATAGGCTGCTTTCTGGCTTAAGGGGACTATATCTTTGGCTGCGGTTTTATGCTCGGACATCTTATTGTATTTATGGGTTTACATGGGTGGGTTATCTGCTGATGCGCCTCCTATTATAATCGTTTGAAGGGCCTGTCCATTTATTTGTATATCCCTGGATCGTTCTCCCAGGACCAGGGAAAAATTTCTGGGTTCGATTCCCTGATTCAAAATGACCACAGCTATAGATCCATCCGGATTTTTCGCTGCGGTCACCAACAGTGAATCATCTGTATTTTCAAATCCTATCCGTATAGCTCCCGGCCGGATATACCGGCTGAAATGTGCCATGGTGTAATAAATCGGGGTAAAGTAGACCTCATCCTGGTCCGGGTCTACGATCACCGGAGCTACGCACCAGTTCTCGAACCAGTTGGGGCCACCGCGTCGGTCCAGGACCATGTTCCAGTCGATCCACCCATCCACCCAGTTGTTCAGGCAACCGATAATGTCACGGGCATAGCGATAGACCGGTACGTATTTTGGGTGCAGGTGTTTCTGGTCCTCCGGGGCCCAGTCCCAACCCCAGTCCGTCGCCTCTTTAGACCAGTACCAGGGGTCGTCCTGCCACTTGGGGACTTCCGCATCGACACAGGCCTCCGATTGGATAAGGTATTTATCCGGAGCCTTCTGATGAGCATACTGCAAGGCCTCCGGAAATACTTCGAATGTGCTGGCATACCAATGCACTGCCGTGCCGTCGAAATATCGGGTAGCGGCCTCGTCCCGGAACATCTCATCCACCCACTCATCTAAATGCTCCCTATTCTGGTCGTACCCGAGCACCTTTACCTCATGCCCGTCCTCTTCGAGGCGGGGACCCAGGTGATTCACCACAAAATCCGTCATTTCCTTCGGGCTGAAATGCATGCTTTCCCAATTGTTGTCATTCCCCAGGGGCTCATTCTCTACGGTAAACCCCCAGATATCGATCCCTTCCTCCCGGTAGGCATCCAGGTATTTGGAAAAGAAAAGCGCCCAGGTATCATAGTATTCCGGGAGTAATTTACCCCCGCGCCAGTCGTTGTTGTCCTTCATCCAGGGGGGAGCCGTCCAGGGGGAGGCCAGGATCTTGAAACCTTCAGGTGATGCGGCCATCGCATCCCGGATCATGGGGATGATGTCTTCCCGGTCTTCTTCAATTGAGAAATGCTCCAGTTGGGTGTCTCCCGCTACCGGCGCATAAGAGTACTGGCTCAGCGAAAAGTCGCAGGAGTTCATATGGGTGCGGGTCAGGGAATACCTTGCCCCTTCGTCTGAGAAATAGGCCTCGATGATCTTCGCCCGGTTGGCCGGGCCTAGACGGTTCAACAAAGAGGCCGAAGCTTCTGTGAACGAGCCTCCAAATCCGGTGATCTCCTGAAACTGGTTTTCAGGCCTCAAAGTGATCCTGGAGCCTGAAACGGCTTCCGGCATCTCAGTAACCGGGGATAGCTTGCCGCCTGCGGCGGAGGTTTCCAGGATTTCAACGGATAGGGGTTCGGGTTTCATGCAGGAGCCTACGATTAGGGTAGCGAGCAGGGTTAGACAATAGTTGCAGTATCTCATACTTTACTGAATCGTTATTGGTTTGATCTCCAGGCAAACATCATTGCGGCAATGCCGCTTGTTCTTCCTGGGTTGGGGGTACCAAAACGGTCTTCATTAGCGCCTCTTTGTCCCCGTTATAGGTCTTCACGATGGGATTCCCTCCCCGGTCCAACCCTTCAAATATGCCCTGGTCCACCAGGTCCCACAAGGCGTATTTGGCCCTGCCATCCACGGTGAAAAGCCCAAAGTGATTTTCAGAACCCCTTTGATTATGGCCATCCTTCCAGGGTTCATTAAAGGCCTGGAAGTAAAAACAGGAAATGCCTGCCCGGGCCGTCCATTCCCGCATATGCTGATAATATTGGGATTCCTTGTACTCATCCGCAGCCCTCGAGCCCCTGGGTCCGTAGTAGCCGGCAGATACGGAAGCCCATCCCGTTTCGCCAATATGCACTGGTTTATCCGCCCCTACCTTTTTAACATGGGATACCACTGCCTCGTATTGAGCTTTGGCAAAATCGCGGGCACGGAGCATGGCGGCATGGATCTTGTCCAAATCGGAGTCTTCACCAGAATCTTCCGGAAGCACCCAAAACTCAGGATTGTAATGCGAATTGTGGAAGGGATAGGTATGCATGGAGACAAAATCCACAGTATGTATCAATTTGGCCAGATCCTCGGTGTGGTAGGACGCATCTCCCCCACCCCAGGATGAAAAATCATCCGAACTGGTTATCCAGAGTGTTTCCGGCAACTTGCCCTCCTTTTTCAGTTCCTGAAGGTGGGTAACCCATTTGAGGATCACGGAAGGCTGGACGTAATAGGCAGCAGCCCAACGCACCATGGCCTCATTCCCCACCGCCAGGATCTTAACAATGTCCTTATATTGATTGGCGAGGGCAACGGCCCTGGCTATTTCATATTTATTCCTTTCGCTTTCCTCATTGTGGTCCGGTTCATGATCCGTCCAGGCATTCTTGCAATCTATCCAGGCTCCAAGCATCACATACATCTCGAAGTTGGTATCGTCATTTTTCAATTCCCGAATGGCCCGGAGAACGTTCGAGGCATGGGGCAGGGTTACATTATACGTTCGAAGGACACGGATTCCCATGGCATGCAGGATCCTCATGTCTTCTTTGAGTTCATCCACCGTCGGTTGGATATCTCTTGTTCCTGTGCGATAGCCGCCATATGAAATGGCTGGGTAGGACGCATTGCCCAAAATTTCTTTCGCTGTCACTTCTTTTGTCGTTTGAGTTTGGGGTGATTTGTTTGATTGATCCGTATTCCTGCAGGAGACCAACCCTGAAATCAACAGGGCAAGGGCACCCTGTAACAGCCATTTCCGCACAGGTAATTTTGAACGGTCAAACAGGCTGCCGGGCCAGGTTTTTTCTTTAATGATTTCTATTATGCTTTGCATAACAATACGCTAGTGTGAAGCTATCTCAAAATACTTGTCTCCAATGAAACGTTTATCCGGAGGACCTCTCCCGACCGTTCAAAAACCTGCCGGCTGGTCTCAACATCCAGTGCGCCGGATTCCAAATGCACAGCAGTCCCGTCGGCTTTCTGTACCTCAATTCCCGTAGCATTACCGAGTGCGTATACCACAGGCACCTGGCAAACGGTAAAGCAAAGGGATCCCTCATCGAGCTCCAGGAGCTGAGCATTGCCCCCTACATCTACATAATTAAATGCCCTGGATTCAGAAAGAAATTCCCCCTTCCTCAATAGTCCGGGCATAAAATGTAGGCACCCTTCCCTGACCACAATACCCAATTCCCCGAAACGGCTCAGAATGTCTTCCTTCACCTGTCCGGTCATTCCCGGCTGTTGTGCCCCTTTGAACTGGGGGGTGTGGGAATAGGGGTCCGTGGGGAAGGCCCCGTAGAGAGAAGGCGGTTTGTGCACTCCGATCCCTTCATTGATCTCGTAATAGTGTTCCAACAACCTCCCTATCACGGGGGCATCGGTATCAGCGTCTATAGCCTGCTGGCAGCACTCCTGGGTGGCGAGCAACAGTTTGGAGACCATATGCCAGTAGATCGATCCCAACCCCTCGTATCCGAAGAAGGTTCCCGATCGGCCGGTGAAAGCCTTGTGGTTGAAGACCTTTTCAAAAACGGCCAGCACCCGGGAGATTTCCTCCTCGTTAAGGTAGGTATAGTCCGCTGCAGAAAGCAGGTCGAATGCTGATTTCAGGTCCTGTGCATTTCGGAAATTGCCGTTGAAATGATAAGCCCCGCCCACATCTTTTTTGATGATTTGCACATCACCTCTGTCAAGCAATTCCCGTAGCAATTTGGACCCGGCTACCTCCGAATCAGGAATGCAGTTCTTCTCCATGAAGCGGGGTAAATCCTTGTTGGGATACAACAAATAGCTGTACTGGTCTTCCCGGAACAGGGCGCTGTCTTTAAGGGCATTGAGCACGTCCCGGCACTGCTCCGGGGAAAGGTATCCCGAACTCAGCACGGCCACCTGTCCTTCAAGCATTTCGCTCAGGTAGGAGACCGATACCCCTCCTTCTTTTTCAACGCTCATCAGATTATAGGCGTGGTAGAGGTTATCAGTCCGCTGATTGGCCCGAATGGAATGCTCCAAATATTCCAGGGCCACATCGACGAGATCTTCCAGGGCCTTGAGTTGCAGTGGCTGTTTTTCACCGGAGAAGGAATTCCTGTAAATCGCTTCCCGATATTTACTGCCCGCACTTCCAAGTCCGTCAAGCACCTGCCTGCGGCTTTGGTCATCTATTTTGCCCCCCAATTTATCCTGGTACCGCACCAGGGTTTCCGCAATGCCCTCAAAAAATGCCATCAGTTCCGAGGAAACCTGGGCGACCTCTACCTCCGACTGCTGCAGGAGGGGTTTTAGAAAGGCGAGGAACCGCCTGAGGTAATACAGGGTAACCATGGAAACCCCATTGCCCACCAGGGCATTATTGGCATCATTCCATTCAGGGCGCTGGGTATTCATCCAGATTCCTCCTTCCGGGATAAAATTTGAAAGCTTGGCCAGCAGCGTAGCCAGGATCTTCTCGAGTAAATTTACCCTGTGGATGGCATTTTGAGCATCTCGAAGCAAAGCTCCGTCAGCTCCCAGGACCTGCCGATCTTCGCGGATGCGCCGGTCAGCATCGTGATCAAAGTCAATCGTATCCTTCGGGTTTTTCAGCAGCGCCTGGTAGTCCTTGATCCGGTAGGGAACATTGGCATAGACAAAAAGTTCATCCCCCATGGACCCGGACAACCTGCCCGGATGGTATTTCTCGGAGAATTCAAGGAACTTCAGGAGGTAGATGATCTGGTGATCCCCCCAATAGCCAATATAAGACCAGGGATCGTCCGGTTCGATGACCTCCCAGTCAAACCCATCCTTGGTAACTCTGTAGGGATTGTAGCCGTCAAAGGTGCTGGCATTTAAAAATTTAGAGATCATCCCATCCATAAAATCCGGATAGGAGTGGGCAAGGGCTTCCCAGTTCTGGAAAATATCCCGCCAGTTCCCCTGATAGTCCAGAATTTTTGAACCGTCTACCTCACTGCGCGTATTGATGGAAAAAATATTCCAGGGCCGGCTCGGGTCCCCGTGCCTTCGACTGAATTTCAAGGGCAGGTATTCAGTGGACAGGCGCTTGAAGTCGGCGTTATCCGCCCCATTGGCCAGCTCCTTCAGTTGGGATAGTGAAAACACCTCCGGTAGTGCTTCGAGTTGCGCTTGCATCATTGAAAACACCTTTGGATTGGCATGCCGCAGGTATTTCTCAAAATCCCACTTCTCTATGTGGTAGGCATCATCAAAAATACCGCCCCGCATGATGTTGAAGAGGGTGTTCGCAAAATGACGGGTATCCCGCAGATTATCATTGCTGCACTGTAACCCGTCTGAGGCGGCGCACAACTGAATCAGCTTTTGGGTGCCCCTTTCCACATCCTCCAGGACCTTCTCCTTCAACTGCAGATCCTCCCGGATTTCCCTTGCCAGGGCTGCGACGGCCACCTGGTCCTGGTTGAGGTTGGCTACGATCATCCACTGCTCCTCCTGACCCGGAGGGATTTCGAAACCTGAATGCACAAAATAGGCGCCTTTTTCGGCTTTGACATCAGTTTCCTGCTTTGGCACCTCCCCGTTCCTGAACCCCTCCAGTTGGCGGGAGGAGACCAGGTAGGTGGGGTTGGACAGCCCCAGGGACCAGGCGATGTTCGCCTTCAGGGCCTCGCTGGGCTCGGCTTTGTCCACAATGATGGCGCTGAGGGCATATACCCCCAGTCCGGATCCCTCTAAAAGCTCGTTTCGCTTATAAGCATCCACCAGATTGCTCTGCCGGTTTTGCAGGTCGCTTCCCACCCCATAAGGCAACAGGTTCTGTATCCCATCCAGGAGGGAAACCCCAACTGTACCTTTTCCCAGATTGCTCAGGGTAGCCTTGCGTATAAAGCCATAAGTGTTGCTGGAGTTCCATTCATACCTGAAGCACAGCTGCAAATCGTGGTTGATCTCTTCGAACGCCACTTTGTTGCCATAAATGTTTTTATACAGGTTTCGGGTAGTGTTGTACTTCCCTTCCTGACGGATAGAGAAGGGTTCCCAAAGAGAGGTGGTTCCTTCCCGCGTGACCCTAAAGAGTGTCTTGCTCCCAGTGGTGTCCGTGGATTCCGTGATCTTATCGTCCGTGTAGTAGGGAAATAGTGCGAATTGGGCGTTTTTCCGCCCTGCGGTCAGCCCGCCATTGCTGGAAATGAACATCCAGTGGTTGGAGTCGCTGACGATACTCATAAAAAAAGGTCTGAGAGCGTCGCTATCGGGGATCTTAAAGAAGCGTTCGTCATCCAATAGGACTTCTTCCAGTAGTGCTGTGCCTGTTTCTTGTTTCATGATCTTTAGACTCAGATGATTACATAAAATAAATTAAGTCTTCCGTATTAGCAGTTCTTCTACTTCTTCCAGGGACCTTCCCTTGGTTTCAATGACATATTTATACACAAATATAACCGCCAGGAAAGACAAAAGGGCATATAGCGCAAAAGTGGTGGTCGGGCCCAGGTTGGTAAGTTCCCAGGGGAAGATCTGGGTTACTGAAAAACTCACCAGGGAGTTAAAAAACCCCACTACCGAGATGGCAATCCCCTTTATCTTGCTCGGGAATACCTCGGAAATCAAGGTCCACATTACCGGACCGAGGGAAATCGCAAAGGCTGCCACATACAGCAAGATGGCAATCAATACCAGGGTGGCGTTGACCTGTATAAAATTCGTGATCTGATTTCGCTGAAAGTCCAGGAACTGGTCCGCATTCAGCCGGGATTTTACCTCGGTGAAGAGTGCAGTCTGGCTTTCAAAGGAATTTCCGTTCAGATCCTGCAGTGCCTCGCGAATTTCCACAGAGGAAACCTTTGCCAGGGATTGATCATTAAAATCATAGGTGGCATTATTAAAGGCCAGGGTAGCCATTAAAAGGGCAACGGTCATGGATACCGTGCCGATGAGCAACAGCGGTTTCCGCCCCAAACGGTCGATCAGCCAGATCGCTACCAGGGTAAATACCAGGTTGGTCAACCCAACCACGATCGCCTGCAGGAAGGAGGAATCCGTACTGCCCCCGGCCTGCTCAAAAATGGTGGGTGCATAATAGAAAATGGCATTGATCCCGGTGATCTGCTGAAAAAAAGCGATCCCCAGGGCAATGATCATGATAGTCTTATACCTGGGCTGGAAAAGGTCAATAAGCCTGCCCTTGGATTCCTTCCGGGCCTGTCCCTGCTGGATCTCCTCAATGGTATACGCTGCATACGCCTCCCCTCCTATGCGCACTAAGATCTTTCGGGCCAGTTTCACTTTGTTCAGCTTCAGGATGAGCCAGCGCGGGCTGCGCGGAACTGTGAACAGGGCCAGGAAGTAAATGGCGGCCGGAATGGCTTCCACACCCAGCATCCACCTCCAGCTTTCCTCCCCAAAATTCACCAGGAAATAATTGGAAAAATAGGCCACCGAAATACCGATGACGATGTTCAATTGATTGAAGGAAACCAGGCTGCCCCGCAATTTGGGAGGCGCGATTTCCGCAATATAGATCGGTGCGATCAGGATGGCCCCGCCAATTCCAACCCCGCCGATGATCCTTGCCGTAATAAATTCGGTATACCCTGTGGCCAGGGCAGACCAGGTGGCCGAAACGGCAAAAAGCGCCGCCACTACAATAAGTACCGCCTTCCTCCCAAAGCGGTCCGCCATGGGTCCTGCCATCAGGTTTCCGGCCATGGCACCAAAAATGACACAGCCCACAGCGAAGCCCAGCATGGCATCGGTCATTTCAAAATAAACGGTGATGCCTTTTACGGCCCCCGATATAACAGCACTGTCAAACCCCAGCAGAAATCCGCCCAGGGCAACGATCAGACTGATCAGGACCGTGTAGGACCTGTTCATTTTTACCACGGTATTGGTAGACATAGTGTTTGGTGTATAGTTGGTTATTTGGTGCGTAAATTCACAAAAAACTTGCGAATTCCGGGATAATTACATAGCATTTTTAAGGCATTCGGAAATGCCCGGACGGGAAAATAAGGAAAAAACGCGATCGAACCGCTTCAAAGAAGAATTTCCGAGGGTAACCGTAAGGGGGAATCAGACGATCTCAGCACTCAACCCTGCCTGTAACAGGCGTGTGCATCGGGGCTTCAGGTCCGTGTATTCCCCGGTTTTGACGGTGCATTTGCCATTGAAGTGAACGATGAGGGAACATTGTTCGGCCTGCTCAGGGCTGTGTTCGCATACATCGATCAGGGTTTGAATGACGTGATCAAAGGTGTTGACGTCATCATTGAAGAGTACGATCTCATTGAGATCCTGTTCTTTCTCATCCACCAGGAGGGATTCCTGCAACCGTTCTTTGGTACTCATACTCAATGGCTTTGATACGAATATAATAAATTTTCCTTCGAAAAAGCGGGGTTTCCGAGCGGGAAATCAAGCCTTAAAAACCGCCGCCGTCCAGGTATCGAGCTGCCGGCAGTCCATATACCGAAGCCCCTCCTTTTGGGCAGTTTGTTGGAGTTCTGAAAGATCTTTACCGTAAAATCCACTGAGGATTAGCGTCCCCCCCGGGGTAAGCAGTCCGGCATAGGCGCCAAGCTGTGCGAGCAGCACATTCTTATTGATATTGGCCAGGACCACATCAAACTGCCTTCCCTTTACGGTAGTGACATCCCCCTGAAGCACCTCGATCCCATACTGCCCGTTCCGCCGGACATTTTCCATGCAGTTTTCATAGGCCCAGGGATCGATGTCTATGGCGGTAATGGGTCGGGCTCCCTTCATACCCGCCAGGATGGCCAATACCCCGGTTCCGGATCCCACATCCAGGACGGATTTATTCAGCAGTTCCAGATCCAGTAGATAATCCAGCATCAGGTGTGTGGTCTGGTGGTGGCCGGTACCAAAGCTCATTTTTGGGCTGATCACAATGTCGTACTGGATTTCTTCACCAGGCTGCGCATGGAAGGGTGCCCGCACAATACAACGCTCATGGATGGTTATGGGGTTATAATCCCGTTCCCAGACCGCGTTCCAGTTTTGGGGCTCAATGAACTCCAGGGAATACTCTGCCTCCCACTCAGGACTTGCCCAAAGAGGCAGGTCCCTGAAAGCGTCTTCGTTCCATTGGGATTCCTGAATATAAGCCTTTACCCCCGTCTCGGTTTCCTCGAAACTCTCAAAGCCCAGTTCGGCAAGGGTGGCAATGAAGATCTCAGTTGCCGGCTGAGGCGGATCCAGGACCAGAGTGCAGCGGATATAGCGCATGGGGCTTACTCAAAGGCATTCACAATGGCGACAAAATCTTCGGCCACCAGGGAGGCACCACCTATAAGGCCGCCGTCCACATCCGGCTTGGAGAAGATTTCAGAGGCATTGCCGGGCTTTACGCTCCCTCCGTACAGGATAGAGACCGACTCAGCGACCTTTTCAGAATAGGCCTGCCCAACCAGCTGCCGGATAAAGGCATGCATTTCCTGGGCCTGTTCCGGGGAGGCGGTCTCGCCCGTACCTATGGCCCATACAGGCTCGTAGGCCAGGATCAGTTGCCGCCATGCTGTTTCAGGAAGGTTAAAAAGGGCGTTTTTGAGCTGCCCTTCCACCACCTTAAAATGGTTTCCGGCCCTCCGGTCGTCGAGTTCCTCCCCGAAGCAGAAGATCACACGCATTCCCTTATCCACCGCCTGCACAACTTTTTTCGAAAGCATTTCGTCGTCTTCCCTGAAATATGCGCGCCGTTCCGAATGCCCGAGAATCACGGTTTCAACGCCTATGGAAAGGAGCATATCTGCAGAGACTTCACCCGTAAAGGCCCCGTGGTCCGCAAAATGCATGTTCTGGGCGGCCACCTCCACGGCCACTCCCGCCAGCTGGCTGGCGGCTGCAGCAAGGTTTACAAAGGGCGGGGCCACCATTACAGACACGCTGGTCTGGGGAAGTATGGCTTTTAAATCGGACAAAAGGGCCTCGGTACCCCCGGCATCCTTGTTCATTTTCCAGTTTCCTGCTACGATATTGGTTCTCATGATTTGGTGTTTAGTTGCTTTTGTCGTTCTTCCAATGCGCTTACTTCTTCCAGGGTGTATTCCTTAAAAGGTACCCCATCCAGAATATCCAGGGCGTATGCTTCCACACTGCTGCCAAACCCTGCTTCCTCCCTTAAGGCATTGACATTCTCCGGATCTTCCAGTGGCCAGATCAGGCAGACCTCATCAGGGGTCCCCGTGAGGTAACACATCGCCTGGGTCCCATATTTTTGAGCCAAGCCACGGTCCATCAGGGAACGGTCCAGCATCGTGGCGTACAGGCGGTAAGGTATTTCCCCGGTCTCTGCCGCTACCTCTATTTGAGGCAGGAATTCGTCGATCCTTTCGGAGTGCTGGATCACATACCAGGCAGCCACATTCGATTTCGGCCCCACCAGGCTAAGTCCGGGGTAGCCGTACTGACCGATAATGGAATCAATATAGACCATGTTGCTCTGGTCGATCAGGTATTGCTTGTACATGTTTTCCGGCGTGAAATTGGCACGGTACTTCTGGTCCAGGACCATCACGCTGTCCAGGCTCTTTTTCAAACCCTCCGGATATCGCTCCGTTTCCGGGATCTCGAATAGGCTGAGGTCCTCCAGGTCATTGTGGTGTACTTTCTGAAGAATGGTCCCTTCTTGCAGCTTTAGTATGCCCGGATTGGACCGCACGATGGTCTTCAGGGCGGTCATGTCCGTAAAGTAAAAAGGGAAGTTCAGGCCATAGGTTTTCCTTAGTAACTCCGTATCAGCCTCGGAAGAAGCTGAAAGCCCCACTACCGAATATCCATGGGCAAGCGCTGTATCCGTGACTTTCTGTATTTCAGCAAAGGCTTCCCGCTCGCTTTTTCCCAGGTCATAGGCGATGACCAACAACACATTTTTTCGCCTTAGGATGGAAGACGCCAGGTCAATGCCTTTCTTTTCCATGGTCAGGTCGTGGATGGGGGGTTCGTAACCCGCCTGTACCTCCCGGGTTCCTTCCAGGCCTATAAATTCCCCCTCCACCTGCGGATAATCTCCCAGGGTGGTGATGATCTCCTCTGCCCCGTCAATGCGAAATTTCCAGTCGTATTCATAGACTGGCTTGGGGGCATCTTCGGGTATGATCATGCCATCCGGGATATTTGCCCCTGTATGATAGGGTCTGAAGTCCACGGTGGGAAGGTGGTTCAACACATGGTTCCCGAACCAGACACAGGCCAGCAGGGCCAGGAGTGTCGCTCCCAGGCGAAACCTGGGACTCCCCAGGGGCTTGAGGTACTTTTCCCCGGCGATAAGCACCAGGATAAGTACCAGGAGGATCACATCTTTTCCAAAGGACTGCCAGGGGGTCATTTTTACCGCATCCCCAAAACAACCACAATCCGTGACCTTGTTGTAATAGGCCGAATAAAAGGTGAGAAATGTAAAAAAGAGGATGGTCGCCAGCAGCGTCCAGAGGGTCAGCCGGATTTTATACCCGAGCAGCAGGGTGACCCCAAGGATGACCTCCAGGATCACCACAAACAGCGCAAATGCCAGCGCATAGGGTTCCAGGAAAGGCAGGTCCAGCACGGCCGGGCTGAAGTACTCTTCCAGCTTGAAGGAAAAGCCCAGGGGATCGTTCAACTTGATCAGTCCGCTGATAATAAACAGGACCCCAACCAGGATCCGGCAGGCGTTTACAATATATTTCATGAATTCGTTTCCTTTTCTGTGGCTTCGGCTTCCCCCATGTGGATCAGGGCAAAGACCGCATAGTTGATCATGTCCTGGTAATTCGCGTCCACGCCTTCGCTTACTTCTGTTTTGCCGAGGTTATCTTCAATTTGTTTGACCCTCAGGAGCTTTTGCAGAATAAGGTCCGTCAGGGAGCTGACGCGCATATCCCGCCAGGCTTCTCCATAGTCGTGGTTTTTGGCCTCCATCAGGGCTTTGGTCCTGCCGATATGCGTGTCGTAGAGTGCCAGGGCCCCTTCCGGGTCCAGGTCGGGCATTTCAACCACGCCCTGCTCGAGCTGGATCAGCGCCATGATCGCATAGTTGATGATCCCGATAAACTCCGAACGCTCTCCTTCATCCACTTTTCGCTCCTCCTTTTCCTGCAGGCTTCGGATTCGCTGCGCCTTGATAAAGATCTGGTCCGTCAGGGAGGGCAGCCGCAAGATCCTCCAGGCCGCGCCGTAATCCTTCATTTTCCTCTGGAAGAGGTCCCGGCACTGGCTGATGACCCGGTCATAAGCTTGGGAGGTGTCCTTCATAGAATTTGTGTAATTTCCCGGCGGGGAAAAACCCCGTCAAATGTACCATTTTATATGGTCTAAACAACTCACCAAAGGTATCGATTTATGACGATTTGCTGTAAGGGCGACCTGCTGGACCTCAGCCATCCAAGGGTGATGGGCATCCTGAATTGCACCCCGGATTCCTTCTACGACCAGGGAAAATTCTGGGACCCCTACCTGGCCCTCCGGCAGGGAGAGCAGATGGTAAGGGAAGGCGCTGATTTCATCGATGTGGGCGGGTACAGTTCCCGGCCCGGGGCTCCGGATGTTTCTGAAGAAGAGGAGCTCAAACGGGTGCTTCCCGTGGTGGAGAGCCTGCTGCAGGAATTTCCCCAGGCACTGATTTCCATAGACACCTTTCGAAGCAAGGTGGCCCGGGAAGCCCTGGATGCAGGGGCGGCCCTGGTCAATGATATTACGGCGGGTCACGGGGATGCAGAAATGCTGCCCCTGATTGCAGCGCGGCAGGTCCCTTATGTGATGATGCATATGCGGGGCACGCCCCAGACCATGACGGGGCTTACCCAATACGAGGACCTGGTGGGTGAGATCCTGTACTATTTTTCGGAGCGGCTCGATGTGGCGCACAGGCTGGGCATCACCGACTGCATTGTAGACCCCGGCTTTGGCTTCGCCAAGACGAAGGAACAGAATTTTGCGCTACTGGGCGCCCTGGAACGATTTAACACCCTGAAATCGCCCCTGCTGGTGGGGGTCAGCCGTAAATCCATGATCTACAAGACCCTGGGCGTAGGTTCGGAAGCGGCGCTCAATGGGACGACGGCCCTGCATATGCTGGCTCTTGACAGGGGCGCAAATATCCTGCGCGTGCACGATGTAAAGGAAGCCCTGGAATGTGTTCGCCTCTGGGAAGCCCTGCCCTAAGATGCGCAAGTTCCGATACCATTAATTTTTCTAATTTTACAAAAACCCGTAGGGATTGGACTTTCTTAATTTTCTGGACTTCGGCACTACGGATCTGATCGATATCCTGCTGGTCGCCATCCTGCTTTACTATCTCTACCGACTGGTCCGGGGCACCGTGGCCATCAATATTTTCATCGGGATCGTCATCATCTGGGCTTTCTGGAAAGGGACCCAGCTCCTGGACATGCGGATGACCAGCAGCATGGTGGGAGGTTTTATGCAGGTAGGGCTGATTGCCCTGATCATCGTTTTTCAGCAAGAGATCCGAAAATTTTTGCTCGTGCTGGGGTCTACCAACTTTGCCAACAAGGAACGATATATAAAACGCTTCCGGTTCCTCAGGCAGGAAGGGATGATTACGGACCTGGATGTCAATGCGCTCCTGGAGGCATGTGAATCCATGGGGCGAAACAATACCGGGGCCATCCTGGTTGTGGAACGGGACAATTCCCTGGATTTTGTCAGTTCCACCGGAGACCCCATGCAAATTGAAGTGAACAAACCGATCATCGAAAGCGTATTCTTCAAGAACAGCCCCCTGCACGACGGGGCCGCCATCATTAAAGGGAACAATATCGTGGCAACCCGGGTCATCCTGCCCGTATCCCGGGAACGCAGCATCCCACAGCGATATGGCCTAAGGCACCGGGCGGCCGCGGGGATCACGGAGCGCACTGATGCCCTGGCCCTTGTGGTCAGCGAGGAGACCGGCCTGATCTCCTACATCAAGAACGGGGCTTTTGTCACTTACAAAGATCTGGAGGAATTAGGCCGCATGATCCGCAAAGACCTGAGCACATGACCTGCAAGAATTGCAAAACCTCCCTCAGGACCGACTATTTGTTCTGCCCGAGGTGCGGGGCGAAGGTCACTGCAAGGCGCCTGACCTTCAGAAATTTGTTTGCGGATATCCTCGAGCGCTTCTTCGACCTGGACAACACCTTTTACCGCACCTTGAAAACGATGACCATCCGTCCCGAAGAAGTGATCGGCAGCTATATTGAAGGAGTTCGCAGGCGGTACCTGAACCCGATGAGTTATCTGGGTATCGCTTTGGGTCTTTCGGGATTTCTGTTCTTTCTGATGAAGCATGTTGGTGATGCGCTCTCCTTTGATTTCCTGGAGGCCGGGAATACGGAAGCCAGCAGGAAGATCATGGATGCCTCCATGGAGTACAGCACCTTCGTATTCTTATTGTTCATTCCGATAATCGCCCTTAGCGGCTATCTATCCTTTAACCGCAGGGAATACAACCTTCCGGAACAACTGGTGTCGGCGATTTACACCCTGGCCCATATCTCCGTGATCACCTTTCCCTTTAGCGTGATCATCCTGCTGGCCATACCCGAAAAATACCTGCTTTACTCCCTGTGGAATATTGTGCTGATGCTCGCTTTCAACCTTTTTGTCCTGATCCGGCTTCACAGGTATCCCCTGGGAATAACGTTCATTCGGACGCTCCTGTTCTCCTTCCTTTTCTTAATTGGATACTTTGGATTAGGCATCCTGGTGAATATCATTGCCGTGCTTACCGGGGTAGTCACCCTTGAAGAACTTATGACGCCTCCGCCTCCCTCGTTCTAGACGAGTTCCTCGGCCATGAACTGGGCTTCATAAAGTTTGCTGTAGTAACCCTTCTTTTTGAGGAGTTCCTGGTGGCTGCCCATCTCCACCACATGGCCTTTTTCCATGACCAGGATCTTATCCGCCTTTTTCACTGTGGCCAGACGGTGGGCAATAATAATTGAAGTACGGCCTTCGGTGACCTTTTCAGAGGCCTTTTGAATAAGCTGTTCGGAATAGGTATCCACGGAAGATGTCGCTTCGTCCAGGACAAGAATGCTGGGGTCCCTCATATAGGCCCGCAGGAAAGCGATGAGCTGCCGCTGTCCGCTGGAGAGCATGCTCCCCCGCTCCTTGACGTTGTAGGCATACCCCCCCGGGAGGCTGTTGATGAACTCATGCACCCCGATGCGCCTTGCAGCCTCTTCAATATCCTCCTGCCGGATACTGGCATCCCCCAGGGAAATGTTGTTGGCAATGGTATCGGCAAACAGGAAGACATCCTGCAACACCACGGCGATATTGCCCCTCAAGGAAGACAGTCGATAGTCCGTAATGTCCCGGTCATCCAGCAGGATATGTCCGGAGTCGATGTCGTAAAACCGGTTCAGCAGATTGATGATAGTAGATTTTCCAGCCCCGGTGGCCCCGACGATGGCTACTTTTTGACCGGGTTCAACCTTAAAGGAAACCCCGTGTAAAACCTCCTCTCCGGGCTCATAGGAAAAACGAACCTCAGAAAATGTCATCTTCCCTTTCATATGGTCCACCTCCAGGGTACCGGAATCCTCGATTCGGCTGTCCGTATCCAGGATCTTGAATACCCGGCCCGCGGCCACCATCCCCATCTGAAGCGTATTGAATTTGTCCGCAATCTGCCTGAGCGGTCGGAACAGCATTTCGATCAGGAGGATAAAGGCAAAAAGGGTTCCTGCGATTTCCGTGCCGATATTGGCGATATTCTGCAACCCCCCATACCAGACCACCAAACCGATGGCCAGGGAGGTGACAATTTCCGCCACGGGAAAGAAAAAGGAGTTGTACCAAACTGTTTTAAGCCAGGCGTTTTGATGCTTTTCATTGATTTCACGGAACTTGGCCCCTTCCAGTTCTTCACGGGTAAAAAGCTGTACGATCTTCATCCCGGTAAGGCGTTCCTGCACAAAGGAGTTCAGGTTGGATACCTGGGCCCGGACCTCCGTAAAGGCCACCTTCATGGCCCGCTGGAACAGGCGGGTGGCATACAGGATCACTGGCAGGATGGCAAACACCAGCAGGGCGAGCTTCCAGTTCAACCAAATCATGATGGCCGAGGCAGCCAGCATTTTCAACAGATCGGCCACGATCATAAAAAAGCCCTGAGAAAAGATCTCCCCAATCCGCTGCAGGTCGGCCACCGAACGGGTCACCAGCACACCGATGGAGGATTTGCTGTAATACTTCATGCGGAAGCCCACCATTTTACGGAAAAGCCTGATCCGCATATCCTTGATCACAGACTCCCCCAGCCAGTTGGCATAATAGGTAAAGGACAGCTGACAAACCACCTGCCCGACGAGCACCCCCAGCATGACCAGGGACAGGGTTAGCAGCAGTTCCTGATCCCGCTGAGCAATCGCCATATCGATGATCTGTTTCAGCACAAGGGGGGTAAGGACGGCAAAGATGGTCAGCAGGATTGCTGCCACGGCCGTTCCCAGGAATGTTTTTCGGTAGGGACGGGTAAAGGCGAGCACCCGTTTGAACAGGTAGAGGTCAAATGCCTTTCCGGTATCCTTCTCCATGGGGTAGGTAAATCTCGTTAGGGTACGTAATCCCGGTCAAATATAGGCCTTTTGCAGGTACGGAGGCCCCGGCACGGGACCGATCCCTGCTTTTTATAATAGTCTTAACATCCTCCGGGGTGATCATTCCTTTCCCCACCAACAAGAGGGTGCCGACCACCGCCCGAACCATATTTCGAAGGAAACGATCTGCCGTAATGGTAAATACCCAGGAGGCCCCCTCCCGGGCCCATTCAGCCCTGCTAATCCGGCAGATATACGTCTTAACGTCCGTATGGGTGCGGGAAAAGGCCTTGAAATCCTCAAAGCTCAGAAGTACGGCCGCGGCCTTGTTCATGGCGTCAAAATCAAGCGGCTGGTTCAGGTAATAGGCCGTGTCCTTTTCAAAGGGATCTTTTTCCCGGAGCAGGCGATACTGATAGGTCCGGCTGGTCGCATCGAACCTGGCATGGGCCTCCGGATGAACCGCCCGGACCCCCTGCACCGCGATATCCTCCGGCAAAAAGGCATTGAGGCGGTAGATAATGTCTTCCTCTAATGGGGCCTCCCAATCAAAGTGGGCCACCATCATGCGGGCATGCACTCCCGCATCCGTACGCCCGGCAGCCACAATATCGACCGTGTTTCCCAATAGTTTGCCCAGGCGGTCCTCCAGGATTTCCTGTACGGACAGGTCGGAGGGCTGGCGTTGCCATCCGTGGTATTGCTTCCCGAAATAGGAGAGTTGCAGGAAATACCGCATAGGTTGCGAATTTCAGACAAAGATACGGAAAGGTGGCAGGCTTCGATCTCCAGATGCCATAGCGGTCCCAGCTTTGGATTCTGATTTGTTACCGCAACCTTACCGTTGTATTAACGAACTACAAATCAAATAACAATAGCATTGCAGAACCCTGAAAGTTTCTTAAATTTAAAGGCACATTTTTATAAAACACTTATAATGGGAAAATTTGAAATCAACACCGACAAAGCAGGTAAATTCCGCTTTAATCTCAAGGCAGCCAACGGACAGGTGATCCTCAGCAGCCAGGGCTATGCCAGCAAAGCCAATTGCGAGAAGGGAATCGCCTCCGTAAAGACCAATTCTCAGGACGATGCACGCTTCGAGAGGAAAGTCGCCAAAAGCGGACAGCCTTACTTCGATCTGATGGCCACTAACGGACAGGTCATTGGCACAAGCCAAATGTATTCCAGCGAAAGCGCCATGGAAAACGGAATTGCTTCGGTGAGAGAGAACGCTCCGGATGCAGCTGTGGAAGACCACGCTGAATAAGAAGCTACAACGTTGCATAAAAAGGAGGCCTGATGGCTTCCTTTTTTTGTTTGGATACGTCTCGGTTCGTTGAGCGAGATCCCATGTTCACTTTTTCGGGTGCTGGCTTTGTGCAGGGGAATCTGGTATCTTGTAACTGGGGGTCAGAGGGGGGGTCTTCCCCTTTTAATTGATGAAACATTTTTGCCTTCCAACCCCCTTACCCAAGCCAAACGCCCTAGCTCACCCCCGTTTCCCGAGTTCAATGACTTCCA
>CBFCWO010000045.1:0-22326 GCA_965601625.1 uncultured Flavobacteriaceae bacterium | reverse complement strand
CGGATATAGGTGTGGTCCTTGTCGAATTTAGCGACCTGTGTCATCGGATTGAAAATACGGAAATACGGCGCGGCGTCGACCCCGCTTCCCGCGGCCCACTGCCAGTTGCCTACATTGCTGGAAAGTTCAAAATCCAAAAGCTTTTCTGCAAAGTAGGCTTCCCCCCATCGCCAGTCGATAAGCAGGTGCTTGCATAAAAAACTGGCTACCAGCATTCGAACACGGTTATGCATATACCCTGTTTTATTGAGCTGCCGCATTCCGGCATCCACAAGGGCATATCCTGTTTTGCCTGACTTCCACTTCTCGAATTCAGCCTTGTCATTTCGCCACTGAATCCGGTCATAGGGGGCTTTAAAGGCGGTATTTACCGTATGGGGGAAGTGCCACAGGATCTGCATAAAGAATTCCCTCCAGATCAGCTCATCCCAAAACGTCTGGTCTTCTGAACCCATGGCGGCTTTCAGCGCTTTCCTGATGGAGATGGTGCCAAACCTTAAGTGGGGCCCGAGGTGTGAGGTTCCATCCCTGGACGGGATATCCCTGGTTTTGCCGTAATTGCCTATAAGGGCCTCGCTGAGGTCAAAATCTGGCACTGTTATGCGGGAAGTTTCAAAACCTACTTCCTCCAGGGTTACAGATGGCAGTCCTTTGCGTTCGACGATATGGTGAAGGTTCTCCTGAGAAGGATGCATTACGGGTTCTCCTTTCTCTTCTAAAAGCGCTTTCCACTTTCTTTTAAAGGGGGTATAAACCACATAGGGGTTCCCGTCATCCTTGACCACTTCAGATTTCTCAAAAATGACCTGGTCTTTAAAAGTGTGGAGAGGGATCGCAGATTCGTCGAGGATCGCCTTTACCTCCTGGTCCCTGCTTTGGGCGTAGGGTTCATAATCCCTATTGGCAAAGACCGCTTTGACCTCCCACTCGGAGAGAATTTGCTCAAAAACTTTTGCGGGTTTGCCACAATAGATGGCCAATGATCGGCCGTGTTTTGCTTCCAGTGTTTTGCGCATTCGGGTCAGCCGCTGGAAAATAAAATTCACCCTGGCATCGTCCCTGGGAAGTTCCCTGAGGATTTCGGTGTCGAAAATAAAAACAGGGAGTACCGGATTCCCGGAGGTCAGGGCTTTGAAAAACCCTGCGTTGTCATCGATCCTCAAGTCTCTGCGGAACCAAAAAATGGAAACCCCTTTGGCCATTTAGCTGATGTTCAGGGTTGAAATCCCTCCGTCCACGCCCAGGACCTGTCCGGTAATCCAACCGTTTTCCGCTGACAGTAAAAAAGCAGCCATGCGTGCAATATCTCCCGGGGTTCCCGTGCGCTTGAGCGGGTGGCGTTCCGCCATCATCTCCCTTTTCCTGTCGTTGCTGAGCAGGCGTGATGCCATAGGGGTATCCACCAGGGAAGGGGCAATCACGTTAACACGCAGACGTGGGGCGTATTCCGCAGCCAGCGACCTGGCAAACCCTTCTATCGCTCCTTTGGATGCTGCTACGCTGGTGTGGAATGGCATCCCACTTCCCACAGCAACGGTACTGAAAAAGACCAGACTTGCTCCCTCAGAAAAACGAGGCATCACGGCCTGCAAAACCCGAATCAGCCCGTTGAAATTTATGTCCAGGTCCTTTTGAAAGGCCTCTGGCGAAAGCATTTTGAACGGTTTCAGGTTGATGCTTCCAGGACAGTAGACAAAGGCGTCCAGCTTTTCGGGTAATCCTCCCAGGTCCGGCAGTTCCTGGGTGACATCCATGGGGATGTGGGTAACATCCATTTCGGACAATGGGCCCGGATTCCGGGAAGCGGAGTAGATATCGTACTGGTCCTGAAGCAGGCGAACCAGCTCAAGGCCGATGCCTGAGCTGCCACCTACAATTAAAACATTCTTTTTCATAAGGTTATATGGCATTTATGGAAAGTTCCGATATTCGGCCGGGAAGGGTTCCGAAGGCTTTTTCAAGGGCCTGAACCCTATACCGGAATACATGGGTGAGCTGTCGTTTGACAAAAAGGGCCTGCGCCAATTGCCCCAGGGGTCCCAGGGGCAGCTTGTAATCCACGATATCCTCCATCCGCACCCCGTTTTCCTCCTCATAGATGAAATGCTTATGGTGCCAGAGGCTGTAGGGCCCGAATCGCTGCTCGTCTACAAAGTAATGCCCCTGCTCATAATGGGTGATCTCAGATACCCAGCGGGTTCGAAAGCCCTTGAATGGAACGACGGAATATTGAATGATCTGCCCTGCATACATGGGCTGGTCCGCACCCGAGAGGATCTCAAATTTCATGTGTTCAGGAGTGATCTTTTGCAGGTTCCGGGGGTTTGACAGAAACGCCCAGGCCTCTTCAGGCCCTATTGGCAGGTATTGTTTGGCTGTTAATCGGTAGAGCTTCATATAGGCCTAACAAAGATACGATCATTCTGTTTAATAAAAATATTACACAGTTAAACAATTTATAAAACAATCGGAGGGATTTACCGTTGTGCATCCATTCAAGCCTTAAAACAAGGCATGAATAATTCGTACCTTTTCACCATGATACCATCCAAGGTTTCGGTTGCCCTTTGCCTGCTTATCCTGTGCAAATGGAGTCTGCATGCTCAAAACCAGGCGGGCTGGATGGGGAAATTGCCTGAGGAAATTCGGGAAAGTTCCGGCCTGTTGCTGTTGGGAGATCGGTTCCTTACCCACAATGATTCTGGAAATCCGCCGGTGCTATACGAGCTGGACACGGCAGGGCTTGAGATCGTGAGACGGGTCACGGTGGCCGGGGTAGGGGATATGGATTGGGAAGCCCTGGCCGAAGATAAGGACTACTTCTATCTCGGCGATATTGGGAATAACCAGGGTATTCGGCGGGACCTGCAAATCCTCAGGATTTCAAAAGCTGTATTCGCCGATTCGGATTGGGTGGTCCCGGAAAGGATCTTCTTCTCCTATGAATCCCAGCGTGAATTTGTCAGGACACCGAGAAGTGATTACGATGCTGAGGCCATGATTGTAGGGCGCGATTCGATCTGGATCTTTACCAAACAATGGCAAAAAGCGGGGACGGATGTTTACAGCATCCCAAAGGTCCCGGGGGAATATGTGGCTAAGCGCATCGCAAGCTACCCCCTGGGTGGCCTTGTGACCGATGCCTCCCCTATGCCGGGTGGAGACGCCATACTGCTGCTCGGCTACACCCCCCAGTTGCAGCCCTTTATTTACAAAATTCCCATGAATATGTTGTCCGATAACGCTCTGCCCGGGACTAAAAAACAGTTGCTTTCCATAGGGTTTGCCCAATCCGAAGGGCTTGCAGTGTCCCCGGATGGGTTCCTGTATATTAGCGCAGAGGCCTTCACCAACAGGCTGGTTTCGCTTCCTGCGGGGGTATATCGCCTGAACCTCGCTACAGAAATGGAAAAGGGATCCGATAGAGAGGAGGCCGAAACGCCTCACTAACCTCGTTGTAGGCCCAAACAATTCCGTACTGGAACAAGTGCTGCGCCCCCCTTTGTATTTAACTTTTTTTAACACTTCAGGCATCTCATTCTCAGTAGCTTTGAGGGAATTATAAAAACCATCTTAAATGAAAAAAATTACTCTTTTGATCCTGGCAATTGGCACAGCCGTAACCGGGATCGCTCAAATGCAAACCCCAGCCCCCAGTCCTTCATCAAGCATGACGCAAATGGTGGGGTTAACTGAAGTGAAAGTGGACTATTCACGCCCTTCCATGCGTGGCAGGACGGTTTTTGGGAACCTGGTACCCTTCGGAAACCTCTGGCGCACCGGGGCAAATGCCAATTCCACGATTTCCTTCAGTGACGATGTAACCATCGGTGGACAGACCCTGAAAGCCGGGAAGTATGCCATTTTTACCAAACCACAGGCATCTCAATGGGAAGTCCTTTTCTATTCGGACACCAATAACTGGGGCACTCCCGCCCAGTGGGATGAAAGCAAAGTTGCCGCCAAAGCAACGGTCCCCGTAGTAAAGGTGCCGGGTACGGTAGAAACGTTCACCATTACCCTGGATAACCTGACGAACAATGGGGCCAATCTGGGTATTTGGTGGGAAAACACCTATGTGGCAGTACCATTCGGGGTACCCACCCAGGACAAGGCAATGAAGAGCATTGAGGCGGCTATGGGAGGACCTTCACCTAACGATTATTTTTCTGCAGCCTCCTACTACTATCAGGAAGGCCTGGATATGGACAAAGCAAAGGAATGGATTGACAAGGCCGTCACCATGAATCCCGATGCGTTCTGGATGTCCCGTCAGCAATCCCTTATCTATGCCAAGATGGGAGACACCAAAGGGGCTATTGCAGCAGCACAGAAATCCCTGGCAGCAGCTCAAAAAGCCGGGAATGCCGATTATGTGAAAATGAATCAGGAATCCCTGAAGGAATGGGGTGCCATGTAATGACGCCCGCTTGAAACTTTAAACCCGGACGGTTCTCGTCCGGGTTTTTTTATATCCGCAACGGGGGGGTCCTGAGAAAGCGGTCAAATCCTTCCAGGAGAAATGCCAGCACCATGACCAGGGTACACCCAAATGCATTCAGCCAGAGATAGGACATCCAATCAAAAGACCATCCGATCACTACGATGATCTGGGTGATAAGCGCGGCTATAAATACAGAATTGCCCCGTACATATTTGAAAAAGAAGGCCAGCAAAAAGATCCCAAGGACATTCCCATAGAAGATCGACCCTATAATGTTCACCAGTTGTATAAGGTTGTCAAACAGGCTTGCCACGCATGCAACCAAAATGGCAATAACACCCCACAAGAGGGTAAAAAGCCGGGAAACCTTTACATAGTACTTGGGCTCGCGGATGGTCTTTTGATTTCGCTTGTAAAGATCCAGGGCCGAAATGGTGCCCAGGGCATTTAGCTCAGAAGCTGTCGAAGACATGGCCGCAGACAGGATCACGGCCAATAGCAGGCCAATAAGTCCCCTTGGAAGATAGTTCAGGATAAAATGGATAAAGACATAATCCTTATCATTGGTTTCCACGGATGAATCGGCCTGTTGGATCAGCTCTTTTGCGGCTTCCCGGTTGGTGCGTTCTTTCTGGTTGATGGTCAGGATTTTCTGCTTCGCCTCCTGGGTGGCCGAACTTGTGCTTATGCCCAGGGCTTCTGAGAAGGTGTTCTGGGCTTGGGCCTTCTCTTTTTCGAGTTCTTTATGGGCGTTTTCCAGTTGCAGGTATTCCCCGGCGTATTGAGATTCCATAACGGCCTGGGTGGCCGCCGGATTAAAGTTCAAAGGGGAGGGGTTGTACTGATAGAATACGAATACCATCACGCCAACCAGCAGGATGAAGAACTGCATGGGTATTTTCAGGATGGCATTAAAGATCAGGCCCATCTGGCTTTCCCGAATGGACTTCCCGGAAAGATACCGCTGTACCTGACTCTGGTCTGTTCCAAAATAGGCGAGCATCAGGAACATGCCCCCGGTGATCCCGCTCCAGAAGGTATACCGGCTGTCTGTATCAAAATCAAAATTCAGGATGTTTAATTTTTCACTGGCCCCGGCTATTTTAAGTGCTTTGCTGAAGTTTATATCGGCTGGCAGGTATCCGAGGATAAAGAAAAATGCCATGAACATCCCCAGCATGATCACGAACATCTGTTGTTTCTGAGTGACATTTACGGCTTTGGTGCCCCCGGAAACCGTATAGATGATCACCAGGAATCCCAGGATGATATTGAGCGTTCGAAGATCCCAACCCAGTACAGCAGAAAGGATAATGGAAGGGGCAAAAATGGTGATTCCCGCAGCAAGCCCTCTTTGAATAAGGAACAAAATAGCAGCAAGGGTCCGCGTTTTCAGGTCAAAGCGACGTTCCAGGAATTCGTAGGCGGTATATACTTTCAGATGGTGGTAAATGGGGATAAACACCACGCAAATGATGATCATTGCCAGGGGTAGGCCGAAATAAAACTGAACAAAGCCCATGCCATCGTGGAAGGCCTGGCCCGGAGTGGACAAAAAGGTGATGGCGCTCGCCTGGGTCGCCATTACGGATAAACCCACGGTCCACCATTTGGCTTTGTTCCCGCCCAACACATAATCGTCCACATCTTTGCTCCCCCGTGTTCTCCATACGCCAAAGGCAACGATAAAAAGCAGGGTTCCCGATAAGATAATCCAGTCTATTGATGCCATACTATGCGTTGGTGACCATTATGAGGTAAAAGATCAGGATATAGATGATGTTGAGCACAATCACGAGGGTGTAGCTCCTCTTCCACACCATTTTGTCTTTCATTTCATCCTTTAACTGCACTACCAATATCTTTTGGGGACTTCCCTATGGAAAGTATGTTAGACAATAATTTGAACGCCCCGGGGACTCCTGCGGGCAATTCCCGGAAAAAGCTCAGTCCTGTATAAATATAATATCCCTCCCCATAGGGGGCTACCAGCAGGGCTCCGCGTTTTTCATCTTCACCGGGATCATTCATGGCCAGTATTGGGGAATAGGCCTCGTCCCATTGATCGGGGAAGTAAAGTCCGCGCTCCTGCACCCACCCGTCAAAATCTTCCAGGCTGATCTGGTTGGGGAAGTTCAGTACAGGGTGGTCCGTCTCGAGCAGGGTAACAGGAGCGGTCTCATCCGAAACCCGGTCCCTTGAGAGACGCATGGGATAGGGAGCCAGGTTGCTGAAATCCCTGGGTCCGCGGCCACTTGTGTTGTACTGCACGACCATGGTCCCCCCTTTTTGCACATATTCGAGAAGGATATCGCTTTTGAATGGAAGTTCATCCAGGACGTTATATGCCCGAATCCCCAATACCAGTGCGTCGAGGTCCTTCAGGGTGTTCTCTGTCAGGTCCTGAACTTCCAGCAAGCGAACAGAATATCCAATGGCTTCCAGGTTGCTGGGGATTTCGTCCCCTGCCCCCATGACATAGCCGATCAGCTGACCGGACTTTTTTACATCCAGTCGAACGACTTTGATCTGAGCCGGCAATAAAACGGTTTGGGTCGGGATGTGTTCGTAGGTGATTGGGATCAGCTCTTTGTCATAGCTGTTGCCATCGATCAGGATTTCCGGTTTTACATATCCCTGGGAAGCCTCTGTGGGCGGCAGGATGGTAAATTCGAAGGTCTGCTCGTTCCCTTTCCCGCTGATTTCCAATGGGAAGGATGCCGGTTCGGCCTTCCATCCTTTGGGGACTTTTAACCTTACGACACCCGAAACGTTTTCCGCCTGGGACTTCACGGTGAGCTGCACCTGTCGTGAATGGGAGGTGGTGAACATTTTAACCTGCTCCTCAAAGGATGCCGTCACCTTGGGTACAATGTCAAAAGCCCGGTATAATTCACCTTTGTCCGGCTCTGAATATCGGTGTATGACGGGAATGGAAAGTGGAACTTCTGTCCCGGATACCATCAGCGCAGTATGCAGGTAGAAGGCCGGAGGCGTTTCAGGTTTTCCGATAAGGCCTGGGTCTGCCACGCTGTACATCCCAAGGGTGCCAGGCCTGTCAAGCCAATAGGGGGCAGTGGTCTGTTGGTCAACCGGCACGTTAACGGAGCCTTCTAGCAGGATTCTTTTATTGAATGGAAGTTGTATAAGGCTGTCCACCTGTGTACCCGCATCCAGTCGGAAACCCTTTAAGGCGATGGGCCCATTGGACCGGTTTACGGCTTCAATGCGAACCATTGCCCGATCTCCCGGATTGGCGTATTGGACTTCTGAGGAAGCTTCCAGGTAAAGGCCGCTTACCCCGGTGATCAAATCGAGCAATTCTTTGCTTTTGATTTCTTTCCAGTGCCCGTTTTCAGTTTGCTGCAGGAGCTGGTAGGCGCGGATCAGTTCAGGAAGGTGTTCTGACGGGTTGGCAAAATTAAAGGAGGCCTCGAGGGGTTCCAGAATTTCCCCTACAGCTTCGCCTCCCGGGATCCGGCCCCAACTGGTATCAATGCCTTCAAAGACATCCTCAGTTTTGGGCATGGTTCCTTCCAGGAGTTCTATGTATTCCATATTGGAGCCCCTGACGTTCAGTCTTCCAAATCCCTGACACCGGTGCTGGCTGCTCGCCGTGGCGGCTATTTCGTTGTTGGAGAGGCCGCGCTCGGGATAGTACACCCCAATGTCCAGGGGAACGAGGTTTGATTTGTCTGCTTTTTGAAAATTTTCCTGACTGCCGTAAAACCACCAGGAAGTGTTGAAAAACAACCGGGATGGTTTCCATGGGTCAAGAGCACCTAATTGTTCGGGATAAGCGTCCTTCTTGCCTGCAAGGGCAAAAGCCTCGGTGCTCAATATGGCCGAGGAGGTATGATGGCCATGAGTGCTCCCGGGCGTTCTGTGATCAAAACGATTGATGATGACATCCGGCTTGTAGGCCCTGATGATCCTGACCACATCTGAGAGGACGGCATCCCTGTCCCAGATCCTGAGCGTTTCATCCGGATGTTTTGAATACCCGAAATCGTTTGCCCTGGTAAAAAACTGTTGCCCACCATCCACCCGCCTGGCGGCCAGGAGCTCTTGTGTGCGCAGTACCCCGAGCAACTCCCTCAATTCGGTGCCGATCAGATTCTGTCCACCATCCCCCCGGGTCAGCGAGAGATAGGCTGTCCGTGCGTGTACGTGGTTGGAAAGGTATGAGATGAGCCGGGTGTTTTCATCATCCGGGTGTGCGGCAATATATAGGGCAGAACCCAGAAAGTTGAGTTTTTTAAGCTGGTTATAGAGTGTTACGGATGAGGCAGGAGCCGGGGATTGCCCAATCAGAAGAACAGGCATCAAGAACATTCCGGTCAAAAACCATCGCAAATTTCGAAACATAGTTGGTGGGATTAGTCGGCGATCAAAGATAGAAAGAATCGCATGCCGGCTGCCCTATTTAGAACTTCTTTAACACCTCCGGGAGATCCCCATAGGGATATCCTCCAAGGCGCTACTGCAATGATAGTCCAAGACTGTCCCGAAGGGATTCATCCCTGATCCCATTCTTTTGCCAGTAGGGGGTAAGCAGGGATTTTTTCCGACTGGCCCGGGAAGTGACGATCTTGTTCCCAGCTCCCTCTGTCTCCTTCCAACCCTCAATCGCGTAAGGGAAGGCGGCTTCAAAATAGATTTCGAGGGTCCGGTTGAGTTGTGGATAGGTAAGGGTATAGGTGCGCAGTTTATCATTTTCGGACAGGCTGGCAGCAGCCTGATACGCCTGAATGGGGCGATGTTTCAAACGCAAATACTCCATAGAGGGAATCACTTGCAGCGTCCCAAGGGGGAGGGATTCCGGATCCAGTCGGATCTTCGTCCATATTTCGTCCTCCAGCGTGGTTTTTGGCAGGCGCAGTGTCTGATCGCCTTCGCTTTCAAAATAGCTGTGGGAAATGATCTCAAATGCTTCCCGCGTATTGAGCTGGGTATAGACGTGTCCGCACCACTCCTGAACAGAAGCGGCAACCTTCAGGGCGTGCTGGTTGTCCGCTACAGGATAAAAGATGCTGCTCATGATTGAATAGGGATAGACCCCGGTCAGGAACTTGCGCACCCTGTTCAATTTGAGCACGGATACCGAGGTGTTCCCGGGGCGGTCTGCCTTTACCTGTTTGTCCGCATTAAAAGGCTCCGTGACAAAGATCAGTACGGCTTCCCCATTGCGAACCTCCCCATATCGGGCCTGCTGCAGGGAATAGCTGTTCAGTTCTGCCACCCCGGAATACCAGTATTCCTTGAAATCTGCACTTAGTGGTTTTGGGGGCGATGCTTTTATCGGGAGGGTTGAGGCCATAGACACACCGCTTTTTTCCGTGGTTTTTTCCTTCCGGCATCCTGACAGGATGATCAGTATGAGCAGCAGCACAACTGGAAGCTGTATTCTTTTTCCGTACATGTCAATTTTTTTTCAAAAGTACCCCAAATGCGAGGGCAGGCCATGGCCCTTAACGTTTTATAAACGCATGGGGAAGCCTTCCAAACCTTATGGGTTGAGGTGATTGCCCTATGGTTCATGAAACCTGATGCGCTTCCTGAATTAAATACATGAACTTCATTTTTTGGATATGTTTGTCATGGATATCCTTTGAAAGCACTGGATAGGAATTGTCTGCATGGTAAGGATAAAATAGATTACCTTCCCTGTCACGTACCGGGGGGACAAAGGAGCGCATCCAGTATGGAAACAATTTCACCATGGCTTTCAAAGGGCCCTCACTTAGCGATTGGTATTAACTCAAAAATGCGATGATAACGTTTTTCCGCCGCATCCGTCAAAGCCTGCTATCCCAGAAAAGGTTAACGCAATATCTCCTTTACGCCCTTGGCGAAATAGTTTTGGTCGTCATAGGAATACTGCTTGCCTTGCAAATCAACAATTGGAACGAGGAGCGAAAGGAGTCAAAAGCAATTAAGAATGTCCTGGTTGAAATCAGGGAAGATCTGCTTCAGGACCAGGTTGAATTCATGCGGGCCATCGCACTTCGGAAGGATGATTTGGATGCTCAAAAAAGAATTATCGAGGTGCTTGAAACCAAAGGTAGCTTAAACGAAAAGGTACTTTCCGATCTGGGCCGTATCAATTTGTCGCGCCCTATTTACTTGGCTTCCAAAGGATATGATCTTTTGAAGGAACTCAAGCTGGGAACCCTGAAAGACAAGAAGCTCAGGATTTTGCTTACCAAGTATTACGAAAGGGATATACCCATGGTACACCAGGAGTTTAAAGACGATAATTTCGAGTTTGAGCATTATTGGCTGCCTTATGTGAGGCGGCATTTTAAAGAATGGGAATTTGGCCAGTTTGCCATTCCACATGATTACGAACAACTCCTGGATGACAAGTCCCTGCTGACGGCTACCAGGATGAACAGCAACAATGCAAACAACACGATAAATGCGTACCATACGGCATTAAACACATCCTCAGCCTTAATATCGATACTGCCGGACTCATGATTCAAAGCATGGAAATGCGGAAATAAGCGCCGAACTTCTGTTCGATGCAAAGCCAAACATCGGCCTCTCTTTGAAAATTTGGTTTAAACAATAGCTGTCCGTGACTTTTTTTACCTGCCCGCAGTAATCAAATTCGTGTAATCCATCTACCCCATCAATTCCTGCAGGGTGGTATACACCAGTTGGGTAGGAAGTCCTACCACGTTGGTATAAGACCCTTTGATGGCTTCCACCCCAACCAACCCAATCCACTCCTGAATGCCATAGGCACCAGCTTTGTCAAGGGGCTGGCCGTCTAAAAGATAGGTTTCTATCATTTCCCGGGAAAGCACAGCGAATTTAACCTCCGTAATGCTGTGCACGGTCCGTTGAATGCCCATGCCCGTAAAACAGACCGAGGTAATGACCTCATGCCACTTTCCGGAAAGACGGCTAAGGGTCCGTCTGGCCTCCTGAATTTGAGCCGGTTTCTCCATTACTTCATTTTCGTGCCAAACAATGGTGTCTGCAGTGATCAAAAGGCTTCCCGCTTCCAGTCCGGGCTGCAGGAGTTTGGCCTTTTGTTCAGACAAATAATCTGTAATCTGGTGGCCGACCAGGTCTTTGGGGTAGGTTTCTTCCATCCGGGCCGGGCGAACTTCCAACGACAGGCCCATGGCTTCCAGCAAGGCTTTGCGGCGGGGGGAGGCCGAACCCAGGATCAATTTTTTAAAAGGGGTGGATTGCATCCTGGAAGGGTTAGTCATTAGCCGCATCAAAATGCGTATGCCAGTGGCCTCGAACCTTTAGGACCTGTTCAACGATATCCCGGACACAGCCTTCCCCTCCGGCAAAGTGTGAAATATAATGCGCGATCCTTTTTACTTCCGGCACGGCGTTCTGTGGACACGCGACCATTCCGGACATTTGCATGGCCGGGATATCAGGGATGTCGTCTCCCATGTACAGCACTTCTGAGGCTGTAATTTCGTAGTCCATCAGATATTCCCTGAGCGACTCCTCTTTATAGGCGGCACCCAGGTAGATATCACGTACCCCCAGTGCCTGCATCCGCTTGCGAACGCCTTCGTTGGAACCCCCGCTGATAATACAGATTCGATATCCCTGGGTAAGTGCAGTTTTGACCGCATATCCGTCCCGAACACTCATTTTCCGCAACAGTTCCCCATCGGTAGTAATCAAAATAGAGCTGTCCGTGAAAACGCCGTCCACGTCAAAAACAAAGGTGGTTATATCCTTAAGCAGTTCTTTATAATTCCTGGTCATAGGTTTTGGCAATTGAGTGAGATATAAGCTTATAGAGTTCTTCTTTTTCTGGATCCTTCAACCACCGAAGATGCGCTTCCTGGGTCCTTCGGTCTCCCCGACGGGCCGGCCCTGTTTGCGCCTGGGCAGCTGAAAGCGTTTCCAGCTTCGCCCAGGTCTCCTGCAGCAAGGGGCGGAGCAATTCCTTTTGGACGCCCTGTTTCCGGCAAATTTCTTCCCCAAGCGCTACCATATGGTTGGTAAAATTGTTTGCGAATACAGCAGCCAGGTGTAGCTGCTTGCGCTGGGCTGCCGTCAGTTTTAAAACAGTTTCACTCAGGGCACTGGCGAGGTCTTCCAACAAGGACAGATCCTTTTGGTGTCCTACTTCCAGGATCAGTGGGACCGAATGGAAATCTACCGGACGCTTTTTAGAAAAGGTTTGAAGCGGATACAGAACACCCGTTCTTTGGTGTATGCCCAGTGCCTCCAAGTCCGTCGCACCTGAGGTATGCACATATAAGGCATCCCGTTTGGGAAGCTGCCTGGCCACCTCCGCAATGGCCCGGTCCGAAACGGCCAGCACATATACGTCTGCTTCCTTTATGGCTCCATTCAGGTCCGCGGTGGGTACAAAAGCCTCAAAGTCCCGGAGGGCCTGGGAGGATCGGGCAACGATTTGCTTCAATGCAACCCCGGATGCATTCAGCATGGCTTTATGAAGGTGGTAGGCGACCTTCCCGCTCCCAATAAGTACTACATTGATCACCCTGCAAAAATAGCATATTAACCACGCTGAACTGAACCTTGGGTTAAAAAGAGTATTGGGACTTCCGCTCAGGGGCTTAAATAGGGAACGTCAGATCATGACCTTGTGAGGTGTTGGCTGGCCTAAGCGATCGGCTTTTTAACAATTATCATTTTTGGTCCTGTGGTTCCTGGCGTATTTTTGTGCCCGATCCCTTATATTGGGGTCAGACAACTTAGACTGACGACATGCTTAATACCCTGGGAAGATTGCTCTTTTCCACCCGGCTAATGGCCGTTTTGTTCCTGGTAATGGCCGTAGCCATGGCCTTTGGGACCTTTATTGAAAGCTGGTACAGTACGGAAACTGCCCGGATATGGATCTACAATGCCTGGTGGTTTGAAGTGATCATGGCCTTTTTTGTGATCAATTTTGTGGGCAATATCGGCCGGTATCGGTTGCTGCGATGGGAAAAGTGGCCCGTTCTTTTGCTACACCTCTCCTGGATCCTGATCATCGTGGGGGCTTTTGTGACCCGTTACATCAGTTACGAGGGAATGATGCCGATCCGTGAAGGTGCTACGGAGAACGTGTTCTATTCCGACAAGACCTATCTGACCGTATTGGTCGACGGGATGAAGGATGGTCAGCCCCAGCGCAAGGCCCTGGAAGACGACTTGTTGGTTACCGAGCAGGCCATGCAATCCAACCTCCCCTGGAAGGAGGATTTTGACGGCACGCCTTTCGAGGTCTCTTATGCCGGTTTTATTGAAGGCGCACGCATGGAAGTGGTTCCCGATGAAAACGGGACCCGGTTCCTGAAAATTGTAGAAGCCGGAGGAGGGAGCAGACATGACCACTATCTGGCCGAGGGACAGACCGTAAGCATTCACAACGTCCTGTTCAGTTTCAATGGCCGGGATGAAGGGGCCATTTCCATTCGCGAGTCGGGCGATTCCCTGACCATTCGATCCCCCTTTGCCGGATCCTTTATGAGGATGGCAGATCAGCTCAGGGGAGCTGTGGTGGAAGACAGCCTTCAGAAATTTCAGCTCAGGTCGCTTTACACCATTGCGGACATGCAATTTGTGATACCTGAGCCCCCCATCCCGGGCCGTTATGAGGCTACGAGGATTCCGGAGGGCGAGCGGAATGACAACGATCCCGACGCCCTTGTGATCAGGGTCACCTCCCAGGGAGAAAGCGTGGAGAAGGCTTTGATCGGCGGGAAGGGTCGTTTTCAGTATACGGACCCCTTTACCCTTGGAGGCCTTACCTTCAGGATGGCTTATGGCTCTAAGGTACGCCAGCTACCTTTTAGCATTAGGTTGAATGATTTTATAGCCGAAAAGTACCCCGGGACAGAAAAGGCCTATTCATCATTTATGAGCAAGATTACCGTGCAGGACGATCGGCCCTTTGACTATGATATCTATATGAACCATGTCCTGGACCATCGCGGTTTCCGGTTCTTCCAGGCCAGCTTTGATCCGGACGAAAAAGGCACGGTCCTTTCTGTAAATCACGATTTTTGGGGTACCTGGATCACTTATGTCGGTTACTTCTTGTTGTACCTCGGGTTGCTTGGCATTCTATTTTTTGGCAAAACGCGTTTTCGGGACCTGGCTAAAATGCTCGATAAGGTTAAGGCCAAAAAGGCGGCGTTGACCGCGCTGTTGATCGGTATGACTTCGATCCTTACAGGCCAGACCGGGCCTGTTCAGGAGCATGATCACGATCCCCTGCCCGCTGTAGAGACTGTGGATTCGCTTCTTCTCGCCACTGCAGTTCCGACAGAGGAGGCTGAGAAGTTTGGTCACCTGGTCATTCAGGATGACGGGGGCCGCATGAAGCCCATCAATACCTTCGCCTCGGAATTGCTCCGGAAGCTAAGCCTGAAAGACTCCTACAATGGACTGACGGCAGATCAGGTGTTGCTTTCGATGATGATGCAGCCCCGGCTTTGGACCTTAGCCGAGTTCATCGCTCTGGACAAAAAAGGCCAGAACGATAGTATTCGCAAGACCATCGGTGTCGCTGAAGGCCAGCGCTATGTGCGGTTGATCGATTTCTTCGATGCACAGGGGAAAAACAAGCTGGATCCGGTATTGCAGGATGCTTTCGCGACCAACGCCCCCAATAAATTCCAACAGGATTTCAAGGATGCCTATTTCAGGCTAAGCCTGCTCAATCGGGCCCTCAGTGGTGAAATCCTGAGGATTTTCCCTTTGCTGAACGACGAGAACAATAAATGGATATCCGCCCTGGAGTACCGGAGCGGCAGGTTTACGGTTAACGATTCCCTTTACGCGAACTTTATTCAGAATTCCGTGCCGTTTTATTTGATGTCACTGCAACAGGCAGCCCAGACCGGGGATTATACCGAAACGGACCGTCTCCTGGCAGCATTCCGTAAAAACCAGGAAAATCACGGTAGCGAAGTGCTTCCCTCAGAGGACAGGGTGGAGGCTGAGGTGATCTACAATCGCCTGGATATATTCAACAAACTGTATAAGTATTACGCCCTGGTAGGTGTATTTCTTTTCCTGGTACTGGTCTTCCGAATTTTTAAGGAAAGACGTATATGGGATGTCGCCACGTATTTTTTGAAAGGGACGATCATACTATTTTTTATCTGGCACACGGCCGGCCTGGTAATGCGTTGGTATATCTCCGGACATGCGCCCTGGAGCGACGCCTATGAAAGCATCCTCTACGTTTCCTGGGCCTGTATGGGCATGGGTCTTTGGTTGGGCAGCAAAAGCGATATGACCATTGCAGCTTCGGCCTTTGTGACCTCTATCCTGCTGTGGATAGCCCACCAGAGTTGGGTAGACCCCTCCATCGCCAACCTGCAGCCCGTGCTGGATAGTTACTGGCTGATGATCCATGTGGCCGTCATTGTGGCCAGTTACGGTCCGCTGACGGTGGGGATGATCCTCGGCGTGGTCTCCCTCATCCTAATTTTGCTCACCAACAAAAAGAACCTCGAGCGGATGAAACTCAACTTGCGGGAGCTTACCATTATCAATGAACTGGCCCTTACCATTGGGCTGATTATGCTTACCATCGGGAATTTTCTTGGAGGACAGTGGGCCAATGAGAGCTGGGGCCGCTACTGGGGATGGGACCCGAAAGAAACCTGGGCACTGATTTCCATCCTGGTCTATGCCTTTGTGATCCATACCCGGCTGGTCCCCGGGTTGAGGGGAACCTGGACCTTCAATTTCCTGAGCATCCTGGCGTTTTCGAGTATCATGATGACATATTTTGGAGTGAATTTCTACCTGGTGGGCCTGCATAGTTATGCCAGTGGGGATCAGGTAATCACACCCACCTTTGTATGGTACACCGTGGCAGGGGTATTTGTACTTGGTGCTCTGAGCTGGTGGCGTTACAGGGGTCTTTATAAAACCGCGGGTTAAGTCAGTTCAATGGGTCCATCCTTTGAGGGTGGTGATTTTTTTCTTTCATTTACTTCAGGTTCCCGAGGCCTAAGTCCCTTTTGATAAACGCGTGATAGCTACATTGGGCAAGGCTTCCAACCCTTGTCAATCCTGTATCCATGTCTTCTGTGAATTCATTCAGAGCTTTCCTGCAACTGGTCCTACAGGCCCTGAAAGGGAATAACATCGATGTAACCAAAGGAAGTATCCGACGGGCCATCTTCCTGTTGGCTATCCCTATGATCCTGGAAATGTTGATGGAATCCGTTTTTGCGATCGTGGATATAGCCTATGTATCCCGGGTGAGCGTAAATGCAGTGGCCACCATAGGGCTTACAGAATCCGTCATAACCCTCGTTTACGCCATTGCCATTGGTCTCAGCATGGCGGCAACGGCTGTGGTGGCCCGGAGAGTAGGGGAGAAGGACATTATCGGCGCTCGTGAAACTGCCGTTCAGGCCATATTGTTGGGCTGCCTGGTGTCCGTCCTTATTGGCCTGATCGGCCTGTTGTATTCCAAAGAGATCCTGTCGCTCATGGGTGCAGCCCCTGACCTGATCGAAGAAGGGCACGGCTATACCCAATGGCTGATTGGCGGCAACCTGACCATTGTGATGCTTTTTCTTATAAATGCCATCTTCAGGGGGGCTGGTGACGCCTCTGCGGCTATGTGGACGTTGGTGCTTTCCAACGGACTGAACATCATCCTGGATCCGATTTTTATTTTTGGCTGGGGACCTGTTCCGGAGTACGGGGTCATGGGAGCTGCCATCGCCACGAATATTGGCCGGGGGACCGCTGTCCTGTTCCAGCTCGTCATCCTGTTCTTTGGATGGAGCAAGATCCGGGTTACCCTAAAGGACTGGGTTTTGAACATAAAGGTTATGGCCAACCTGATCCGCGTATCCCTGGGCGGCATCGCCCAATTTCTGATCGGTACCAGCAGCTGGATTTTCCTGATGCGGCTTATGAGTGAATTTGGGAGTGAGGTCCTTGCCGGGTATACCATTGCCATTCGGGTCATGATGTTTACCCTGATGCCGGCCTGGGGCATGAGCAATGCTGCGGCCACCCTTGTTGGGCAAAACCTGGGAGCTGACCAGCCTGGCAGGGCAGAAAGGTCCGTCTGGAAGACCGGCACCTACAATGCCATATTCATGGGCCTGGTCTCCCTTGGATACCTCATTTGGGCCCGGGAGATTCTCGAGCTTTTTAACAATACCCCCAGCGTTGTGGAGAACGGGGCACTGTGCCTCCGTGTCGTTGCCGCCGGTTATGTCTTCTATGCATTTGGCATGGTGATTACGCAAGCCTTCAACGGGGCAGGGGATACCCGGACCCCAACCCGGATCAATTTTCTGTCCTTCTGGATGTTTCAATTGCCTTTGGCTTTCGTGGCCTCCCAGATCTTCAATTCGGGGCCCCTTGGGGTTTTTCTGGCCATCACCCTGGCCGAGATCCTGCTTACTGTTTTGGCGCTGCGCGCGTTTCGGAAAGGGAGGTGGAAGACCGTTTCTGTATAATGAAATTAGTACCTTTACGACTTTAGTTGAGACCTATGGAAAAATCAGCCAAAGGGGTAAATACGATCTGCACCCATGTAGGTGAATTAGAGGACACCCGGTTCCACGGGGCCATATCCCCCCTGTATATGAGCAGTTCCTATGCCTATGAAGGAGTTGATGTAAAAAGGTATCCCAGATACTTCAACACGCCCAACCAGGAAGCGCTTTGTCAAAAGATCGCAGCCCTGGAGCATACGGAAGCCGCCCTGATTTTCGGTAGCGGCATGGCTGCGGTAAGCACCTCATTGCTTGCATTCTTGCAAAAGGGGGACCATCTGGTAATCCCAAAACAAATTTACGGGGGCACCTACAATCTGATTTCAGAGGAATTTGATAAATACGGCATCCAGTACACCTTTATCGATGGGGTGGATGCCGCAGATTTTGAGGCGGCATTGCGTCCGAATACGCGGGTGATCTATCTCGAAACCCCGTCAAACCCACTGCTGACCCTGACGGACCTGAAAAGGGTCGGAGACCTGGCCAGGTCCCGGGGGATACTCACACTGATCGACAATACCTTTGCCAGCCCGATCAACCAGAATCCGGCAGATTTTGGCATCGATGTTATCATACACAGCGCCACCAAATACATGGGCGGTCATTCGGATATTTGCGCCGGGGCCGTGGCCGCTGGCAAGGAACATATCGACCGTATATTTCAACTGGCCAAAAACCTGGGAGGGAGCCTGAGCGACTATACCGTTTGGCTGCTTGAGCGGAGCTTGAAAACCATGGGCATACGCGTAAGGGCCCAGAATGAGAACGCCCTGCAGCTGGCTGAATTTTTGAACGCCCACCCGGACATCGGACGTGTCTATTATCCGGGTCTGGAAACACATCCAGATCATGCAGTGGCAAAGCGACAAATGCATGGCTATGGGGGCATGCTTTCTTTTGAATTGTCCCCACGCCTGGATCAATCGGTTTTTATGGCTTCCCTCCATTGGATCAAAGTATCCATGAGCCTGGCAGGGGTCGAAAGCACCCTCCTGTCCCCCGCAGAGACCTCCCACGCCCTGCTGACCCCAGAGCAGCGCAAGCAGGCGGGGATCGCCGAAGGGTTGATTCGGTTCTCCACGGGTATTGAAGATATAGAGGACCTGAAAGCGGATTTGATTCAGGCCTTTGAAAAAGCCAGGATCTCGAAATCAGCCGTTCATTCGTAATAACCAGACATACGTTGTAATGAAATTAGATTTATTGGTATTTGGTGCCCATCCTGATGATGCTGAGCTTGGCGCCGGCGCAACGATTGCCAAAGAAGTCGCCCGTGGGAAAAAGGTCGGGGTCATTGACCTGACCAGGGGGGAACTGGGAACAAGGGGAACCCCTGAAATCAGAGATCAGGAAGCCTCCCGGGCTGCGGAGATCCTTGGTTTGGCCATTCGGGAAAACATGGAGTTCAAAGACGGATTTTTCCAGAATGATCCCGAGCACCAACTAGCCCTGGTGCGGCAAATCCGCCGATTCCGCCCAGAAATAGTGCTATGCAACGCTGTGGAAGATCGCCACATCGATCATGGGAAAGGGAGCTCATTGGTCAGTGACGCCTGTTTTCTTAGTGGGCTTGTAAAGATCGACACCCATCTGGAAGGTTTTGAAGAGTGGCAGGAGCCCTGGAGGCCCAGGCAGGTCTATCACTACATACAGTGGAAAAACCTCGAACCCGATTTTGCCATTGATGTAACTGGTTTTATCGATAAGAAAATGGAAGCGATTCGCGCTTATGATTCCCAGTTTTTTGATCCGAAGAGCAAAGAACCCGATACGCCCATAAGCAGCAAGAACTTCCTTGACAGCATTACCTACCGGGCCAGGGATCTTGGGAGGTTGATAGGAGTGGAATATGCAGAGGGCTTTACCGCTGAAAGAACAGTAGCGGCCCGTGACCTGGATGCCCTGATTTAGACGGCTTTGAAATATTTCCCAGAGGCCTTGGGAAGGGTAAAGTAAAAGGTGCTTCCTTTTCGCAACATGCTGTCTACCCATATTTTACCATTGTTCTTTTCAACCATTTCTCTACATAGGGAAAGGCCAAGTCCCGTACCTTTTTCATTGGCAGTACCATAGGTGGTATGGTTGTTTTTGGAATCAAAAATATGCTGCAGGGTGAGCCGGTCCATTCCCACCCCCGTATCCCTTATAGAAATAAGCCAGGAGTCATTCTGTTCTTCTGCCCCTATGGTGATCATTCCATTTACCGGGGTAAACTTCAGGGCATTGCTGATCAGGTTCCGGATCACGATGTCGATCTGGTTTGGATCTGACCAGATCCGCGTGCTTGGTCCGACCTCACTGACGATCTTGATGGATTTATTATCTGCAATTTCAGTGAGCAGGTTGATATTGTGCTCTACGATCTCACTCAGCACAACTCCTTCGGGTTTGGTGACCGATCCATTGAGCTGGCTATGCCCCCAGGAAAGAAGGTTGTTCAGGGTAAAATAGATATGATCTACATCCGACCTGAGCTTGGGGAGGTAGGATCGGAATTCCTCCTGGGTAATCTCCCCCTCTTTAAGCATGCGCAACAGGTCCTTTAATGACCCAACTGGTCCTCTCAGATCATGACCTATAATCGAGAATAATTTGGTCTTGGTTTCATTATTCAGCTGCAGTTCAGCTTTGCGTTTCTCCAGGATAGTATGTTTTCCCCTGAGTTCCTGGGCAAGCTGCTGTTGCAGTTTTTTGCTCCGGAATATCAGGTAGGCAATCAGTATGGAGATCAGCAGAAGGACTGTGCCGGCCTGCAGGTAACGTTTTTGCTCGGCAAGCGCTTTTTCATTTTCACGAATCAATGCCGCCTTTTGCTTTTCATATTCGGTTTTGGTCTTTAGCAGGTTCAGGCTTTGCTTGTTTTCATTCCTGCTCAGGGAATCCGAAAGTTCCTGGTACAGCTCATGGTATGCCAGGGCGGTGGCGTAATCCTGCTTCTTCCGGTAAAGGTTGTATAATGTGCGGGCACACTTTTGTGTTCCTTCTACAAAATTGATATTCCGGCTGATCTTGAAGGCTTCAATGGCGTAATAGGATGCCAGGCTGTCATTCTCCATCCCGAAATGCGTCTCCGCCATACCGTTAAAGAGGTCTATTTTGGCCCGATCGTCATCCAATTGGGCGTGGAGCATTTCGCTTTGATGGTACCAGTAGAGCGCCCAGTTGTAATTGTATTTCTTTAGGTACACCTTCCCTTTGGTCTCATAGGCGAAGGCCAGCCAATCCATAATGTGATTCTTCTCGAAGATATCTATGCTCCGGTTGACATTGAACATGGCGTATTCCAGCTTCTCCATATCTGCATAAACGGAAGCCAGGTTGCTCATGGTTTCCGCCTGTGCAATTTCATCTCCCAGCGAATCGTTTAATCGCTTGACCTTTTTATAGTAATCCAGGGACTCATCGTAGTATTTCTGGCTCGCATAGAGGTTGGCGATATTCTCATTGATGATGGACTGAAGCAACAGCTCTTCGTTTTCGACAGCCAATTCCAGTGCTTTCAGGTATCCGTCCAGGGCTTTTGAATAGTTCCCTTTATACTCATACTCCCCAGCCAGGTAGTTCAGCATCCCGAGATACAGCTGTCGCTCATTGATTCGTTCTGCAAGGGTTAGTCCTTGCTGGTACAATTCAATGGCCTCATCGGTGGCTCCCTTATCCGAGTGATAATCCGCCATATTCATAAAGGAAATACACTTGCCCCGGTCATAGCCAGCCTCGGCGCTTAATGCCAGGGCGCGTTCTGACAGGGATAGAAGACTATCCGCTTTGTAGTATCGCATTTCCGCGGCCAGTTTATTCAGCAGGTCTACATAGGAGGTGTCCCTGGCGGAAAAGGCAGCAGACCGTTCCATCATCCGGACCTCTGTAAGCAGTTCCTGCCGTTTGTCAATCTGCCCATAAAGCGCAGCTTGCCATCCCAGTGCTAAAAAGAGTATCAGCAGGCCACCTAGGGAGTGAAAATATTTTATTTTGAACATAACCGGTTAGGGTATGGATATACCATTGGAACCTAAAAGTATACCCGTCCTCAGAGATGTGCCAAAGAATGTTGTGAATCCCCGAAAATTGTTTGTTTAGCGGCTGCTTGGCGGTAGATACCGGTGATTTTTACAGTTAAATTGGGAAGTTTTGGTTCAACACTTTTTTCCAGCCGGCAGATGACGGTTGCTACACTTAAATTTGAATGCAATATATTTTGATGCAATTCATAAAATAAAGTACCTTTGCCTCCGCCCGAAAGCACAGATAGAATTTGTGATTCAGGCAGCAATGCAAATGGGGTTCACCCCTTTATTCTGGGTCCCCGAATGTAAAATGGTGGTTGTAGCTCAGCTGGTTAGAGCGCTGGATTGTGGTTCCAGAGGTCGCCGGTTCGAACCCGGTCTTCCACCC
>CBFCWO010000044.1:0-22784 GCA_965601625.1 uncultured Flavobacteriaceae bacterium | reverse complement strand
GGGTTTTCTGAGTGATGTGGTCCCACCTGGGCTCGAACCAGGGACCCTCTGATTATGAGTCAGATGCTCTAACCAACTGAGCTATAGGACCCTGTTCGCAAAAGCGAACAATCTCTAAATTCCAAAACCCAAATTCCAAAGGGGATTTGAAGTTTTTGGAGCATGCAATATTACTACTATTTTCCCATGACCGCAATAACCTGCACGGCTATTCTTCTGGGGCATCCTGGCAAAGTTCTACCAGAACCCCGTTGGAGGTTTTTGGATGCAGGAAGGCGACCAGCTTGTTGTCCGCGCCTTTTTTGGGTTGGTCGTTCAGGACGATGAAGCCTTCACCCTTCAGGCGCTCGATCTCTGCGTGGATATCTTCCACATCGAAGGCGATGTGATGGATGCCTTCCCCTTTCTTTTCGATGTACTTGGCGATCGGGCTGTCGTCCCGGGTAGCCTCGAGCAACTCGATCTTGTTGGGGCCCGATTGAAAGAAGGAGGTTTTCACCCCTTCGGAGGCCACCTCTTCGGTTTTGTAAGGGGCCTGTCCGAATAATTTTTCAAAGAGGGCGTTGGATGCCTGCAGGTCTTTTACCGCGATGCCTATATGTTCGATTTTTCGCATTATCCCCGTGTTTACCACGAAATTACGCACTTTTGTGCGTATTTTTGAGCCATGGAGACCCAACGACAGAAAAAAATCGCAGGCCTTATACAGCAGGACCTGGCTGAGATCCTGCAACGGGCCGCAACCGATGGCGGCCTTAAGGGGGTGATCCTGACAGTCTCCAAGGTGTCGGTCACCTCTGACCTCTCCCTCGCAAAAGTTTACGTGAGTATTTTCCCTCCCAGGGAGGCTAAACCCCTGCTCAAAGGCATTCAGGCCGAACAGGCCGGGATCCGCCACGAGCTGGCCCAGCGTACCCGGCATCAGCTCAGGCGCGTGCCGGAGCTGAATTTCTATCTGGACGATTCACTGGACTACATCGAAAACATTGAAAAATCCCTGGAAGAGGGGGAAAATCCCATCGAAAACCGGGACTTGCTGGACCGTCGCAAAAAATCCTGAGGGTGAATTTTCCGCTCTACATCGCCAGGCGGTACCTCCGCTCCAAAAGCAGTCAGAATGCTGTCAACATTATTAACATGGTCACCTTTGCGGTGATCGTCATTGGGTCCGCCGCCCTGTTCATCGTGCTCTCCGGGTTCTCAGGCCTCAAAACCTTCAGCCTTTCCTTCAGCAACACTTCAGATCCGGACCTTAAGGCCCTTCCGATCAGCGGGAAGACCTTTTCCCTGCCTCCCGAAGAAGCAGACGCCCTGATGGCCCTTCCGGATGTGATTTCCCTTTCCGGGGAACTGGAGGAGCGCGTCTACCTGACCCACCGACAAAAGAGCCAGATCGCCTATATCAAAGGGGTGGACAGCGCCTATATCCAAACCACCGGCATAGACAGCACCCTTTTTATCGGTCAGTGGGACCTGATCGGCCAGCAAACCGTTGCGGGGATTGATATTGCCAACCTGCTCGGCCTGAGCGTGCAGGATTACCGCAGCCCCCTGGTGGTGCTGGCGCCCAAACCCGGGAAAGGCGGGCTTGGAACCGGTGGATTAGGCCAGAAACCGTACAACCAACTGCGTCTGGTCCTCAGCGGGGTCTTCCGGATCGAGGAAAACCTGGACAAGAACTACATCTTTGCCGAACTCCCTTTGGTGCAGTCCCTCCTGGAGCGGGATTACGAGCAGGTATCCGGCGTGAATTTCAAACTGGCACCCGATGCCGATGAGAAAAAGGCCCGGGAAGCAATCCTGGCCATACTCGGGCCGAATATCGAGCTCAAAAATCGGAAAGAGCTTAACCAGACCCTTTACCGCATGCTGAACACCGAAAACCTGGCCACCTACCTCATCTTTACCCTGGTGCTTATCATCGCCCTTTTCAACGTGGTCGGGGCCATCATCATGATGATCCTGGACAAACAACAACATTCCCGCACCCTATATTCCCTTGGGCTGACCCTGACGGAGCTTCGGCGCATCTATTTTATCCAGGGGGTGATGGTCACCAGTGCAGGTGGCCTTATTGGGTTGCTTATCGGATCGGTGCTCATTCTCTCCCAGCAGTTCTTTGGGTGGCTGATGATTACCCCTACCCTGCCCTATCCGGTAGAATACAAGCTGGTCAATGTGCTTCTGGTGATCGTGACCATTGTGGTCCTGGGGATCATCGCTGCCCGGATTGCCAGCAATCGCATCAATTACAAGCTGCTGAAGGTAGCGTAATCAAACGGCAAATTCGTGATCTGAAAAGGCCAGCAATGCCTGGTCAAAGGCCTCAAATACGTCTGCGGCATCATCGCTGGTGACCATTTTCATGCGGTAAGGCTTGAAGTTGGGGATGCCTTTAAAGTAATTCGAGTAATGCCGGCGCGTCTCCAGGACGCCCAGTTTTTCCCCCTTCCAGTCGATGGACATTTGCAGGTGCCTGCGGGCCGCTTCCACCCGTTGTTCCATGGTCGGGGGCGGCAGGTGGGTCCCGGTTTTGAAATAGTGCTTCACCTCTTTGAAGAACCACGGATATCCAATGGAGGCCCTGCCGATCATGGCGCCATCCAGGCCATATTCGTCCCGCATGCGAACCGCCGCTTCCGGGCTGTCCACATCCCCGTTCCCGAAGACCGGGATGTGCATCCTGGGGTTGTTCTTTACCTCAGCAATGGGTTTCCAGTCCGCAGACCCCTTGTACATCTGCACCCGGGTCCGGCCGTGGATGGAGATGGCCTGAATGCCCACATCCTGGAGTCGCTCGGCCACCTCTACAATTTTAATGGACTCCTGGTCCCATCCGAGCCGGGTTTTCACCGTTACCGGAAGGTGGGTCCTTTTCACCATCGCCTCGGTAAGCTTGACCATAAGCGGAATGTCCCTTAGGATCCCAGCCCCGGCATTCTTGCAAACCACTTTTTTGACCGGGCAGCCAAAGTTGATGTCGATAATGTCCGGCTTGGTTTCCGTCACAATGTCTACGGCCTGGAGCATGGAATCCATTTCCGCCCCGAAGATCTGTATGCCAATGGGGCGCTCCTTTTCGTAAATGTCCAGCTTGATGACGCTTTTGGCGGCATCCCGGATCAGGCCTTCGGAAGAGATGAATTCCGTGTACATCACGTCCGCCCCCTGCTCCTTGCAGAGGGTGCGAAAAGGCGGATCACTCACGTCCTCCATGGGCGCGAGCAAGAGCGGAAATTCCGGAAGTTCAATGTTGCCGATCCTGGCCATCCTTCATTGTTTGGAACCGCAAAAATACAAATAAGTCCCTTATTCAGGTCAACCTACTCGTTTTCAATTCGTTGAAGCTCACTTTTACGCAGTTGTGAAGACCGGTTGCTCAGGCGGAAATTCCCGAAGTTATAGGTGAATCCCAATCGCACAAACTGGGTTTCAGGGAGCGCAAAAAAGAAGTTGTCCTGATTGGCGTATCGGCTGGTGTAGGTAGCGTTTGCCCGGCCGAGGATATCTTCCGCTGTCAGGGTCAGCACGGCCCGTCCATCCCATAGGGTTTGGCGCAAGCCGATGTTCCAGGTGATCGTCTCAGACATTTTGTAGGAGCCGTTCAAAAACCCGCTTAAATACAGCAGTGAGGTCTCCCCTGTGAGGGTGCCATCCCTGGAGATCGTAAAGGAATTGCTCAGATATCCATAGTACCCGGTGACCACATTCTTGTAGGTTTCGATCTCGCTCTGTTCCGCCAAAAACGTTTCATCCTCATAGAATACAGAGTTGTAGAAGTACACATCCCAGAATGGAAGCAGTCTGGTGGAAATGGTAAAATCCAGTCCATAGGAAATGCTCTCCAGTACATTTTGCTTTACCTGTATCAGGGTTTGGTTCTCGTTGTTCTGAAAGCTGAGGGTGCTGATGTAGCGACCATTGTCGCGGTAATAAAGGTCAATAAAGTAAGTGTTCTTAATGGTCCAGTTCAGGTTGAAATTCTGGCTGAAATTCGGCACGAGGTTGGGGTTGCCCTCGTCGAAGTCATTCTCGTTCAGGAAAAACCGGAACGGGTTCAGGTCTGCATAATTCGGACGGGTCAGTTGCCTGCTATAGGTAAAAGCCAGGCTGTGGTCCTGCCCAAGCTGACGGGACAGAAAAAGGGAGGGAAATAGCTCGAAATAACTCTGGCGGTTGATCTCCTCCAGGGTCTCTGACTCCGCCTTTACTTCGGTCTGTTCTCCGCGCAGACCCACCTTAAGCGTCCAGGGGTCCCAATCCTTGTTTAGGGTAAGATACCCTGCGTAAACGGCCTCATCATAGGTAAAACGGTCTGAGAGGGCAATGTCAAAAGGGGGTTGGGTGTCATTGACATCAAAATAATCGATCCGGCTGTCAGTAGTGATAAAAGAACCCTTTATCCCTCCCTCCAGGCTGCCTGAAGGAATGGGTGCGAAATAGTCTGCCTGCCCGGTGAAGATGTCGATTTTCTGAAAGGCATCCGTCGAAAAGGAGAAGTCCCTCAGAAAAGCCCCGGAAGGGTCAAAATAGTCGGTGTTCCCCCGCTGAATACGGGAAAGCTCATTGTAGGTATAATGCGCGTTGGCCTTTAAAAAGGATCCCTCCTCATTCAGGTTGCGCTGGTAATTCAGGTCAAAGGACAGGTTGAAGGCATCGTCTTCCAGCACGCTATTCGTGCGGAGGGTGGAATCCACTTGCCCCTGGCCGTTCTGCATAATTGTTTGAAGGTCATAGGTGCTCTTTTTGTTCGGGTTATACGCCAGGTTGGACGTAAGGTTGAGTTGGTCCCTTTCTGTAGGGTCAAAATCCAGGATCAGGTTGGCCTGTTGAGCCTGGAACCGCGTGATTTTGTCAAGATCCGTATCCCAGTCCGCAAAAACCTCCCCCTCGGGGTTGATCCAGTTAACCCCGCTCTCGGTATTCTTGAATTCCTTGCGCGGGTTGATGGCGTAGTTGGCAAACACCCCAAATTTCTCCGTCTTGAAGTAGTGGCTGGTCCCGAAGCTGTATTTGGGAAAGACCGCCTGGGTGTATTGCCCCCGGACGCTTCCCTTATACCCGGGCACAATGTTTTGGTTGGTCCGGATATTCAGTACCGGGCCATCTTCAGCCTCAAAGCTCGCCGGGGGTATGGGGATCACTTCCACAGAGGAGATCAAATCCCCGGACAACCCCTGAAGCAAGTCCCGCACCTCCATCTGTGAGAGCTGGACCTTGCGGTCATTGAGGTAAATCGTAGCCTGCTGTCCCCGGATTTCAAGATTCTCCTGCACCACAACCACCCCGGGGGCATTCCTGAGGATGTCCCATGAGCTCCCTTCGCTGGCAATGGTGTTCTCCACATTGAGCACTACCCGGTCGGGCAAGCGTTCAATCGTCGGGCGTTGGCCCGTCACCACCACTTCGTCGAGCTCGCTGGTTTCCAGTTCAAGCACCAGGGCCCCAATCTGGATGTCCGACTTCACTTCCAGCGGAACCATAATCGAACCCTGCTCGAAAAAGGTCGCCTTCAGGTAGTACAGGTCTGCTGAAATGCCAGGGAGCAAAAAACGCCCGTTTTCATCGGCGGAAGTCCCTTTCACCTGGGTGCTGTCCTGGGTTCGGAGCAGCAGTACGTTGGCAAAAGGCAAAGGTTCGCCATCGGTATCCTTTACGGAACCGGTGATCTCGTAGGTCTGGCTGGAAAGCATAAGGGGCAGCAATCCAAAAAGAAACAGGATCTTGTATTTCACCATAGGGTTCGCCTAAACCAAATCTATTAAATTTATTTGAGGTCTGTTTCCGTTACTGTGCTTCCATGCTTGGTGATTCGGTCTTGCTCCATTACTTTTAAGGTAGAATCCCACCTCTGCGGACCATTAGACCCCCAGAATGAGCAAATGTAATATCCTTTTCATTTATATAATCCTGGCGTTCTCAGGGACACAGGCGCAGGACACCGCCTGGTCCATTGAATTCAGTGGAGGGATTCCCTATAATTTTCCTTCGCCCCTTGTCATAGAGCAACAGGGGGAGCCCACCCTGCGACTGACGGCCAGATACTCATCCGAGCCCTTTCGCTCCCCCATTTACTACGTTTGGCGAATCGGGCGATGGAAAGACGGCCGTGCATGGGAATTTGAATTTGTACACCACAAGCTCTACCTGGACAACAAACCCCCTGAGATCACAAATTTCTCGATTTCCCATGGGTATAACATGGCCCTTATCAACCGGACCTTTAAGAAACGGATGTTTCAAAAGTTTGATTACCACCTCAGGCTGGGTGCGGGCGCCGTTTTGTCCCATGTGGAAAACACCGTAAGGGGGCAGGTATTCCCGGAAGACGGCGGCCTCTTTGGATGGGGATACTACATCACCGGGCCGGTGCTCAATGTTGCCGTGGCCAAGCGCTTCTATCTGGCCCGCCCCTTGTATATCAACACGGAAGTAAAATTCAATCCCTCCGTTTCCTGGGTCCCAATCCAGAATGGACAGGCTGTGGTATGGAACTTCCCGGTGGCCTTTGCATTCGGCCTGGGGATCGACCTTGCGGCCAAAGAAAATGACCCCAGCCCCTAGAAGGTGATTTTTGCGGCAATCTTTTCACCCTCACGCTCCACGACGACCGTTGTGGAATCCCCTGTCTCGAAAACTGAGAGGGCCCGCATATAGCTCATCATGTCCACCACGGTGCTGTCCCCGAGCTGCACAACAACATCCCCCTTCTTAAGCCCAGCCCTTTGTGCAGGTTTGTCCTCGCTGACCCCGTCGATGCGCATCCCTTCGCCACTGAAGAGGTAGTCGGGGATAACCCCCATGGCTACTTTAAACCTGGGCACTTCTTCACTTTCATTCTTGGTCTTGCGGAAGGCGATCTCTTCTTGTGCTTCCATGGCCCTGGCCAGTTCGAAGATATAGGTTGCGATCTCTTCCATCCCTTCGTAGTTCAGTTTGGCGGCATCGTCAGAAGGCTTGTGGTAGTCCTCGTGCTGGCCGGTAAAAAAGTGGAGCACGGGAATGTCCTGCAGATAGAAGGAGGTATGGTCGGAAGGGCCCACGCCAGATTCGCTTAGCACCAGCTCAAAGCCGGGATTCAGGGAATTGAGCATCTGGCTCCATACAGGGGTGGTCCCAGTCCCGCTAACCGAAAGGGTCTTTTCTTCCCGAAGTCTTCCCACCATGTCCAGATTGATCATATAGGCCACCTGATCCAGGTCCAGGGTGGGGTTTTTGGCGAAGTAATTGGATCCAAGCAGCCCCATTTCCTCCCCGGAGAAGAAAACAATCAGGTAATTGTCCTTGGCTTCCGGCCACTCCTGAAGCATTTTGGCAAGCTTCAACAGTACGGCCACCCCGCTGGCATTATCATCCGCCCCGTTGTGGATGGCAGGTTCCCCCCGGTACAGGGAACCTTCCCCTCCCATTCCGAGATGATCGTAGTGGGCCCCGATGATCACCGTGCGGGAACCTCCGTTATCGATCAGGCCGAGCAGGTTTTTAGCGTTCAGGCTGCTATCGGTGACCGCTCCGTATTCAATCTGCGTATGCGGATCCCGCCTGGGTTTAAAGCTGAAATCCTGGGTGTAGTCCTGGTCGGCATCAAATGGGGTCAGCTGTAGGTCCTGCATCCGTTTTTCAAGATAGGCCGCGGCCATATCAGCGCCTTCACTCCCGGTTTCCCGGCCCATAAGCGAGTCGCTGGCGAGGATCAGAACATCTTCCTGTAGGGAGACCTCCGGGATTTTTTGTTGCTTGCACCCAAATCCCAAAAGGAGAATTCCCAAAAAAAATACATTGTACTTCATGAGCAGCGTCTATTTTTGTCAAAAGTACACAACCTATGAAAACAAGGATTCTTCTGATCGCATTAATCGCGATGGCCGGGTGCAAATCCGAAACGAAAAAACAGGAAGCCGCGGAGCCCTCCGGAGGAGAAAGCCCTATGGCCATTTCCTCAGACACGCTGATCTACCCGGGGGAAAAACACTTTAAATCCATCCGGCAGGTCACCTTTGGAGGAGACAATGCCGAAGCCTACTGGAGCTTTGACGACAGCATGATCATTTTCCAGTCCAATTATGGCGATTGGGGTGTTGGCTGTGATCAGATGTTCCTGATGAAGGCGGATGAAAGCTTTCAGGACCATAAGCCCCCCATGTTAAGCACAGGCATGGGCCGTACCACCTGCGGTTATTTCCTTCCGGACAATGAGCACATCCTGTATGCCTCCACCCACCTGAGGGATGAGGAATGTCCCGAGGTGCCCCTGCGGGAAAACGGCAATTACGTATGGCCCGTTTATGATTCTTTCGACATTTTCGTGGCGGACCTGGAAGGCAATATCACGGCACAGCTTACAGACGAGCCCGGTTATGATGCGGAGGCCACCGTTTCGCCCAAAGGGGATAAGATCGTCTTTACTTCAGATCGAAGTGGGGATCTGGAGCTGTATACCATGAATCTCGACGGCAGCGGGGTAACGCAGATCACGGATGAACTGGGTTATGACGGCGGCGCTTTTTTCTCTCCGGACGGAACCCAGATCATCTTCCGGTCTTCCCGTCCCAAAACCGATGAAGAAGTGGCCGAGTACAAAGACCTCCTGAGCCGGGGGCTGGTGCAGCCCACCAATATGGAGTTGTTCATTTGCAATGCCGACGGCAGCGACCTCAGGCAGCTTACTTACCTGGGCAACGCCAACTGGAGTCCCTTCTTCCACCCGAGCGGGAATAAGATCCTTTTCTCCAGCAATTTTGAGGCTGAAGGCGGGTTTCCTTTTAACCTGTATATGATCAACACGGATGGCACCGGTCTGGAACGTGTGACCGAGGGCAAGACCTTTGATGCCTTTCCGGTGTTCTCCAATGACGGCAAGCATCTGATCTTCTCCAGCAACAGGAACAACGGCGGCACCCGGGACACCAATTTGTTTATAGCCGAATGGCAGGACTGAGCAGTATTTGCGCTATCTTTGAGGCCTATTTTCAGCTATGAAGAACATCCGGAATTTCTGTATCATCGCCCATATTGACCATGGGAAGAGCACCCTGGCAGACCGGCTGCTCGATGAGACCGGATCGGTTACCGAACGGGAGAAACAGGACCAGTTGCTGGACAATATGGACCTGGAGCGGGAGCGGGGGATTACTATCAAAAGCCACGCGATACAGATGGAATACCCTTACGAGGGAGAGACCTATATCCTGAACCTTATTGACACCCCGGGCCATGTGGACTTTTCCTATGAAGTGTCGCGTTCCATTGCGGCCTGTGAAGGGGCGTTGCTCGTGGTGGATGCCGCCCAAAGCATACAGGCCCAGACCATTTCAAACCTCTACCTGGCCCTTGAAAACGACCTGGAGATCATTCCGGTGTTGAATAAAATTGACCTCCCAAGTGCAAACCCTGAAGAAGTAACCGATGATATTGTAGACCTTTTGGGTTGTGATCCCGAAGAGGTCATTCCCGCTAGTGCCAAAACCGGCCTTGGGATTGACGATATCCTGAAAGCCATTATCGAGCGGGTCCCAGCGCCGGAAGGCAATCCGGAGGCCCCCCTGCAGGCTTTGGTGTTTGACTCCGTCTACAACCCTTTTCGCGGGGTGGAGACCTATTTTCGCGTGATGAACGGGAAGATCCAAAAAGGGCAGCGCATTAAGTTCCTGGCTACCGGGAAGACCTACGAGGCCGATGAGGTCGGGACTTTAAAGCTCAGCCAGGTTCCCAAAAAATCGATCCCCTGTGGGGATGTGGGCTACCTGATCACCGGGATCAAGGATGCCCGTGAAGTAAAAGTGGGAGACACCATAACAGATGCGGCCCAGCCTACCGACCAGGCTATTGCAGGTTTCGAGGATGTAAAGCCAATGGTGTTTGCAGGGATTTACCCTGTGGATACGGAAGATTTTGAAGAACTCCGCAACTCCATGGAGAAGCTTCAGCTCAACGATGCCTCCCTGGTCTTTACCCCGGAGAGCAGTGCTGCCCTTGGCTTTGGTTTTCGTTGCGGGTTCCTGGGGATGCTGCACATGGAGATCATTCAGGAACGCCTGGAGCGGGAGTTCAACATGACCGTGATCACCACCGTGCCGAACGTAAGCTATTTTGCATACACCCGAAAGGATCCCGACACCCAGATCATCGTCAACAACCCGTCTGACCTGCCGGACCCCTCGACCCTGGACCGTGTGGAAGAGCCTTATATCAAGGCGAGCATAATCACCAAGGCAGACTTTGTAGGCAATGTGATGTCGCTCTGTATTGAAAAGCGGGGGCAGATTACCAACCAGACCTACCTGACACAGGACCGGGTGGAGCTCAACTTCGATATGCCCCTGGCTGAGATCGTCTTTGACTTTTATGACCGCCTGAAGACCGTTTCCAAGGGCTATGCCTCCTTTGACTACGCCCCCATTGGGATGCGGACGTCAAAACTGGTGCGCGTGGACATCCTGTTAAATGCCCAGATGGTGGACGCGCTATCCGCCCTGGTGCACTTTGACAACGCCTACCATATCGGGAAAAAGATGTGTGAAAAACTCAAGGAACTGATCCCAAGGCAGCAATTTGACATTCCGATTCAGGCTGCGATCGGCGCCAAGATCATCGCGCGGGAAACCATCAAGGCGCTTCGCAAGGATGTGACCGCCAAGTGTTACGGAGGGGATATTACCCGGAAGCGAAAACTTTTAGAAAAACAGAAAAAAGGGAAAAAGCGCATGCGTCAGGTGGGGAATGTAGAGATCCCCCAGCAGGCCTTTATGGCAGTCCTCAAGCTTAACGATTGAGCCTGGCTTAACCCTTACGGCCTGCCCCGGCTCAGCGGCATAGTTCCTACCCTGTAACTTCGGGTAGGGATACCACCTCATCCTCATCCTGGTCCATTTCCAGAAGGTTGCCCAGGTACACCAGTTTATATCCTTCGCTGATCTCCTTCCCTTCCCTGAAAAACGCTGGGATGATATGGAGTTCTCCGGCAGGGGCCTTTACAAAAAGGGGTACGATCTCCCGGTCGGCTATGGCCCTGGTGTATGCCTGGTCGAACTGCTTCCGGTCCTGAAGGTCCATTTCGTGAATGACCGGGCTGCTTCGCACGGCGTCTTCAAGTTTTACAAAGTCATCCCGCTCGGAAAACAGCTCCTGCTTTTGTTCGTTTTCCGGATCGTTCAGCTCATCCCCGCCAACAATGCGGAAAGAGCCATTCTCCCCAAACTGGTCCCTGAACTTTTCAATGGCGTATTTGTTGATATCGGGGTTTGCCGTCATTGCAATAAGGTACCCTACGTCGTTCAATTCGATGTTGTCGGTGAGGGTGTCCGAAAAAATATTGGCCGTCAGCGCTTCCAGACCGAGTTTTTTCGCCCGGTCAATATTGTTTTGGTTGCTGTCGATCAGCACTACATGCCGGTTGTTACGCTGCAAATAACGCCCGATAAGCCTGGACGCCTTAGAGGCCCCCACGATGAGGATCCCTTCGGATTTCGTCAGGAATACCCCCAGCAATTTGGAAAAAGGACGGGCGGTGGTGGCGTTTAGCAGGACGGTGCCCAATACCACGGTGAACACCAGAGGCGTAATGTATTCCGAACCCGGTTCCCCTCGCGCCATAAGTTTGGAGCCAAAGAGGGAAGCAATTCCTGCAGCCACGATCCCCCTTGGGCCCACCCAGCCAATAAAGATCTTCTCATTGATCTTCAGGCCGGATCCCTGCGCACTGAGGAACACGGCAAGGGGCCGTATTAGGAAAACGATGATGGCCAGCAGCAGCAGCGTATTCCAGTTGTAGACCAGTTGCATGTCTTCCAGATTGATATTGGCCGCCAGCAGGATAAACAGGATCGAGATCAGCAGGACGCTGAGGGATTCCTTGAAATAGAGCAGTTCTTTAATGTTCGGCAGGTCCATATTTCCCATGACCAGGCCCATGACCACCACTGCCAGCAGTCCCGATTCGTTGGCCAGGACATCCGACTCGATATACACCAGCAGCACTATCGAAAGGGAAACTACGTTGAGCAGATAATGCGGGATCAGTTCTTTCTTGATGGCAAATGCCAGGGCGTGGGCGAAGGTAAAGCCGAAGGTAAAGCCAAACAGCAGGATCTTTCCAAACTCGATAAGGGCGGTCTTGGTGTATTCCTGCCCCTCCCCCACACTGATGAATTCAAATACCAGGACCGCTACCAAAGCCCCAATCGGATCGATCAGGATACCCTCCCATTTCAACACCGCGGAGACATCCTTCTTCAAGGGGATATTGCGCAAAATTGGAGTGATTACCGTGGGCCCTGTAACGATGATCAGGGCGCTGAAAAGAAAGGAGATCTGCCAGGTGAGGCCAAAGATAAAATGGGCCGCGATCCCGGCCCCGAAAAAGGTAACCACGCTGCCCAGTGTGATCAGCTTGGATATGGTTGGCCCAATGTTCTTTATCTCCGAGCGCTTCAGGGTCAGCCCGCCTTCAAAAAGAATGATGCTGATGGCAAGGGAGACGAAATGGTACAGCATCTCCCCTGGAAAAAGCCCGTTTTGTCCATTCCATACGGGCTCAATGAGCTTTGACCCATCCTCGGTATACAGGGTAGCGATGGGCCCGACCAGCAAGCCGATCAGGATAAGCGGAAGGATGGCCGGGAGCTTCATCCTCCAGGCAACCCACTGGGCCACGATCCCTAAAATCACTATCCCTGCCAGTTCGATCATATCGGTCCAATTATTTTGGGGGAATTCCAAAAATAGGGATTTACCGCTATCTGGCCGCTCCGGAGATTAATTGTTTTTGGGAAGATTGGCCATCTCCCCGGCCCGCGGCCACAGAATTTCAATACGGAATCGGCACAGGCCAACCGGTCAATTTGTATTTTGCGGCATATTTGACCATTATGACGCTTTACCCGATTGAGACCGGAAACTTCAAGCTGGACGGCGGGGCCATGTTCGGGGTAGTCCCGAAATCCCTCTGGATACGCACAAACCCCGCGGACGAAAATAACATGATCGACATTGCAGCCAGGAGCCTGTTGATCGAAGATGGAGACCGCCTGATCCTCATAGACACAGGGCTGGGCAACAAACAACCCGACAAGTTTTTCAGACATTATTACCGCTGGGGGCCACACTCCCTGGATGACTCCCTTAAAAAGGCCGGATTTCACCGGGATCAGATTACGGACGTATTTCTTACCCACCTGCATTTTGACCACTGCGGGGGAAGCATTCAGTGGAACCAGGACCGAACCGGATACGAGCCCGCTTTCAAAAATGCCGTGTTCTGGACCAATGAAGACCACTGGAAGTGGGCTACGGAGCCCAATGCGCGGGAGAAGGCCTCCTTTTTAAAAGAAAACCTCCTTCCCATGCAGGAAAGCGGTCAGCTGCAGTTTATTCCCAGAAGCGATGACGCTTTTCAGGCAGAATCTCCCCTGGGCTTTGGGATCCTGTATGTGGACGGACATACGGACAAACAAATGATCCCTCATATTGCCTACAAGGGCAAAACCCTGGTGTTCATGGCCGATCTGATCCCAACGGCAGGCCACATTCCCCTGCCCTATGTAATGGGGTATGATACCCGGCCTTTGCTGACACTGAAGGAAAAGGACTGGTTTTTGCAGCAGGCCGTCGAGAAGGAATACATATTGTTCCTTGAACACGATGCGCATAATGAGTGCTGCACCCTGAAGGCCACAGACAGGGGGGTGCGCCTGAAGGAATCCTTCCCGTTCAGCTCCCTGGGCGAATAAGTTCACAAAGGCTTCACATTGTCCTAACCCCGGATTCTTTTGAATTCTTTAGGAGAATCTTTGAATTCGTCGTATTATTTTTACCGAAATCAAATCACGCGTATGAAATCAAATCCAGTAAACGGTCTGAAATCAGGGTTTTTCTCTTTGATTGCCGGAATCGTATTCTCGGGCTGTGGGTCCACAGCCCTGGTCAGCACTCCTATAGAAAACATCGACACCGTTCCGCTGAAGGTGACGGAGCTCAGCGAAACTGAATCGAAGCGGTGGGGGCATGCGGACCTGGTCAGCGACACCATCCCGGGCATGAGCGTTGACCGCGCATATGAAGAAGTTGCGTCCAACCTGAAAGTTCGTGAAAAAGTGTTGGTAGCTGTCCTGGATTCCGGCATTGACCTCAACCACGAGGACCTGGATGGTGTGATCTGGAACAATACGGATGAAACCCCGGGAAACGGAAAGGACGATGATAACAATGGATATGTGGATGATATCCACGGGTACAACTTCCTTGGAGAGGCCTTGCACGAACAACTGGAAGTCGCCCGAATCCAGCGATTGAAGCTGGGAGATGCCGCCTATCAGGCAAAGGCCAAAGCAGTCCTTGATAGCGACTACGTGGAAGCCACTTCGGGCAAGGAACGATATGAACAAATCCTGGAGGCCGTTCGCCGTGCAGATACGGCCGTAAAAGAGCATCTGGGGACGGATAGCTACACCGCGGAAGACGTCGCGGGGATCCAAACCACGGACCCGGTGCTCCAACAGCATGTTGGGGTGCTTTCGCAGATGTTTAGTTTTGACCCCTCCATTGACTCCTTGATGGGCCAGCTGGAAGATGGGGTGTCCTATTTCACCAAGCAGGTAAAATACCACCTGAACGTGGAATTCGACGGGCGGACCGTCGTCGGTGACAATCCCTATGATCTCAATAGTCGCGGTTATGGCAATGGGAATCCGATGAACCGGGATGCCGAAGAATCCCATGGCACCCATGTTGCAGGAATCATCGGCGCGGAAAGAGGCAATGGGCTGGGCGTGGACGGCGTGGCAGACCAAGTAGAGATCATGAGCGTCCGTATGGTGCCTGACGGAGACGAATACGACAAGGATGTAGCCCTGGGGATACGGTATGCCGTAGATAACGGGGCGCGGATCATCAATGCGAGTTTTGGGAAATCCTTCTCTCCGAACAAGGAATGGGTTTACGACGCCATCAAATACGCCGCCGACAACAATGTGCTGATCGTGCATGCAGCGGGGAATGACGGGTTAAACCTGGATGATCCCGACAATCCGAATTTCCCTAACGACCAGGTGGCCGCCGGTCCGGAAATTGCCGATAATGTTTTAACGGTAGGTTCCCTGGATGAAACCTATGGCTCGGAGATGGTCTCTTCTTTTTCGAACTATGGCGCCAGCAATGTGGATATCTTCGCCCCCGGGGGCAGTATCTATTCCACCATGCCCAACAATGAGTATGAATTCCAGGGGGGGACTTCAATGGCTGCTCCTGCCGTCAGCGGTGTTGCGGCACTAATTCTCTCCCGTTACCCGGAGCTCAGCGCAGTGCAGGTAAAAAAGATCATCATGCAGTCCGGGCTTCCCGTGAAAACACCTGTTGTTCTCGCAGGGGACACCGACCTGTCAAAGCCTTTTTCAGAAGTTTCACGCACCGGCAAAATCGCCAACGCCTATAACGCCCTGATCCTCGCGAGTCAGGTTGCCAGCGGCAATATTTCTCTTTAATTCAACACATCTATGAAATACGCTTTTATCCTTTTCCTTTCGGCCACCCTCGGCCTGCATGCCCAGGGCAACCATTCATACTGGCAACAACACGTGGATTATACCATGGAAGTGAATATGGACGTTGAGACCTACCGCTACCAGGGAACCCAGAAGCTTGTCTATACCAATAATTCGCCGGACACCCTCTCAAGGGTTTTCTACCATATGTATTTCAATGCCTTCCAGCCGGGAAGCGAAATGGATCTCCGGCTTCAAAGCGTGGAAGACCCCGACAGACGGATGACCGAGGAGGGCAAGAGCCGTATCGCGGCCCTGGGTCCTGACGAAATCGGCTATCTCCGGGCCACTTCCCTGAAGCAGGACGGAAAGGCCGTCACCCACCAATTGGAAGGTACGGTCCTGGTGGCGGAGCTGTCAGGCTCCCTGCTGCCCGGAGCAAAAACGACTTTTGAAATGGCCTTTGAAGGTCAGGTCCCGCTGCAGATCCGTCGGTCCGGAAGGAATAGCAGTGAGGGCGTGGCCCTGTCCATGAGCCAGTGGTATCCCAAGATGGCCGAATACGATTTTGAAGGTTGGCACGCAGACCCCTATATCGCACGAGAATTCCACGGGGTTTGGGGTGATTTTGACGTGAAGCTGACCCTGGACCGGGACTATGTGGTAGGCGGCACAGGGTACCTTCAAAACCCCCAGGAGGTGGGTCATGGCTATGAAGCCCCCGGCTCCAAGGTGAAAAGGCCCAGAGGAAAAACGCTTACCTGGCATTTCAAGGCACCCATGGTACATGATTTCATGTGGGGTGCCGACCCGGAATACATCCACGATGTACTTCCTATGGAAAACGGCCCTGACCTGCATTTTTTCTATAAAAACAACCCTGACATCCTGGAAAACTGGAAAAACCTGCAGCCAAAAACGGCTGCAGCCATGGAGTTCTTCAGCAAAAACCTCGGCACCTATCCCTACCAGCAGTATTCGGTGGTTCAGGGTGGTGATGGGGGCATGGAATACGCCATGAGCACCCTAATTACCGGGGAGAGGAGTTTCGAAAGCCTGGTCGGGGTTATGGTACATGAAATGGCACACTCCTGGTTTCAACACGTGTTGGCCACAAACGAGGCCAGGCACGAATGGATGGATGAGGGTTTTACTTCCTTTATCTCAGCCCTTTGCATGAACCAGATCATGGACCAAAACAAGGACAATCCATTCTCGAATTCCTACCGGGGCTATTTCAGCCTGGCGACTTCCGGGCGTGAACAACCCATGGCAACACACGCTGACCGGTACAGCTTTAATTCTGGTTATGGGATCTCGGCATATAGCAAAGGAGCGGTTTTCCTGGCCCAGCTCGGATATGTGATCGGGCAGGACAACCTGATGAAAACCCTTAGGCGCTACTTTGACGATTTTAAGTTTAAGCACCCCACCCCCAATGATTTTATCCGAACGGCCGAAAAGGTTTCAGGAATGGAGCTCGAGTGGTACCTGGTAGACTGGACCCAAACCACCAACACCATCGATTATGGGGTTAAATCCGTAGAGCCTCAGGAAGGCGGCACACAAATCCTCCTGGAGCGCAAAGGGCTGATGCCAATGCCCATCGATCTGCTCGTGGTCTTTCAGGACGGCAGCCAGAAGGTTTATCATATGCCGCTTCGGATGATGCGGGGGGAAAAGGCCAACCCTTATCCGGGCATGGACTGGGATGTGCTTGAGGACTGGCCCTGGGCACAACCGGAATACGCCGTCCAAATCGATGCCCCAAAAGAAGAGATTATGGCCGTTTTGATCGATCCTTCCCAGCTAATGGCCGACGTGGACCCCCAGAACAACGCCTGGCAACAAGAATAAGGTCGTCCTTATTTTTTGGAGTACCAGGAGGTCTCCGTGTATTCAGGGTCCCGTGCCTTATGTTCCCGGTTGCTCAGGATCAGGTGAGATTTGTCCCGCTCCCGGCTTCGATAGCCGAGCAGATGGAAGAAGGGCTTGCTTAAAAAACGGGCCACGTGCAGGTTAACCACCAGCCGGTCTTCCTCTTCATCCGCCCAGTTTACCCCCGGGAGCCATGAAAGCGCCCTGTGTATATTCCATTTCCGCAATCGGGATGACGTTCTCAGGGCCCAGGCAGGAGTTTTTCGGATCAGAAAAAATCCTTCTTCGCCCTGCTTCTGATACAAGGGCATGAACAGAATCCCTTTTCGGGTCATTTCAATAGGGGTTCCATTGTCGGAAGCCAGGAGGGTGCCTTTAGGAAGGGGTTGGAAGCTGCGGAATCCATCCTTCATTTTGAACTTTTGAACATCCGTCAGTTTATGCCTGTAATATACCTCGTAAAAATGGTGGTCTGATTTTGCAGCCTTCCTGAGCCTTTCGTGGCAATTTCTTCGCCCTTCAAAGGAAGGGATGGCCCCAGCGTAATACAGCGTGAGCCAAATAAAGTCCTCGGCACACCTTACAGCAGCCTCATCATTGTGCTGCCCGGACTCAAACCCCATGGCCATATACCCCAGTTCGTTGATATAGCTCAACAAAGGCCCCTCCAGATACTCTTCGATCCCCAGGATGACCGGTACGGGAAAGAGCTCCGAAAACTTCCGGTTGATCATGGAGTCGTTTATCGTAATAAAGGGAAGTGTCTGGCTGGAAGTCGTGTGCAGGTCAATAAAATAAAATGGAGGTTCACAAGTGGTCAGGACCTCCTGCAGGGCACCAAAAAGGACTAGCAATTCCCGTTCTTCGGGCGACAGGTCCGCCCGCGGCCCTTCAAGGACCTCCTTAAGTCTATTGCGGCCCCAAATGCGATTCAGGTCATGGACCAGGAAACGTTGTTTCCGGACCAGGGCAGGCAAATTTCCCTTGATCCCCAGAGCCGTGCCGTATTCGAATGGCACTTCTCCGTTCTTCAGGGAGCCAAACACCGCCTCCAAAGCCAGCACCCCTGCGGGTTCATTGCCGTGGATCCCGCCAAAAAAAACAACCGTCGGGCCAGGCTTGCCGGACGATATCCTCCCAATGATTCGTTCCCCCTGCAGGGTTGTTGTCTTATCCTTTTGGGTCAATATCATATTATTCGAAATCATTGGAGGTTAAGATTCCCACCAGCGCCTTCCCCACCACAACAGGCAGACAATTGATCTGGTGTTTGGACATGAGTTCTTTGGCGTTGTCCAGATGGGCATCGGGATTGATGGTGATCAGGTCCTCTGTCATCAGGTCCCGGATGCTCTTTTCGTAAATCTCATCCCCTCCTTTAAAATGAGTTACATCCGTCCAGCTCAGTAGTCCGCTCAGTTCATTTACATCGTTCAATACCGGCAGGTGGTGAATATTATTCCATTTCATCATCTGAATGACCAGGGCGGCACTGTCCGACTCCTGGGCGGTGATGACTTTGGACTTCATCATATCTCCGATCTTCAATGGTTTATTGCTCGCGCTTAACTCGTTTACGTTGATTTGCTTCCACGCATCCACCGGATAGCCCTTATATGAACGTTCAAAAAGGGATGCGGTTAGCCTGCGCAGTGATTCACGGGCATTGAACCTGGTCCTGAGCTCCCTGTAGGACTGGACCATCCATTCTGAGCCGTTTTGCCCATGTATCCGCCGCTCTATGATGCCGAGGTAACGGTCAGCGTCAGCGCGGTCTACCTGGGCCTTGCTCAGGCCCTTGTAGGCCATGGGCAGGAAGTATTCCAGGATGAGTTCCCTTGTGGAAACGATCCTGTTGTCCCAGTGAAATTGGGCGGCAATACCATACCTAGCCGCATTAAAGAAGTTTTTCTTGGCATCCCTGAAATCCATTTTTTCATGGATTTGCTCCCATTCCTTCGGGCGCCCCAGCATCACCCCTACCCAGAACATCATATTGGCAATTTCATCTGAGGTGGTGGGCCCGGAAGGTATATACCTGTTTTCGATACGCAAATGGGGTTTCCCGTGGGTACGTCCATAGCATAGCCGGTTCCAGGGATAAACCGTGCCGTTATGGAGGTTGAGGGCACTGAGCTTGGGTATTTTCCCCTCTGCCAGCTGATGAAGGCTGTCCCCGTCCTCAAAATCTGTGGAAATCAGGCTTCTGAACCGCACGATGGACTGCTTGAAGAAATCTGCGGGGCTTCCCTTTGCCCACTCTGTTCCAAACCCCACCCTGGGCTCGCGCTCATTGAGCAGAAAGGTGCTTTTCCGTGTATCTACGCTTTGGGTAAAGAGGGCGATCCGGGTCTCCTCCCAAAGCTCCCTGCCCATGAGCATTGGCGAGTTGGTGCAAACGCTGAGCACAGGGCCGGATATGGCCTGAGCCCAATTGTAGGTGTCCGCAAAATGGTCCGGATCGATCTGCAGGTGGGCCTGGAAGCTGGTATTGCACCCTTCGTACATGATGGAATCGTGGCGAAGGTTGATCTCATCAACCCCGGTGATGTGTACTTCAAGATTGCTTTTGCGCACATTTCGTATAGCATCTGACAGGATCTTATACCGCCGGCGGGGCGTCATAAACTCCTCCCTCAAATAATGTGTAGTTATCGTAGGCAATATGCCTGTGATTATGATATAATTCTTGTGCTTTTCAGCCACTTCCTGCCCGTAGTCCAGCAGGTCGTTCAGTTGCCGGTGCATCTCCGAGAAACAGGTTCCCTTCAAGGGTCTCGGATCCAGATTGATCTCCAGGTTGTAACGGGTCAGTTCGGGCGTGAAGTGTTCCTCATTGATGTCCTCGAGAATGTCCATGGCCTTGTCGGAAGGCTGCCAATTCTCATCAACCAGACAGAATTCCTGTTCCGCACCAATATGGATTGGCTCTTTAAGAAAATAATCGTCCCGAAGCATTTGTTCTAGCGCTTCAAGATCCGTCAGCAAGCGGTGGAAATAGATGCCTCGGACTTTATCAGAGTCCAGCGGTTTTACGGAATGGGTACCCATATACTTTTTTTTGACTTGGGCCTGGAGCCGGTTACAATAGAGCAAATTAAGGCTTGAGGCCGGCCTTTAATATGATAATTATCATTCAGGACAGCCTCTAATTTATTGCTATTTTTGGACATGCACCTTTACCGGTTCCCCAAAAAAGAACGACTGTCGCGCAAAAAGCTTTGGGAAGCAGTCTTCGAAAAAGGCACGCGCATCAAAGCGTTTCCCGTCATGTTGTGTTACCTGCCCGCCCCGCTGCCGGAGGAGGTGTCGGTTCAGGCGGGCTTTGCCGTTCCGAAACGGTCCTTTAAAAAAGCTGTGGATCGAAACCGTCTCAAGCGCCTTATGAGAGAGGCCTATCGGCTGGAAAAGCCCGGGATATTTAACAATATGCAGGGAAAGTATGCGTTCGTATTTTTATACCTTGGGAAAAAACCTGCCGATTTCAAGACGGTATCGCAGGCCATGAAAGCCGTATTGACAAAATTTATGCTCCATGAAGAAGAGATTGAAAACTAGTATTGTCCTGCCCTTGCTGGCGGCTGGGATTTTCCTGACAAGCACCGCCTTTAAGACTGATTTTTTCGAGATCTCCAAGCAGATTGAGATCTTCACCACCCTTTTCAAAGAGCTTAACATGAACTATGTGGACGAGACAAATCCCGCTGCTCTTATGGATAAGGCAATAAAGAACATGCTTGAAGATCTGGATCCCTATACCGTGTTCCTCAATGAACAGGACGTAGAGGCATACAAGATCAACAATGCCGGCGAATATTCGGGCATAGGGGCCATGGTGCGCTCCTATGAGGACAAGCTGGTCATTGTGGAGCCCTATCAGGGATATCCCGCGGACAAAGCCGGATTGAAGGCGGGGGATGAGATCGTGCGTATAGGTGATATTGCGGTTTCCGATTTCAAGGACGATGCCACGGAGTTGCTCAAGGGTGCCGACAATTCGGAGGTAAGTGTCACCTACCTGCGACAGGGCGTGCCCCAAACTGCCACCATCCGGCGAGAGGCCATTGAAATCGATGCGGTGCCCTATTACCGCATGGCAGACGAAAAAACAGGGTACATCGTCCTGTCCCGGTTCAATGCAAAAGCCAGTGAACAGACTAAAGAGGCCCTGCTGGAGCTCAAAGATCAGGGGGCAGAGCGCATTATCCTCGACCTTCGGAGCAACCCTGGCGGCCTGCTCTCTGAAGCTATCAACGTCACCAACCTGTTTGTGCCCAAAGGTGAGCTGATCGTGACCACCAAGTCCAAGGTCAAGAAATTCAATCAGGAATACAGGACCCGAAACAAGCCCGTGGATACAGAAATCCCCCTGGTGGTGCTGATCAACGGCCAAAGCGCCTCGGCCAGTGAAATCGTTTCAGGAGGGCTGCAGGACCTGGACAGGGCCGTGGTTATGGGCGCCCGAAGCTTTGGTAAGGGATTGGTGCAACGCCCGCTGAAACTCACCTATGGAACCCAGTTAAAAGTTACCATCAGCCGGTATTATACCCCTTCCGGGCGGTGTATACAAGCGCTTGACTACTGGAACCGCGATGATAATGGCAATGCCGTGCAGAATACGAAATTCCGTGAGTTCAAGACCCGAAACGGAAGAGTTGTGACCGATGCGGGAGGGGTTAGCCCGGATGTTGAGATCCGCGATCTGGCTTCCAATGACCTGATACAGGCCCTGCAGCAAAACCAACTCATTTTCAACTTTGCCACGGACTACTACTACGATCACGAATATGCCGATGTCGGTGCTTTTAAGCTTTCTCCTGCCGTTCTGAAGGACTTCAAGAGCTATGTGGGAAAGAGCGATTTCTCCTTTGAAACGCGAACGGAAAAAGCGCTTAAGGAGGCCCTCACGAACCGGGAAGAGGTGATCTTCAGCGACGAAATAACGGCGGATTTCAAATCCCTGCTCGCCAATGTGGAAAAGCAAAAACTAAAGGCTTTGGACAGTTATTCCGGGGAGGTCCAGAAATTGCTGGAGGACGAGATCATCAAGCGTTATTTCTACCGGCAGGGGCTTTACGACTATTACCTGGATCACGATCCCTCCATCATGACGGCCCGGGAACTGCTCGGAAACCCCTCGAAATATGGAGAGATCCTTCAATAGGGGCAGGGTGATGAAAAACCGGCTCGGGCTGCTGGCAGTCTTATTCCTGACTTATTCCATCCTGGCCGGGCAAATACCCCCTTCGGACAACTCCGGCCCGGGCGCACGCCAGGGCATTGAATTGGTTATCCTTGGCACCCTGCAGGATGGTGGATCCCCCCACATGGGATGTGCAAAACAATGCTGTGCAACCCTCTTCAAGACGCCCGACCCAATGAGGAAGGTGGTTTCCCTGGGAATCCTGGACGCCCTGGACAAAAAAACCT
>CBFCWO010000043.1:0-23185 GCA_965601625.1 uncultured Flavobacteriaceae bacterium | reverse complement strand
AAGTGCCCAGACAGGAGATCACGACACCGCCTTTCAATGGCTCGATAAGGCCATGGCCGACCAGGAAGTGGAACTCTATTGGCTAAAGGTGGAACCGCCCTTTAAACCCCTTTATGATGATCCCCGCTGGGAGGTATTGATGGAGGAGATGGGATTTAATGACATTCCCAAAACATATTAGTCTCCTTGTTAATTCTATACGGATGGGGGACTGATGCTTTCCGTTCCTTTCAGGCCTGTAATAAACAGTTGGCCATACCTTCAACGGGAGTGATCCATGCCGAAGAAGAAAATAGTACCCCTTAAGCATGGATCTCAGGACTCCTTACCCACAGAAACACCCCCGACCAAAAAAGGATCAGGAAGAACAGGGGCACGGCATAATATGGAGAATCCAGCAGGAACATTTGCAGGGCGTTGTTTCCTTCACCCACGGTGACCATTAAGGCCATACCCCAAAGCGCAGCACGGTTTTGTTTTTTTACCGCGGTATAAAGCAGGGTTATTGCCCCTATGCCAAGGGCTATAAGCAGCCCCCCAATGGCGCGGATTAAACCCAAATCGAGATCGCTCAATTCAGGGGTTACCTGATCCTCCGGCAACCGCAAATACTCCAGGTGTGCGGGAATAATGGATTTAACGGAGAACGAATAAACAAGATCCCCGATGCCGCCGAGGAGCATCAGATAAATGGCGATCTGCATAAGGGTGTACCCAACCTGCTTCATGGTCGCGTTAATCGGCCTCCAGTTCCTGATCAATAATCTCCACTACACTGTCGATATAATTGAGGATGCCCTGGGATTGTGTGTTGATCAGCGAGAGCCAGCTCACACAAAAAGCGAGGTAGTTCTCGAATTCCATTGAATTTTGCAGGGCAGTCACATTCACCGATTGACCGGAAAAGCCAATTTCGGTATTGACATCGTTTGGATTGGAAAGCAAAATAGGTTCAATGACCCTGTTCCTGATCCGGGTATTGATAATATTCCTGGCGGTGTAATTTTTATAGAGGAAAGGCCTGAACTGGTTGTGGTTGTAGTCGTTGTACATGTTTTCATCTTCCTTGAAATCCTCGATCATGGCATCCCAAATGGAAAGCTTGTCATTAAGGGCCTCACTTTGGATCAGGGTTAGCTTGTCCGTAGAGGTAAGCTGGTTGAGTACACCCAGGGAAGGGTCAAAAGTGTAAACCGGGAGGGCATTGGCCAGCAGGCTATCGATCTGACTTGCACGCAGTCCTTCGGGATTTCCGTCCACAAAGCGGAGCAGTTCCCTGGTCGATTTCAGGGCTTTTTCCCGCATGGTCACCTTTTGGACCAGCTGCTTTCGGTTGGTGAGGAATTCATTCTTCAGGCGGATAAGGAACACCTGCGCCTCCTGACGATCCTCCAGCTGGTTGTTCCAGTTGTCCACCTGCAGGGCGAGCAGGATCCCGATGATCACGATAAAGATCTCCCCGACCACATAGAAGGTGTATTTCCGGTATTTCTTTGCTAGGCCTTTTCGGTCAGAGGGGTTTTCTGCCAGGGTTTTTTCTCGGGATTTGCGGAAAAAGCGGAACATGTGACAGCGGGTATTGATCCTTCCCTTAAGATAGGCAAATTGACGGAAGGAATCTGAGTATAGGCTGAAAAAGGCTTTAGAAACCTGAGATTTCTGTATCCACAGCGCGGATCAGGCCCGTAACTTCATCTAATAAATATCCCTGAAAATTGCACATGTCGGCACAAATGCGAATGGTGTGCATCAGCACTTGTTTGTATTCCGGATTCCGTACAAATGCAGCATAATCAATCGGGATCAGGAGGTTCTTATCAACCGTCTTGAAAGCCTGCATGACCATCGGCCTGTAGTAATTTTCAAAGTGTTCATTCAAGACCCTCAGCTCCACTTCTTTATAGAGGTTGATCGGGCGGGTATAGAAATCTGAAAGGGCGATGCGAATGGAATCATTGGTGATCAGGCTCGACCCGTTTTGCCTGATATTCTCAAAGGTCGTATTGTTTATCGAGAACGTCTGAAAGGGCTCCAGCCATAGAAAGTACTCCGTCAGGGAGTCGTGGTAGGGAAGAGATTCATTCATGTGGTACAGGACTACCTCATTGGCCCGGATGATTTTTTGAAAATTCGTGCTGTCGCTTCGGATATCATCCCGGGTTTGGAGAAGATCTGCCCGGAGTTCTTTGAGTGTCTTGAGTTCGAGAGCCCGGGATTTTCGATTTTCATTCCAGGTATCGATCTGAAGGGCGATCAATATCCCGACCACGACCAGGAGGACTTCCCCGACGGCATAGAACAGATACCTGCCGAAGCGATGCCTGCCCTGGTCAGCGACAGGGAAGAGGCGTTGGCGAATTTGTCGGAAGATTCGAAACATGCGGCGGTAAAGGCTTAGGGTTCTTTCCTCCCTGGCCCGTGGACTACGCGGCCCGGGAGCGCTCCCGTATGCGTTCCTTCGCGGAGCACCTGAGTGCCGTTGACAAAGACATGAATCATGCCGGTAGCATACTGATGAGGGTTTTCAAAGGTGGCGTGATCCCGGATTTCATCCGGATCAAAGATGGCCAGGTCTGCGTAGTATCCTTCTTTAAGCGCCCCCCTGTGATGGATCTTCAGGTTGGTGGCCGGCAGGGTGGTTAGCTTATAGACGGCTTCCTCCAGTGGGATCACCTTTTCCTCCCGCACATATTTCCCTAGCAACCTGGCAAAATTGCCATAGGCCCGCGGATGGGGGTTGGACTTGAGGAACACCCCTTCCGGGGCGAGGGACCCGGAGTCCGAGCAAAAGCTCATCCAGGGCAGGGCAATCTGTTTTTTTACATTTTCCTCGGACATCAGAAAGTAGACCGTGCCCACCCGGCTGCCGTCCTGGACGACCAGGTCCATGGCGGTTTCTTCCGGGCTCTGATTTCGCATGGCAGCCACTTCAGCCAGGGATTTTCCGGTCAGGTATTTCAGGGAGTCGTTTTTGAATCCGACCAGCAGCAGGTTTTCTGCCGACCCCGCTGCCTCGTAGAGGTTTTCCCAGTCTTCGGCCCGGGTCTTCATCTCCTGTTTCACCCGCGTGCGAATATCCGGGTCCTTCAGCCGTTCGGCCCATTTCTCATACCCGCCTTCCTGCACCCATGGAGGCATGGAGGCGTCCAACCCGGTAGCCCCGGCCGTGTAGGTATACATGTCTGCGGTAATCCCCAGCCCTGCATTACGGGCGGAATCGATCTTTGACACCACCGCATCCAGCTTGTCCCAGTTGGCTGTCCCGCCCTGCTTCAGGTGGTAGACTTCAGCCCTGATGCCGGCCTCATCCGCGATTCGGATCAGCTCGTCCAGGCTTTCCAGGATCTTTTCCCCTTCACTCCGCATATGGGAGATGTACATGCCGTCGTACTCCGAGGCTACCTTGCAGAGCTCGACGAGTTCTTCCGTGCTCGAGTAAAAGGCCGGGGCGTAGATAAGGGAAGATCCCACCCCCAGTGCCCCATCTTCCATGGCTTGCCGCACCAGCAGCTTCATGGAATCCAGTTCTGCTGCCGTAGGGGGGCGGTCCTCGTATCCGATCTGGTGGATCCTCAGCGTGGTAGCCCCAACAAAGGAGGCGATGTTCGGGGATATGCCCTTGTCGGTCAGGTGTTGCAGCCCTTCCTCCAGGGTGGTCCAGGCCACCTCGAATTTGATATCCCCCTGGTTTTCCTGCTGTGTTTTTTTCATGGACTCATTGAGCGGCCCCACGGACCAGCCCTCCCCGAAAACCTCCAGGGTAACCCCCTGCCGGATATCGCTTTGGGATCTGCCGTCTTCGATCAGGGAGACGGGCGCCCAGCTCAACATGTTGATAAAACCGGGAGCGACCACCAGCCCCGTGGCATCGATTTCAGCAGTCCCCCTGGCATTGGGGAGCTCGCCTATGGCTGCGATAGTATCTGCGTTGATGCCTATAGCACCGAGATATCCGGGCGACCCGGATCCGTCAACGATGCGCCCGTTTTTGATGAGCACATCGAAGGTTTGCGGAGTACTGCAAGCGCTGAGCAGGAGCAGGATCAGCAGGAAGATGCAAATTCCGGGCAGGGCTTTCTTCAGGGATTTGTAATACATGGCACCTTATTTTATGGGGGGTTAAAAAGTAAACTATTATGGGCTAACCGGGGCCATTATGGACCACCGGGGATGGTGGTATCATCCGGAGGCATAGATTTCATCGATCTCACGCGCAAATTTCTTCCGGATTACCCGCCTTTTGAGCTTTAGGGTAGGAGTGAGCTCCGCCTCCGAATGGTCCTCGTGTATGGGGAGCCAGGGATCCGGGATCAATCTGAATTCCTTGATCTGTTCGATGTGGGAGAATTCCGGGTTGAGGCGATCGATGATTTTCTGGTATTTGGCAATTACCTTCTCATCTGTGATCATTTCAGCCAGGGTGGTCCATCCCAGTTCCTTATGCAGGCACCAGCTTTTCAGGGCTTCCTCGGCAGGGACGATCAGGGCAGATACAAATTTCCGCTTATCCCCCACCACCATGATCTGTTCCACCAGGAAGTCTTCCCGGAAGCGATTTTCAATGGGGGCAGGGGCCACATATTTCCCGCCCGAGGTCTTCAGCAGTTCCTTCTTCCGGTCCGTGATCTTCAGGAAATCCAGGCCTCCGGGACCGTTGATCATCTTGCCGATGTCCCCGGTGCAAAACCAGGTCTTTCCGCCGATTTCCTTAAAGACTTCCTGGTTGATCTCAGGCTTTTTGTAATAGCCGGACATGACATTTGGCCCGCGGGCCAGGATCTCACCCTCCCCGGGCTGGTAGTCCCCGGAGCTATCATCAATAAGCAGCTCGACCCCTTCTACGGTAGAACCCACCGTTCCCAGCATGGCGCCACCAGGATTATAGGTGTTCATGGTCAGGGTTGGGGAAGTCTCCGTGAGCCCGTAGCCTTCCCGGATCTGTATGCCCGCAGCACAGAAAACACGGAGGATTTTGACCGGGCAGGGGGCCGCTCCGGTAAAGATCACCCTGAGGTTTCCTCCCAGGGCCTCCCGCCATTTGCTGAAAATCAGGCGGTCAGCGAGCTTCCATTTCAGCCGTTCGGAAAACGACCTTTCTTTATCCAGCTCAAAGTCGTCCGTCAGGGAAAGGGCCCAAAAAAACAGGTTCCGTTTCACCCCTGTCAGGGCCAGGCCTTTATTGTAGATCGCCTCGTATACTTTCTCCAGCAAGCGGGGTACTGTAGTGAATCCCACAGGCCGCACCGCAGCCAGGTCGCCATCCGGCCCGCTGAGGTTGTCCGTGCCGCAATAATGGACGGAACACCCTTTGTAATAATAGGCAAAGGACACGGCCCGCTCATATATGTGGCACATGGGCAGGAAGCTGATCGTTTTTTCTCCTGCCCCGATGGGAACCAGGTCAGAAGTGGTCCTGATCACATGCATAATATTGTTGTGGGTGAGCATCACCCCCTTGGGGTTTCCGGTGGTGCCGGAGGTATAAATAATCGTAAGGAGGTCGTCTCCGGTAAGGGATCCTTTGATCTTTTCCACTTCGCTTTGGAGCGTCTCATCAAAAATGGATTCCCAGTGTGGCCTGTCCGGATGGTTGTCAAACGCGTAGACCTGCTGCAGGGAGGGGGATTCCCGTTGAGCTTCCGTCAATTTCTCATATAGGTCGAGGCCTCCGCAGAATGCGGCCTTTACTTCCGCCTCGTCCAGGATGTACTGGTATTCCCGTATGCTGATGGTAGGGTATAATGGGATGCTGACCATACCCGCCATCTGGATCGCAAAATCCATGATCAGCCATTCGGGCCGGTTTTTGTAGGACACCAGGGCGACGTTGTCCCCAGGCTTAAGACCTGATTTCAGAAGTCCACAGGCAGCTTTCTCAGCCATTGCAGCGATTTCCCGGGAACTATAGGGTTTCCAGTTTCCCTGGGCGTCCCTTATGCACACTGCGGCTTTTTGGGGATGGTGTTCAATCTGGTGGTCGAGGAGGTCAAATACGCGATTCATAAGCTGGATGGTTGGTTGCAGGAGCAGTAAGATAATCAATAAATCGTTCTAAAACAGACGCCTGCCTATTCAAACATCAGGGTCACGAACTCCGCTACACAGGCCGGTTTGGCCACTCCTTCAATTTCCACCTTGCAATCCCAGGTTATTTTGAGTCCATTTTTGGGATAGGCTTCAATTTGTTTGACCAGGCCTTTTAATCGAACCCGGCTATCCACAGGGACGGGGGCCGGAAAGCGCACCTTGTTCAATCCGTAGTTTAACCCGAGCTTCACAGACCGGACCTCAATACAGTCCCCAAGCAGCCTGGAGAGGAGGGAAACGGAAAGGAATCCATGGGCCACCGTTTTTTTATAAGGGGAGTGCAGGGCCGCCTTTTCAGGGTCTGTATGGATCCATTGAAAATCCCCTGTCGCCCGGGCGAAATCATCAATCATCTCCTGGGTAATGGTAACCCATTCCCCTGGCGGGAAGGGTTTTCCTTCCAGTTCCCTGAATTCTTTGAAGTCGGTAATTTCCAGTGTTGCCATATGCTGAATTTATCGGGCCGCCCCGCCATCGATCGTCAGGCAGATCCCACTGACAAAGCGCGCCTCATCTGAGGCGAGATACAAATATCCATAGGCGATATCAAGGGGCTCTGCTACCATGCCCAGGGGGATGCTTGATTTTATGGCCTCAAGGTGTGCTTCGGGGATCTTTTTAACCATATCGGTCATTGTAAATCCCGGGGCGACGGCATTTGCTGTGATGCCATGCCTCCCCAATTCAATAGCCCAGGTCTTGGTCATGCCGATAACCCCCGCCTTGGTCGCGGCGTAATTGGTTTGTCCGAAATTACCCCTCAGCCCTACATTGGAGGCTGCGCTGACTATTCTGCCGTACTTCTTTTCCTTCATGTACGGGATCACCGCCTGGGTACAGATGAAAACCCCCTTCAGGTTCACCTCTATGACGGCGTCCCACTCGTCCTCACTCATTTTTTCCAGGGTGCGGTCCCGGGTGATTCCGGCATTATTGATGAGGATATCAATCTTGCCGTATCGCTGGTTCACCTCTTCAAAGATGGCCTTAACGGCAATGGGGTCCGTAACCGAAACCGTGTGGAATTCAGCTTTGCCGCCCCTGGCGTTGATCTCGTCGGATACCTGCTGTCCCTGGGGCAGGACATCCAGGATAATGACGGTGGCACCCTCCCTTGCAAAAAGATCGGAGATTGCCTGCCCGATGCCTCTGGAACCTCCTGTTACCACTGCAATTTTACCGGATAGCCTCATAACTAATTGTCTTTTCGTATTACGTTTTTACATGCTTACGACTACTTTGCCCCTTACCTTGCGGGCCATCATCTCCTCCAGCGCCTTAGGACTATCCTCCAGGGCATAAACCCTGTGGATGTGTGGATTTAACCTGCCCTCTTCAAACCACTGCATCAGCGTCATGGCATTTTGCATGTTTTGCTTTGGATGCTTCATGGCGAAGGCACCCCAAAAGACCCCAACCAGGGAAGCTCCCTTCAACAAGGGAAGGTTCAATGGGATCTTAGGGATGGAGCCTGCGGCAAACCCCACCACCAGAAACCGGCCCTCCCATGCAATTCCCCTAAAGGCGGGCTCTGTGTAATCCCCACCCACAGGGTCGTAGATTACATCGACCCCTTTGTGGCCCGTAAGCTCCTTTAAAGTGGCTTTTAAGTCTGTCTCATTGTAATTGATCAGAAGGTCGGCTCCGTATTCCCGGCACAACTCCAATTTTTCATCGGTAGAGGCGGCTGCAATCACCCGGGCCCCCATTTGTTTGCCCAGTTCCACGGCCGCCAGGCCTACCCCTCCGGAGGCTCCGAGCACCAGCAGGGTCTCGCCCTCACGTAGCCTGGCCCGGTCCTTCAGGGCGTGATAAGAAGTGCCATAAGCCATCATAAAGGAAGCCGCCACGGTAAAATCCATTTTATCGGGTTTCGGGAAACAGGCTGTAGCAGGCACCACCACCGATTCGGCCAACCCGCCATATGGCACAAACCCGAATACGGGATCGCCAACGGCCAGGTGTTTTACCCCTTTCCCAACAGCGGCTACAATGCCAGCAACATCACTGCCGGGGGTAAAGGGAAGCTCAGGCTTGATTTGATACAATCCCTGAATAATGAGGGTGTCGGGATAATTGATCCCACAGGCCTTAACCTGAACCAGCACCTCATTTTCTTTGGGAACCGGTTCCGGCAGCTGCTCCAGGACAAGCGCACTGGGAGGGCCGTATTCTTTGCATTGTATAGCTTTCATACTCCTTTAATCCTCTATGACCTTTAAGACCAGTTTGCCGAGTTTCTCACCTGAGAATAGACGGTTGTATGTTTCCGGGAAATTCTCGATCCCCTCATAGACATCTTCACGGGCCTTTAATTTCCCCTCAGCCATCCATTTGCCCATAACCTGGGCAGCTTCTGCATACCTTGATGCATAGTCAAAAACCACCATGCCCTGCATCGTTGCCCGGTTAACCAAAAGGGAAAGATAATTGCTGGGGCCCTTAACAGCTGTTTTGTTGTTGTACTGTGAAATAGCCCCGCAGATCACCACCCGTGCATGCCTCCTGAGGCGGGTTAGGGCGATATCCAGGATCTCACCCCCTACATTATCAAAATATACATCAATGCCCTTTGGGCACTCCTCCTTAACCCGGGTGGCCACATTTTCATTCTTGTAATCGATGCAGGCATCAAACCCCAACTCCCCGACCACGTAGGAGCATTTTTCCGGCCCTCCGGCAATCCCCACAACCTTGCAGCCTTTGATTTTTGCAATTTGACCCACCGTGCTCCCTACTGCGCCGGCAGCGCCCGAAACCAGTACCACATCACCTTCCCTGATCCTGCCAACCTCCAGAATCCCAAAATAGGCGGTCATGCCAGGCATCCCCAACGTTCCTATATAAGTGGTCAGGGGGGCCATCGCAGGATCTACCTGGTAGAATCCTTTACCATCGGATACGGCGTATTGCTGTACGCCGCCAGAACCCACCACATACTGTCCTTCCTCAAATTTTGGGTTTTTGGAGGCTACGACCTGCCCTATGGAACCCGCCCGCATGACCGACCCAACTTCCACCGGCTCTATATAGGATTTGCCGGCATTCATCCAGCCCCGCATGGCAGGGTCCAGGGAGATATAATGCTGTTTCACGAGGATTTCACCCTCCCTGATTTCCGGGACCGGATGCGTCTGCAGCGACCAGGTTGAAGCATCCGCCTTTCCAACGGGTCTTTTTGCAAGGATCAATTGTTTGTTCATAACACTTTATTTTTTTGAGGTAAAACTTTGAACATAGGCTTCCATCTTTGACCGGATCTCAGGTTTCCACCACAGGTCGGCCGCTTCCTTCAGGGTGTTGTCGGCATTTAAATCAAGTTTGTCCAAAAGGTGTTTTCTGACTTTGCGCTTGGTATTTAGCAGGATTTCCTGATCTGCTTTCAGGTAGTGCTGCATTTGTGCTTCTGCCCGCCCCAACACCTCATCCAGGGGTACTAATTCGTCTACCAGCCCGGCCATCAGGGCTTCATTGCCGCGGAGCAGCTTTCCCTCCAGGATATACCTGCTCGCCAAACCGTCACCCATCCAGAAGGCGTATATTTCTGTGAGGTTTTGACTGATCTGAATATTCACAGCGACCTCGTTAAGGCCGATCACGTATTTATCGCCCTCGGCCATATAGCGGTTGTCACTGCAGACAGCCAGGACGCAGCCACCTGCAGGGGCATGCCCTGAAATGGCTGAAATAAAGGGCTTGGGGAACTGGACCAAATCGAGGTACAGGCCGCCAAATGCCGCAAAAAACTCCCGGATCTGATTCTGGTCGTACCGAAAAAGCTCGATGAGATCCAATCCGGCAGAAAAGTAATGGGGCTGCCCGGTCAGGATCACGCCTTTTACGGAAGCGTCTTCCTTTAAGGAATGAAAAACCTCCCGAAGTTCCTTTACCATCTCAAAATTAATGGCGTTGACCTTGCCCCGGTTCATCCGGACAATGACGTAATCCTGTTTTTTTATGAGCTCCAGTGTATTCATGTTCAATTTTTAAAGGCCCTCAGACCAGTGATGTGCCCCCGTCCAGGGTAATGGTCTGTCCTGTGATATATTTTGACTGATCGGAAGCGAGCCATACGATGGCTTCTGCCACTTCTGTGGCCTCCCCAAAGCGGTCCATGGGGATCATGCGTTTCAGAACATCTCCCATATCCGGCCTGCTCGTCAACAATCTGTTGAGAAGGGCCGAATGGGTATAGCCGGGGCAAACTGCATTGATCCGGATATTTTTGCGGCCGTATTCCAGGGCAGCCGATTTGGTCATCCCCACCACGGCAAATTTGCTGGCGCTGTAAGACAGGTTATTCCCAGAAGCTTTTAGCCCGGCCAGGGAAGCTACATTTACGATGTTGCCGTGGCCCTGCTCCAGCATCTGCTGCAGCGCGAGTTTCATGCCGTAAAACACCCCTGTCTGGTTCACGGCAATGACATCGTGCCAGTCTTCAAGGGTATGTTTATGGGTCTTATTTTGGCTTTTGCCCCCAATCCCGGCATTGTTTACCAGCACGTCTAACCTTCCATGCTCCTTTACCGCATAGGCGATGAGCTGCTCCACTTCACCGAACTTGCTCACATCAGCTTTGAGCCCGCTTGCTGATCCCCCGGCCTTATTTATCCGGTCCACGATCTTTTGGAGGCTTTTCGGGTTGATGTCCGAAGCGACGACCACGGCTCCATTGGCAGCCATGAGTTCAGCGGTCGCCGCTCCGATCCCACTGCCAGCCCCGGTTATGACCACTATTTTGTTTTCCAGTACCATACGATCTTGTGTCATTAATCCTCCCGGGCTTTTAAGGCCTCATCAAATTAGATTTGCAGTATATGAGCCTGGAATCCAGGAGCGCCTGCTTCCTTTGTTCCAGGGGGTAGCCTTCTGCCTGGACCATGCGCAGGAAGCTTCCCGGGGAAGGGTATTTTACGATCAAAACATCATCCCAGAGGGTTTCATCATCCGGTCCGATCAGGACGGTTTGTGGTTTACCAAAGAATACGACCTCCGCCTTTGCCTGTTTTAAGAAGGGGAAAGCAGCTTTCATATATGCTTTGAACACTTCGGCTCCCGAATCGCTGGACCCTTCCACACGGTCCCTGTACTTTAAGAGGTTGAGCATCATAAGCTGCTCATCCGCTGGCAATGCAAGGAGTGCCTCCATGCTTTTCCTTCCCGCATCTATATATGTTCTTTCACTCATATCATTTCCCAAAGGGATTTAAATGTATTAATACAAACCGTCTATTTGCTTTTTTTGAATGGCCTGCCATGCGGTATTGCAGCAGAGGGCAGACACTTTGTTCAATCGGGAAAACCGCATGTCAGAGGTGTGTCCGTGTTTGAAGCGGTAATAGATCTGTTGGGCAATCACAGCGATTTTAAACAGGCCGTAGACAAAATAAAAGGTCAAATTCGTGATATCCCTCCCGCTTTTCAAGGCATATTGCTGCACCAACTCTGTACGGGAAGGGTTGCCGGGCATTACGGTTGGGGATGGGAGTCCTTGCTTCATAAAGTCAGCATCATCAGCTGTGGTCCAATAGCCCAGCGAAGTCCCCAAGTCCATCAGGGGATCGCCCAGGGTGCACATTTCCCAATCCAGGACGGCAGCCACTTCATTCCATTGATCGTCTGCAAAAACAATATTATCATACTTAAAGTCATTGTGGATCAGGCTGTACTGATAGGTTGCAGGCTGGTTGGCTTCCATCCATTTCATGACTTTCTGAGCTGCTGGGACCTCCTCCGTGGCCGCAGCCAGGTATTGCTTCCCCCAGTTGGTCACCTGCCGCCCTACATATCCCTCAGGCCTGCCTAAAGCATCAAGGCCGGCAGCCGTATAATCCACCTGATGCAGTTCCACAAAAGTATCGAGCCATGTGTCGGCCACTTTCCGGAACCCTTCCGGGGCGATCTTCCGCTCCCGGGCTTCCGCTTCGGTCAGGATGATCCCACCTACCTTTTCCATAATGTAGAAAGGAGCCCCCAGGATCTCCGGATCTTCCGAATAGGCGTACACTGCAGGGATTTTATGGAACACCTTCTGTAAATGATGCAGGACTTTGAACTCTCGCCCCATGTCATGGCCCCGTTTTGGGGCGGAAAATGGAGGTCGGCGAAGCACGTATTCCCCTGACCCTGTTTTCAGCAAATAGGTGAGGTTGGAATACCCGTTGTAAAATTGCCTGATTTCCACGGGGCTGTTTTCATCCGTGAGCAGCCCCTGGTCCAATAAGAACCTTCTGAGGCTCTCTTCCGGAAGCTCTTCACCTTTCCGAACCGAAGTTGTCAGATCTTTTTGTGGCATCCCTATGCTTTAGTGTATTTCTTTACGATGCTTTTCCCTAACTGGCTCATATGTACCTCGTCGGGTCCGTCTGCCAGCCGCAGTGTCCGGGCGGCCGCATAAAAATGTGCCAGGGGGGTGTCATCACAGACCCCCTTGCCCCCCATGATCTGAATGGCCCGGTCTATCACCTTTAATGCCATGGATGGCGCCACAATTTTGATCATGGCGATCAGGTCCCTGGCTTCCTTGTGCCCAACTTTGTCCATTTTATCTGCGGCAGAGAGCACCAGGAGCCGCGCCTGTTCGATCTCACAAGAGGACCGTGCGATGTCCTGCCGAATGCTGCTGTACTTATCCAGGGTCCTGCCGAACGGACTGCGCTCCGAAGCCCTTTGGGACATCAATTCGAGGGCGCGCTGTGCCATTCCGATGAGCCTCATGCAGTGGTGGATGCGGCCAGGGCCCAAACGCCCCTGGGCGATCTCAAACCCCCGCCCTTCCCCCAGGAGGATGTTCTTTTTAGGCACCCGTACCTGGTCCAAAACGATCTCGGCGTGTCCCTCCGGGGAATCGTTGTATCCGAAAACATTCAAAGAACGGACAACAGAGACCCCTGGGGTATTCATGGGGACCAGGACCATGCTCTGCTGCAGGTGCCGCGGGGCATCAAAGTCCGTTTTCCCCATTACAATGGCAATCTTGCAATGGGGGTCCATGGCTCCTGAGGACCACCATTTCCGGCCTGTTATAACATACTCCTCCCCTTCAGCCACAATGGCGGTCTCTATATTCGTCGCATCCGAGGACGCCACGTCGGGCTCGGTCATTAAAAAGGCTGATCGAATCGCTCCATCCATCAGCGGTTGTAACCACTTCTCCTGCTGTTCCGCCCTGCCATAACGGGCAAGCACTTCCATGTTCCCGGTATCCGGGGGGCTGCAATTAAACACCTCGGATAACCAGAGGGTCCTGCCCATTATTTCGGCCAGGGGTGCATATTCCAGATTGGTGAGCCCCGGACTAAGGTTTCCATAGCCTTTCGGCAGAAACAGATTCCAAAGCCCTTCCTCTTTGGCTTTTTGCTTTAGGGCATCCAGCCCCGGCCACTTTTTCCATGCATTTGCCGGATCCCTGTGAAATGCATCCACTTCTCCTTCTAAAGGATGTATGTTCTCTGCCACAAAGTGCTTCAGTTTTTCCTGAAGCTGAACAGCCCTTTCGCTATGTTCAAAATTCATGTCTTGTTCATTTAGCGCGAGGCATGGGTTACCCGGAAACCAGATAGCCCCCGTCAGCCGCGAAGACGCTCCCTGTGATGTACGAGCCTGCATCCGATGCCAAAAGCATGACTACCCCGGCCATTTCAGATGGATCTGCAATACGACGCAAAGGCAACATTTTGGTAAAGCCTTCCACCAGTTTCTCGTTGGACCATAATCCCTCGCTGAATTTGGTCTTGATGAGCCCCGGACAGACCACATTGGCCCGGACTCCATATCTGCCCCATTCTTTCGCCTGGTTTTTGGTCAGCGTGATCAGGGCCGATTTCGTTGCGCTGTAGAGCCCGAGGCCAAATCCCGGCCGGATCCCTTCTACGGACGAAATGTTTATAATGCTGCCGCTGCCCTGCTCCTTCATGTGGGGAAGGACCAGGTTGGATAGCAGCCAGGGCGCCTTCACGTTCACATCCATGATCTTATCAAAAACGTCCTCATCGGACCCTTCCAGGGGGCCGTAGTACGGATTTATAGCGGCGTTGTTGACCAGGATATCAATCCTTCCATAGGCACTTAGGGTCGCTTCGATAAGATCGTTTCGCTGCCCGGCATCCCCAACATGGCATTCAATGCCTGTGGCTTCCAGCCCTGCTTCCCTGAAGGCTTCCGCCACTTCATCCACGGCCTTTTGTTTCCTGCTGCTCACCACAACACGGGCGCCGTTCTCCGCCAGGCCCCGGGCAATGGCCTTTCCAATTCCTTTGCTGGCTCCGGTGACGATAGCCACTTTGCCCCCCAGGTCGAATTTCGATTTGATTGAGTCCATATCAGCTGGTTGTTTATACTTTTTTATCTAGCCAAAGAGGTCGGTGGGGGATTCCAGGGTAATCCCCTCCTGGTTGAGGAGCACTTCGGTCAATCCGATAGTTTTTGGCAACTCATAGGTGTAATAAAACTGCATCGCGCGTATTTTTTGCCTGTAAAAGGTCTCCCGGTAACCGGTGTTGGCTGAATTCAGGGCATCTTCGGCTTCCCGTGCAATATCCAGCCAGAGCCACCCCACTACGATGTTCCCGAGGCATTCCATAAAGACCGAGGCATCGGCAAGGAATCGTTCAAAATCCCCTTTGGAGGCGAATTTGAGCAGGGAACCTACTGCGCTCCCAAGGGCCTCCACCCGGTTTCCGAGCTGCGCAGCATAAGGCCTGAGCCGGTCCGAAGCCTCGGCGGCTTTAATGCTGTGGGTTATTTCCTCCACAAGCAATCGCCAGGCCATGCCTTTTTCCATGGTGACCTTGCGTCCCAGCAGGTCCAGGGACTGGATCCCCGTGGTGCCTTCATATATGGAGAAGATTCGGATATCCCGATAGTACTGCTGCAGCACAAAGTCCGAACAAAATCCGTACCCGCCCAGCACCTGCAGCCCGTTGCTGACAGAGGCGCTTCCCATCTCGGAGGGATAGGTTTTGGCAATGGGCGTGATGATCTCCAAAAGGTTGTGGTATTTGTGGCGTTCCGCTTCATCCGGGTGGGTCAGGGAGAGGTCCTGGTATCTGGCGGCCAGCAATACCAGGCTGAGGGAGCCTTCTGCAATGGCCTTTTGAAGCAACAGCATGCGTTTCACATCCGGATGGTTGATGATCAGGGTCTGCTCACTGGAGACATCTTTCTTGCCCGAAGGGCTAAGGCTGCGTCCCTGGGGCCGTTCTTTGGCATAGGAAAGGGAAGCCTGATAGGCGGCCATAGCAATGGCTGCAGCGCCCCTGCCTACCGCTATCCGGGCCCCGTTCATCATTTTAAACATATAGTGCAATCCCCGGTGGGGCTCTCCCACCAGCCAGCCCTGGCAGTTGTCCTTATCCCCGAAGGCGAGGTGCGTTGTACAATATCCTTTTTGACCCATCTTTTCGAAATCACCCAGGGTAGACACATCATTAGGGGAGAGGGAGCCATCCTCACCCACCCGGTTCTTGGGGACCACAAAAAGGGATATCCCACCCGTGCCAGGAGGCGCGCCTTTAATGCGCGCCAGGACCAGATGGACCACATTTTTTGCACCCTGGTAGTCCCCCCCGGAAATAAAGATCTTTTGTCCGCTGATCTTGTAGTGATCTCCTTCGGGGGTGGCTTCGGTTTCAATATCGGAAAGGGAACTGCCTGCCTGGGGTTCGGTCAGGCACATGGTGCCGCTCCACTCCCCGGTATTCATTTTGGGGATGTAGAGGTCTTTCAGGGCGTCGTCTGCAAAATGCAGGATCAGTTCCGCAGCGCCGAGGGTCAAACCTGCATATCCCGGAAGGTGGTTGTTGGCTGCTTCCTGTATATAGGCGGCAGCAGTCAGGGCCATGTTGGGCATTTGAAGCCCGCCGTCATCGTAGTCGAACAGGGCGGAGATCAGCCCCATTTCCCCGGCTTTCTGGAGGTATTTCCTTACCTGGGGGTGCACTGCGATTTCCCCATCCCTGAAATGGGCGGGGGAGGCATCCATCTCCCGGAAATAGGGATGGAGCTCCTGGTCCGAAAAATCGGCAACGGATTTCAGGAACAGGGCCACCGATTCCGGATCGTAGTCCTGGTAGCGGGGTTGGGTCAGGACGCTATCCAGATCGTGAACGTCAAATAGCAGGAAATTCAGGGTTTCTGCGTCTAGGTACTGTGCGGCCATGGCGTATGGGTTTTACGGAAACCCTACTAAGATAACCTATATAACCTACTCCTTTTATGTGTTGATTGGATAATTTTTGGATTGCCGGCACGAAACCCGGTTGAGGCTGTCAAAGGGGGAGGGAGACGAGCGGGAACGGCGGTGGATTTATTCGTGAGATTGAAACAAACCCCGCCGATTGTTTAACCTTTTGGGTTTGGCATACCATTTTGTCGGTTAAAGATTCGTCGCCCATCTAAAACACTGCCTAAACAAAGCGAACCCCTGCGAAACCTTTTGATCGTGCAGTGCATCAACTGCCTGGCAGCGGATGCAAAATTGGGTTCAATCGTGTTAATGTTATGATAAACAAACTCGTAAATGTTTAAACATAAATTATATTTGTTAAACAAACCATCCATAAACCGTATACCTATGAAGTCCGTATTCTTTAAAATCAGCCTCCTCTCCGTACTGCTATTGCTGTCCGGCAAGCCTAACGTACAGGAATTTCAGGGGCAGGCGATTTACTTTTCCAAATCCACACTTGAGCTGGGGAATTGGGGAGCCCGGTTGAGTGAAGCCCAGAAGAAACAGGTGCAGGAACGGCTGAAGAGCCGTTTGGAAAAAACCTATATCCTGAACTTTAACAAGGAAGCCTCGGTTTTCAAGGAAGAAGAGAAGCTGGATGCGATCTCAGGGGCTACAGACTCCTGGGGCAAGAACTTCGCCCGTGGCGAGCAGTATAAAAATATCAAGGAGGACGCTCTGGTACAGAGCCAGGAGTTTTACGGAAAACTATTCCTGGTAAAGGACAAACTGCAGGAAATCAAATGGCAAATGGGTTCGGACACCAAGCAAATTGGCCAGTACACCTGCTTTAAGGCCACGGCCGCAGTGCCGACCAACGAACTCACCTGGTTTGACTTTTCCTGGGGCAGGCTAAGGTCTGCTGAGCAAAACCCCGCAGATTCCACAAGTGCCCAGGAACCCGAAATTGAAATGACTGAAATAGAAGCCTGGTATACCCCCCAGATCCCTGTAGCCCACGGGCCCGCTGAGTATTGGGGCCTGCCGGGACTCATCCTGGAAGTAAGCGCCGGCAATACCACCATGCTGTGCTCCAAGATCGTGATGAACCCGGATGAAAAGCTCAGGATCGAGGCCCCGGAAAAAGGAAAAGTCACCACAAAAAGCGAATACCAGGCCACGGTCGCGATGAAAATGAAGGAGATGCGGGACAATCGCGGAAGAAGGCGCAGTCGTTAATCATCACCTTGGAATCCTACACCCTTCCCCATCCAGGGAATACCCGCCAAATGAAATACCTGATCTTTCTCTTTCTGCTATGTGCAGCCTGGACCTCCAGTGCCCAGATCAAGTTTGAAGGGGTGGTCAGAGACTCCCTGGACAACCCGCTGGAACTGGCCAATGTGATTGCCATCAACCAGGACAGCAAAGTGATGGAATCCTACGGGATCACCAGTGAGCAGGGCAGGTTTCGCCTCGATCTGGGCAAGAACAAGACCTACGAGCTTCAGATCAGCTATGTGGGGATGAAGACCTTTAAGGAGATCCTGACCACAGGAGAGGATGACATCACAAAGGACTTTACCCTGCAATCTGAAAACGCCCTGGACGAGGTAGAGCTCGTCTATACCATGCCGGTGCAGGTGAAAGGGGATACCCTGGTTTACAATGCGGATTCCTTTAACGACGGCACGGAACGCAAGCTGGAAGATGTGCTGGAAAACCTGCCGGGAGTTGAGATCAACGAGGACGGGCAGATTGAAGTAGAGGGCAAGGTCGTCAACAAGATCATGGTCAACGGGAAGGACTTCTTTGACGGGGACACCAAGCTGGCCACCAAAAACATCCCTTCCAAGGCCGTGGACAAGATCCAGGTCCTTCGAAACTACTCGGAGGTGGGCCAGCTCAGAAGCGTGACCAACAATCAGGACAACGTGGCCATGAACATCAAGCTGAAAGAGGGAAAAGAGAGCTTTTGGTTTGGCACGGTCACTGCCGGGGCAGGGGCCTCCCCCGATGATGCCCTTTATTTGCTGCAGCCCAAATTGTTTTACTACAGCCCTAAATACAGCCTGAATTTTATCGGAGACCTCAACAATACCGGGGAGGTAGCCCTCACCCGGCGAGACATTCGGAATTTTGGGGGCGGCTTCAGGTCCCCGAGCCGGAACAGCGGTACGGAACTGGACCTGGGGGACAACAACCTGAACTTTCTGACCTCGGAAGCCAATGCCCTGGAAATTGAGAACAAGCTGGGCTCTGCCAATTTTAGCTATTCCCCGACCCAGGCGCTGGACCTCAGCGGTTTCATTATCTATAACAGCAGCCGTATCCTTTCGCGGGAAACGAACCTTATCCGGTATACGGACCCTGAATTGGGGATCCCGGATGAGGCTACCGAGCAATCGAGTATAGAACGGTCTGATCAGGGGCTGTTAAAACTAAGTGCCTCCTACCAACCCAACTTCAACAATCAACTGGACTATGACATCTTTGCCAGGGTATCTGATGACCGGCAGCTTCAAAATGTTTTTTCTTCCGTAGTCGGGAATACCGATCAGTTGGATGAAGTGACCCCCTATAGCATCAACCAAAATTTGAATTATTACTACACCCTCAATGAAAACAACATTTTTGCTTTTGAGGCCCAGCACCTGATCAGGAATGAAGATCCCTTTTACAACGCCGTTTTGGAGAATGACCCGGAGGGGGAAGACGCCTTTGACCGCACGGCTGCTGCCCTGGGCCTGGACACGACCCTTACCAGTTACGATATAGCACAGGACCGTCGGGTGAAGTCCAACCAACTGGATGCCAAGCTGGATTATTACAACATCCTTACCCCCAAGAGCAACCTGAACCTGACCCTGGGGGTTATTCTGAGCCGTCAGGAATTCAACTCCAACCTCTTCCAGTTCCTGGAGGATGGTTCCAAATTCTTTCCCACCCCGACCTTTAACGAGGGCCGGGCTTCCAACGATATCGAGTACAATTTCAGCGACCTCTACCTGGGGGTGCACTATCGGTTCAGAAAGGGGAAGTTCACCATTACCCCGGGGTTTTCGGTCCATGCCTACGGCAACCGGAATATACAGTTCGGGCAAACCTACAGGGATGATTTCTTTCGGATCCTCCCGGATTTTGAGACCCGCATCCAACTGAAGAAAAGCGAAACCCTTACCCTGAGGTATGACATGCGCAACCAGTTTACCGACGTTACGCGCCTGGCCCAGGGGCTGGTGCTAAACAATTTCAACAGCATCCAGTTCGGACAGCCGGACCTGCAGAACGCCCTTTCCCATAACATCACCCTGTTCTACAGCAGCTTTAACCTCTTTAACTACACCAATGTTTTTGCCCGGGCGGCGTATACGAACAACATCGACCAGATTCGGAGCTTTACGGTCTTTGACAATGTGATCCGAACCAGCACTTTTTTCAACTCCAATTTCGCTGATGAAAACTTTAATCTCTTCGGTCGGGTGCAGCGGACCTTTGGCAAAGTGCAGGCTTCCCTCAATGCGAGCTTCAACTACAGCAAGATCAATCAGTTTATACAGGGGCAGCGTTCGCGGAATGAGGGGTTTACCCAAACCTATACCCCGGGTATACGCACCAACTTCAAGGTAGCCCCCAACATCAACCTGAGATATCGCTATAGCGTCACCAACAACAACCAGGGAGGCGGGGAGACCCGGTTTGTGACCAATGCCCCTTCCGTGGAGTTTGACGCCTATATCTGGAAGGCCGTGACCTTCCGCACCAATTATACCTATACAAATCAGGATATCGGCAATGGGGATTCCCAGTCCTTCCAAAACTGGGATGCTACGCTTTCCTACAGGAAGGACCGCGATGCCAAATGGGAATACGAGGTCAGGGCCACCAACATCCTGAACATAGATTCCCAGGTTCGCAACAGCGCGAACAATGTATCCGTATTCGTTTCAGAAACCTTTATCCAGCCGCGGTTTCTCACCTTTAGGGTTGTATATTCCCTTTAGGAAGGGGAAGGCACGATTACGGGAGTGCTAATATCAAATGGAAGGGTTCGGAATGCTTGGTTTGGGCGGGATCAGGAACCCCGATAGTCGGATTCGTTGCGGGGAGCCCAAAAAGGGGGTTTTATCGACAACTCTGCGCTCTGCTTTCTGAAAACCAATCAAATCCCTATCTTTATTGAACAAGGTTTCCCCTTATGAATCAGAAAAGATCAAAACGCCGCGTCAACAAAGCCAATCTGGTCATTGCCATTATTCTGCTGGCCCTCATTGGTTTCCTGTTTGGAGCGGAGGCATTTCACTGGTTGGACGACACCTCCCTGAGAATATTGATTGGCCTTACCATCCTGGTTGTGATCGTAATCTCCGTGTGGTCCATGAACCAAAAGCGCCGATAGGCCTCTTTGGATCACTTCATCTTTCCTCTCAGATGAGCATGGGATATTTCCGAGATGAGCAGCTATTCTAATAGGCATATAAAGATGCCCTAGTCCGCAGCAGTCGGTTTTCGCAAGACCTTTCCACCTTTTATGCCCTGGAATTCCCCATTTTCCACTGCGATTTGCCCGTTTACAATCACATATGGAATGCCCGTCGGGTACTGGTGTGGCTCCTCGAATGTGGCTTTGTCGGCCACCGTGAGCGGGTCGAAGATGACCACATCGGCCTTCATTCCCGGGGCAAGGAGCCCCCGGTCCTTTAGGCCCATAGTGCGTGCCGGGAGCAGGGTCATCTTTTGGACCGCCTCGGGCAGGGTAAGGGTTCCCTTCTCCCGCACATAATGGCCGAGCACCCTGGGGAAGGTCCCGTACCAGCGCGGGTGGGGATGTCCCATGCCGGGTGCCACCAGCCTGCCGTCTGAGGCAATCATGGTCTGGGGGTGTTTCATGATGCGCTCCACGTCGGCCTCATCCATGGCATGAAAAACGCAGGAGGCACCTCCGTTGAGCTGTGCCTGGATAACCAGTTCCGCCCCATTTTCGATGGTGGGTTCCAGGCCCTTTAGCGCTGCCCAGTGCCGGAGGGTCTTGCCTTCCAGTTCCGGCATCCAGCGTACTTTGGCAAACTGCACCCGGTTTAAATCGTTTCCGCCACGATCATTGATGATATTGAAGATAATCCCGGCCTTTATGCTGTCCCTCAGGGCGGGGTTCGATACCCGTTCCTTAAAGGCATCATTGCCTCCGGCCCGGGCCCAACTGGGGATAAGGATGGAGATACTGGTGTAGCTTGCGTTATAGGGATACTGGTCTATGGAAATGTCCAGGCCCGCTGCCCGGGCAGAATCCACCATGGCAAGTGTCTCGGCGCTTTTGCCCCACATGGGTTTGCCTACCACCTTGTGGTGGGTGAGGACCACGGGGATGTCTGCTTCCCCGGAGATTCGGATGGCCTCCCGAACGGCCTGAAGCAATCCCAGCCCTTCTTCCCTCAGGTGGGAGGTATAGATGCCCCCTCCGGCAGCGGCCACTTTGGAGAGTTCGATAACTTCCCCCACTTCAGAAAAGGCGCCTGGCAGGTATTTTAGCCCGGTCGAGATCCCAAAGGCACCTTCCTGCATTGCCTGTCCTATCTGGGCTTTCATGGCGGTGAGCTCCTCATGCGTTGGTGCCCTGTTGTCTAGCTGCATCACGTTCCTGCGGACCGTATTATGTCCGATGAGGTAACCCACATTCAACCCCACCCCGATCTGCTCCAGGGTGTCCAGATAGGAGGCAAATGGCCAGGGACTGGATCCGTCCGGCCCGCCAAGGGCCGTAGTAACTCCCTGCCGGAGGTGACTTTCGCATTCGGATAATTCCAGAATGGGGTCCAGATGGGTGTGCAAGTCTATAAAGCCGGGAGCAACGACCATGTCGCCGGCGTCGATTTCTTTAGCCCCAGTGGCCCCGGAAAGGTCACCCATGGCGGCAATGGTATCCGCATTGATGCCGAGGTCTCCCCGGAAGATTGCTGCACCGGTACCGTCCAGGAGTTGGCCATTTTTGATCAGGATATCGAAGGACTGGGGTTTGCTGCAATTAACAAACAGGAAGGCGGTCAGCAGAAGAAGCAGGACTTTTTTGAAAGGGTGAAGGCTATTGTTGGGAATCATGGGCAGAATTGAATTAAAAAAATACCTGCTGTTCAGGCTCAGGTGTAAAATACGATATAGGGGCCACTATTCATGTCAATCTTCCTGCAAAAGAAACTGATCTATGTCTAATAGCAGGGAGTCAATGATCTGCTCATATCCCTTTAGATAAATGATATGGGACTCGATATTGCGCTGCATCCCGAAGAGATCTCCGAACAGGACACGGTTGGTGGTGAAGTTCAGGTCATTGCCTGAGGCAAAATTACTTTCCACCCCAAGGTGATACTGTATGACTTCCCGCGTCATGAGCATTGGGGTGATATTGTCCACAAAGGTCCGGGTCATTTGTTTGACCCGTTCCTGGGTTCCTTCAAGTAAATTCTCTTCGGAATAGTAGGTCGAGAGCTGGGTGCGCAGTGCGTGGTCAGAGATCAGGTCGATGTTCTCAGCGGAGAGCATGTTGTCAAACGCCACACGGTTCTGGGTAAAGACGCTGTATTCAGTCAGCACCGGCATATTCCTGCTGATCTCTGCCATGGCATCCCCATCAGAAGCAGCATTGAGCATGGCATTCAGGCAGGCGTTGATCGTAGAATCTTTTTTATGGTTGAATGCGATGGAGTAATGCACATTATCAAGGTCGTCGTACAGATTGGTCCGGATCTCCTGCAGGTAGAGGCGTTCTTTTTTACGCAGGGTCCGTTCCTCATTCCATGAGTCAATCTGCAGGGCCAGCAGGATCCCGATGACCACGAGCAGGATCTCACCTATTGCGTAGAGTAGGTATTTGGTGAATTTTCTCTCTGCCAGAAGGTGTTTGCGAAAGGTTCTGAGGAAGCGGAGCATAGGCCA
>CBFCWO010000042.1:0-23418 GCA_965601625.1 uncultured Flavobacteriaceae bacterium | reverse complement strand
GAGCCGCCGGTGGAGTTTGCGCCTACAACCGTAATCAACGAACAGTGCTTTGGCGATTCGAGCGGCACCATCCAATTCAATGTAATTGACCGCAACGGATATCAGCTTACGTATTTTCTCATTGATGAAAACGGGATTGAGATCGCCACAAATACCTCCGGGGTTTTCACCGGCCTTCCCCAGGGGGATTATACGGTTCGCCTGAATTTCCGAAAAGGAAGTGCCTCCTGTGAGTATTTTGAATACTACACTATTGCCGGCCCTCCCAATGCCCTTGCGGCAGACGCCGCCCTGATACAGGACTATACCTGCCTTCAAGACGGCATTATCGAGGCACAAAATGTCTCCGGGGGAACTGCGCCTTACGAATACAGCATTGACGGGGTCAACTTTGTCAGTGGTGCCGGGGCAGAGACCTTTACCGGCCTGACCTCCGGAACCTATAACATAACCGTCCGTGATGCCAATGGCTGCGTCCTTCAGACGAACCCGGTCACTATAGACCCACTGACGCCACCTGATGACCTCGGCTTCAGTGCCACAGCACCCACCTGCCCGGCATTGACTTCCGACGTAACAGCGACCGTATCCAACGGGGAAGCCCCTTTTATTATTGAAATCATCGCCCCTGCAGCCCTGGCTGCTACAAGCACAAGCGGGAACAGCGCCACCTTCAATGGCCTGGCCCCGGACACATACACCTTCCAGGTGACCGATGTAAATGGCTGTACGTATCAGGAAAATTATACTATTTCCCCTGTTACCCCCATTCAGGTGAATGCCGCATTGGCAAGCAATGTAAGTTGTGTGGGCGGAGCCGATGGAGCATTGGACTTCACGGTTGCCGGTTTTGCGACTTCCTATCAATACACCATTGACGCAGGAGCCCCGGTTACCGGGCAAACCTCCGGCACGATCAGCCTGACAGGACTCCCCGCCGGGACCTATGACATAGAGGTCATAGACGAGGACACCAATTGTACGGCTACTGCTGTGGTGACCATTGATGAACCTGCAGCCCCACTGTCCTTTACCTTTATCACAACCCCAATTACCTGCGCCACGGACGGATCGGTTTCCGCCACCGCTTCCGGGGGGTGGGGAAGCTATTCATATGTGCTTACCCAGCCGGACGCCACTACTGTCGGGCCTCAGCCATCCAATACTTTCAGCGGTCTTGTACAGAGCGGAACGTACACCCTTGAGGTCACCGACGCCAACGGATGTTTGGTCTCAGACACCTTTGACCTTACGGCGCCTGTAAACCCTACGGTGAGCCTGGACCCAACCACAGACCTCTGTTATGATCCAACTACCGGGGTAAGCCTGACCGCAACGGCTTCCGGAGGCGTGGCGCCCTATTCCTACAGCCTTAACGGAGGGGCTTCTCAGGCCAGCAACACTTTTGCCGGGCTTGCGCCAGGAAGTTACACCGTGGTGGTGACCGATGCCTTCGGGTGTACAGCATCATCGTCAGTGGTGACCGTGGAGCCACAACTCCTTGTTTCCGGTGTTCTGTCCAAAGAACTTGACTGTACCGCTTCTCCGGACGCCATCATTGACATTGCCATAAACGGAGGAACTGCACCCTACTCCTACCAGGTGAATGGGGGAAGCAGCACGGCTGTCGCAGGGAATAGTATTTCCTTTACTACGGCAACCGATGGCAGCTTTACCTTCCTGATCACAGATGCGGAAGGCTGTACGGCTCAAACTACGGTGGTCGTAGATCCGATTACGAATCCGATCGCCAGCAATACTCCCACCAACCCCACGTGTAATGGAGCGCTGGATGGATCGGTGGAGATCGTGGTGGACCCCAATTTTGGGACACCTGCTTACGAAATTGACTTCAACGGCCTAGGATTCAGTGCACAAACCGTTTACAGTGGTCTTGGCGCGGGAACCTATTCTTTCACGGTTCGGGACAGCAAGGGATGTACCTTTACGGACACCGTTACCCTTACCGAGCCACCTGCCATCAGTGCAGATGCCGTACTGATCCAGCCCTATACCTGTCTGCAGGACGGCAGCATCCAGGTTCAGAATGTCGCCGGAGGTACCCCCGGGTATACCTATAGCATTGACGGCGTCAATTTCGGGGCCTCTGATACCTTTACCGGCCTGACAGCTGGCACCTACACCATCACCGTAAGGGATGCGGCAGGATGTACATTTGTGACGGCCCCTGTCACCATCCCGGCCCTGGATCCCCCAACGGATATTAGCTTCAGCGCTACAACCCCCACCTGTCCGGCCCTCACTTCAGATGTCACCCTTTCTGTTACTGGAGGCCTTGGGGCAATTACCTACGAAATCATTGCTCCTGCAGCAGTCAACAACGGAAACAACAATGTTTTTGCCGGATTGAGCCCGGACACCTATACCTTCCGCGTCACCGATGCCAATGGGTGTGCCTATGAGGAGTCCTTTACCATCAATCCCATTACCCCAATTCAGGTAACCGGATCATTGGTGCAAAATGTGACCTGTGTTGGAGATGCCGACGGAGCAGCAGACTATTTTGTGAGTGGTTTTGCCGGAACCTATTCCTACACGGTTAACGGAGGCGCTGCCGTCACCGCCCAGTCGGCCAACACCATCAACCTGACAGGGCTGGCGGCCGGAAATTACACGGTTGTGGTGACCGATGAAACCACCAACTGTGACGACACCGCAGTGGTAACCATTTCAGAGCCTGCAGCCCCACTTTCTTTTGCCTTTAACACAACCCCGATTACCTGCGCCACGGACGGTTCTGTGACTATTGCCGCAGCCGGAGGTTGGGGAGGTTATTCCTATGAACTCGAGCAGCCAGACACCACTGTGCTTGGCCCACAGGCAAGCAATACTTTTGCGGCCCTGAGCCAAACAGGCACCTATACGGTGCGGGTCACTGACGCGAATGGATGTGTAGAAACAGACACTTTTGATTTGCTGGCCCCATCCAACCCTGTAGCCAGCATTGATGCAGCCTCGAGCCTGTGTTACACCTCTTCCGGCCTGGCCACCATCGTGGTGGGCGCAACAGGGGGTGTGGCTCCTTATTACTATAATATAAACGGAGGGCCTACCCAGACTTCCGGCACGTTCAGCGGCCTGGTACCGGGGAATTACACCTTTACGGTAACGGACAGCTTTGGCTGTTCCGACACTGTGGCCCAGACCATTGCGCCAGAACTGACCGCAAACGCCATCCTGACCAAGGGTCTTGATTGTACGGTTTCCCCGGATGCCACCATTGACCTGACTCCGGCTGGCGGGTATCCACCCTACACCTTTGAAGTGGAGGTGAACGGAGGAGGATTCGCCCCTTATGCAGGAGCATTCCCCTATTCAGCCAGTGTTGCCGGCACATACCAGTTCCGGGTTACGGACAGCGAAGGCTGTGTGGCCCTGTCCAACACCATCACCGTCAGCCCGGCCATCCCGCCCCAGGCCACCGCGACCGGACAGGACCCAACCTGTAACGGGGACAGCAATGGGATTGTAGAGATCGATATCGATCCGAATTTTGGGATTGCACCTTACGAGGTCGATTTCAACGGGCTTGGCTACAGCTCACAAACCATCTATACAAACCTGCCTGCGGGCACCTACACCTATGTCGTCCGGGACGCAAACGAATGTACCTTCACAGACAGCATCACCCTGAATGATCCGCCCCTGTTTGATGCTGCTATTGCAGTTACCGATGTTTCCTGTGGTGGAGCAGGGGTAGGGGATATACCGGGGCGCATCGATATCTCCATCACCAGCGGGGGAACCGCCAACTTTACCTATACCCTGTATGACCAACTTAACAATATTGTCGTCACTACAGGCCCGAACCCCATTGTAAATACCCCAAGCACTTCCGTTACCTTTGACGGGCTTGATTTCGGGGATTACTATGTTCGAATTGTGGATGCCAACGGATGTGAGTTCTATCAGAACCCTGTACGGGTCCTGGCAAACCCCTACCTGACCCTTACTTCCGCTCCTCCGGTGGTCGACTGTATCAGCGGGGGTACGGTAGTGCTCTCTGCAGACGGGGGGTCCGGGAATTACACCTTCTCCATTTTTGGTTCCGGAGCAGGGCCCACAAGTGAGGTCGCCGGTCCCGGTCCAAATGAGGAAACCGCCACCTTTACGGGGTTGAATACCGGGCAGACCTATGTCTTCCAGGCTGTCGACAATGGCACGAATTGTACGAGCTTCTGGGAGGTGTCTATCCCTTCGCTTTCCGGAATAGATGTCGTTCCGGACCCCACGGTAACCGACGCAACCTGTTTTGGGGATTCAAACGGCTCCATCAGCTTCCAGTTTGAGAACTTTGACCCTGGGGTTACCGATGTAAATTACAGCATTTTAGAGGCGCTGACGAACAACCCCACCGGGATTGCAGGAACCGTTTCCGGCCCGGCAGGAGGCCCCACGCCCCTTGAATTGGTTAGTGGCCTGGCTCCTGGGGATTATGTCCTCTATTTTGAGGAGGCAACCAGCCCTTTCTGTTCCAACACCTATGATTTCCGGATCCTGGAACCATCGCCCATTGTGCTGGACCTTTTTGCACAAAACAACGCAACCTGTGGGCAGGATGCTCAGGTGATTGTGCTGGCCTCCGGCGGATCGGGATCATTTACCTACTCCTTTGTGCAGGACGGTGCGGCTCCCGGGCCTTTCACAGCAAGCAATTATGCTGAGTTGGATCCGGCTATCAACACAGATTGGGACGTATACGCCATGGATTCCAATGGTTGTATGACGCCCCCTCTGGACGTGACGATTGCGGCCGATCCGGAGCCTGTGATTTCCGGCATTGTCTTAAACCAGTGTACGGCCACCGAAGGAACTTTTGAGATTGAAGTCACTCTTGCGACTGCAGGTATAGGGCCTTATCTGCTCAGTCTGGACGGTGGGGCATTTCAGGCGTCTACCCTTTCAGTAGCAGGGGACACCTTTACCTTTACCGGTCTCACTTCAGGCACCCATACTATTGAAGTAAGGGACGCCAATGGGTGTGGGAATACGATTAATCTGGACATCTATCCTCCAGCTTCCCTGGTCGCCAGCGGTACGGTTCAACCTACCTGTGTGCTGAACGACGGGGAGATCCTCGTCACCCCAACAGGTGGGTCGGGAACTTTCACTTACGAGCTCTTCCTCGGTGGCGTCAGCGTGACTGGCGCGCCTCAGGCTGCTCCTTTGTTTACAGGGCTGGCTCCGGGCACTTATACCGCGTTTATCTATGACAGCGCTGCTCCCGGGTGTGATGCATCGACCACCGTTGATCTCATCGCTCCGACGCCAGTTGTGTTTACAACAAGCAGTACAGATGTCACCTGTAATGGAGGCGCCGACGGATCGATTAGCGTAACGCTGGATCCCGGAATGGACAACCCACCTTACACCTATCAGCTCTTTGACAGTGCCGGTGTGGTGGCCTTAAGCCCTGTGCAGGCTTCCCCAAGCTTTACCGGGCTTTCTGCGGCAGACTATATCGTACGTGTGACCTCCGGTCGCGCCTGTACGGCTGATGCGCCGGTAACCATCGATGAGCCCGCCTTGCTTACTGCAGCTGCGGTGGCCACCGACTTTGCCTGTAACCCGGATAACTCGGTTTCCGAGTCTGTGATCACCGTGACTGCCGGAGGGGGAACCGCCCCTTACCTCTACAGCATTGACGGCGTGAACTTTGTTTCAACCAACACCTTCAATGTAACGGATACCGGAGCGATTCAGAACCTTACCCTTACTGTAAGGGACGCCAACGGTTGTATCGCCACGGATCCTATCAGCATCAGCCCGCTGCCTGCCCTGACCGATATTGACGTCAACCAGATTACAGCTATTAGCTGCCTGAACGACGAGGTGGCGCGGGTAACCGTGACAGGCGGTTCCGGGGACTTTGATTTTGACCTGCTCCCCCTGGGAAGCCAGCCTACCCAAAGCCCTGGTCCCGGGGTGTTCTCGGCGGATTTTACCCTTACGGCCCCCGGGGATTATACCTTCCGGGTAACAGATAACGTAACGGGTTGCTATATTACATCAGCTCCCTATACCATTGCCCCATACGACCTGATCGATGTGATTGCCACAGCTGTGACCCCGGTAAGTTGCTTTGGGGACAGCACCGGAGCGCTGGAGTTCCAGGTAGACAACTACACTGGTAATTACACCTACCAGGTGTTCGATGACACGGGTGCTGCGGTCACTGCTGTGACCCCTGCAGACACCTCCGTTAACCCAAGGACGGTTTCCGGATTGTCGGCAGGTAACTTCTATGTGACGGTGATCGCCACGGATGCCCCATTCTGTCAGGACGATTCAAACACCATTACCATTGGATCACCAGCTGCTGCTTTGGCCCTTGTGGAAACCGCCAACATCAACGCCAACTGTAATTCAGGGGCGCTGGTAACCGTGGCCGCAAGTGGTGGCACGCCGGCCTATACCTATGCCTTCGTGCCGACAGGTACTCTTCCGGGTGCCGGGGATTACACGGCCAATGCCACTGCAGAACTCAACCCCGCCACCTATCCGGCTGACTATGATGTCTACGTGGAGGATGCCAATGGTTGTACCACCTTTATTACGGTTACTGTGGATGAAGATCCGCTGCCGACCGTAACTGCCCCTGCGCTTGCCCTTGACCAGTGTACTTCGGACGGAACGTCTTATTCCTTTACGGTGGTCGGAACGGGTATTGCCCCGTTGAGCTACAGTGTGGGTGCCGGCTTCCAGTCCAGCGACACGTTTACCGTCTCTGCCCCGGGAACCTATACCGTTACCGTGCGGGATGCCAACGGATGTCTCGCGACCGATACGATTACCATTCTTCCGCCACTTAACGCCAGTGCCCTGGCCACGATCCAGCCATCCTGTTTGCTCAATGACGGGGAAATCACCGTTACAGCCACTGGAGGATCAGGAAGTTATACCTATGACCTCCTGGATGGATCCGGTGTGAGCGTTACTGGGGGCGTGCCCCAGGCTTCCAATGTGTTTGCCGGCCTTGCCCCGGACACCTATACGGCCATTGTCTATGATGCTTCCGGCAGCGGGTGTGACGCTCAGGCTCCGGTAACCCTTGAAACGCCGACCCCGGTAACCCTGGATCCAGCCACAACGACTCACGTGAGCTGTTTTGGTGGCAGCGATGGAACAGTCCGCGTAAACCTCGTGCCAACGGCTCCTGGAGTGAATGACAATCCGCCCTATTCCTATAACCTCTATGATGGCGGAGGGGCGTTAATCGCCGGCCCTCAGGCAGATCCTTTGTTTACAGGTCTTGCCGCTGGCAACTATATTGTCGAGGCTGTTTCGGGCCTGAACTGCAGCCTGACTCAGAACATCACTATTTTTGAGCCAACCCTTCTTACAGTAAGCGCTGTTGCAACGGCGTTTGCGTGTGCTCCAGACAATTCTGTCAACACAGCAACGATCACGGCCACAGTGCCCGCGGGTGCAGGGACAGCCCCTTACCTGTACAGTATTGACGGAGTAAATTACCAGACCGGAAACACCTTTGAAGTTATCGATACCGGAGTGGTTCAGAATATAACCGTATATGTCAGAGATGCCTACAGTTGTATCGCCACGACTCCAGTTTCACTCGATCCGCTTAACTCTTTTACGGCTGCCGTAACGCAAAATATTGCGATCAGCTGCGTGAATCCCGAGGAGGTGTTGATCACGGTCACGGACAACGGAAACCCGACGAACACCTACACATTTGAGTTGTTGCCTGTTGGAAACCCGAACGGCACCCTGACTGCAACACCCACGAATACCAGTGCGGTATTCGAGTTGACGGCCCCCGGAAACTACGTGTTCCGTGTTACCGACACTTCAACCGGGTGTTATGTTGATACAGCTCCTTACGACATACCTCCGTATGATCTGATATCCGTAACAGCTTCACCGGTAAGCCCGGTAATCTGTTTTGGAGACGCCAACGGGGAAGTCTCTATAGACCTCAGCGGATACAATGGAAACTATACCTATGAGGTGTTTACCAGTGCGGGAGTTTCTACCGGAATTGCCGGTCCGGCCTCCACCTCCACGAATCCATTCACAGTAACGGGGCTCTCCGGAGGTAACTACTTTGTACGGGTCACTGAAACTGATGCGCCTTTCTGCGAGGAGGATTCCAACACCTTTACCATCGTTTCCCCTGACATGGCGCTTACAGCTGCTGTTTCTGAAGTAGCCAATGTTACCTGTACGAATGACCAGGGCGAGATCCTGGTGGCTCCTGAAGGCGGGTATGCGCCCTATGATATTGTCCTTGTCAACACGACTACGGGCCAGAACTATTCGGCAACCGATGTGACTTCACAAGTCTTTACCGGACTTTCGGCAGGAGATTTCACCGTTGAAATTACAGACGATGCAGGATGTGTTTATAATGACACTATTACCCTGACAGAGCCCCTGCCAATCACCGCAGACATTACGGCAACGCCTACCACCCTTGCCTGTTACGGGGATGAAAATGCTACGGTATCCGCCATCAATGTTTTAGGTGGAGAAGGCAGCTACAATTACCAGCTGAATGTATACGACGCTACGGGCACAGCCATTGTCTTTACTTCAGGAACCCAACCCAGCCCGGATTTTGAAAATCTCGGGGCCGGAATCTACAGCATAACGGTTACCGACGGCTGGGACTGCGGCATAGAAACCCCTCAGGTGGCCATCACCGAACCTGCAGAGGTATTCGCAACCCTGGTACAGACAGCTATGATGACCTGCACAAACAATGCGGAAATCATCCTCGGGGCTACCGGTGGAACCGGACCTTATGAATACAGTACGGACGGGGTTGCCTATGCGCCAATGTCGGGCGGCAACACCCATACGTTCAGTGTTACGGATGGTACATATCAGTACTACGTCCGGGACTCCTTTGGCTGTGTGGCCGACCTCTCCAACCAGGTGAGCATTGAGCCCGTGGCGCCCCTTGTACTGACAATAGACGAAACGGCAGCTATGATCAACTGTACGGGTGAGGCGACGGCCTCCCTGGTTGCCACGGCTACAGGAGCCCTTGGCAACTATCAGTATGAACTGTTCGGGGACGCCACACTGACCTCCCTGCTCGCCGGGCCTCAGTCCGATGGCACCTTTGACGGTCTTGCTGCGGGAAGCTACTGGATCCGCGCCACCAGCGTGGATTGTGAAGAAGTTTCTTCAGAGATCATTATTTCAGAGCCGGTACCGCTGCAGATCGACCGGGAAGAATTTACAAATGTCACCTGCTCAGGAGAAGCGGACGGAACTATTATTGTTGAGGTTTCCGGAGGCACGGGTAACATCGTATATGCCATTTCGCCCAACCTCAACCAGTTCGACACGGTTAACACCTTTACCGATCTGGAGGCCGGGGTTTATGACGTGATTGCCCAGGACGAAAACGGGTGTTTTATCCCGTTCCAGTTTACCATTACAGAGCCGCAGCCGATTGAGGTAACGGCTACCTCTACCCCTGAGATCTGTGCGGGCAGTGAGGACGGCACTATAGACATCACAATTACCGGAGGAACGGCCCCCTACAGGACGGCGTTCAACTCGAACAGCGATATAGATTTTGTAGATGGACAAACCTCCTTCACAGGTCTGGCCGCCGGCACTTATGTGATCTTTGTACGGGATGCTCAGGATTGTGAAACCAACGTAATTGTTGAGGTAGCTCCGGGCGTGAACCTGAATGCAACCGTCACTCCTGTATATGTCTGTACGGAAACCGTTCCTGACAATTACCTGGAGGTGCTCCTGGAAGATCCCGGCATCGCAGACGAAGTTATGTATGCGCTGGATTCCACAGATCCATCAGCCATGCAGCTGGATCCGGATTTCAGCAACCTGGCTCCCGGACCGCATTACCTGGCGATCTCACATATCAATGGCTGTGTTCAGACCATCGATTTTGAAATCGATGCCTTTGAACCGCTGACCCTTGTACTGGAGCAGCGTAACATCAATGAAATCACAGCGATTGCCGAAGGTGGCCAACCAGAATACACCTTCTATTTCAACGATGAGGATTATGGCTCAGACAACACCTACTACATCAACGCCACCGGAACGTACACGGTGCGCGTAGTAGACCAGAACGGTTGTGTGGTTGAAGCCGAGATCTTTATGGAGTTCATAGATATCGAGATCCCGAACTTCTTCACCCCGGATGGTGACGGAATGAATGATTTCTGGATCCCGGAGAACATGGAAGGCTTCCCGCAGATACTAATCAAAATTTATGATCGTTATGGTAGAGTGGTGGCTGAAGTTCGCTACGGAGTCCAGGGCTGGGACGGCAACTATAATGGAAAAGAGCTGCCTACCGGAGATTACTGGTACACCATTCAGCTCAACGGGGAAAACGATACCCGTGAATTTGTAGGCCATTTCACCTTATACCGCTAAGAACTTAACCTAAACAGATGATGCGTTTCAGATTCTTGCTTATTTTCCTCACGATGTGGGTGCTGAATGCCAGCGGTCAGGAGTTGAATTCTCCACAGCTTTCGCAATACCTGGCAGACAACCCCTTCGTTTTGGCACCTACCTATGCAGGAATTGGGGACCATGTGAAGATCCGGCTGAACGGACTTAGCCAGTGGGTGGGTATCAAAGACGCCCCTCAAACGCAATCCCTGGCAGCAGACGCCCGACTTGGAAACCGCTCCGGGGCGGGAATCTTCCTGTACAATGACAGCAATGGATATACGCGTCAGCAGGGCGCCCGGGTCTCTTTTGCACACCACCTGACCCTGGATAAATACGAAGATGAGTTCCTCTCTTTCGGGATCTCCTACAATTTTAACCAGTTCCGGATTGATATTGAAGAGTTTCAGAATGTAGGAGGGGACCCATCCGTTACAGATGACCGGTCTACCACCAACCACAATTTCGATGTGGGGGTGATGTACCGCAAGAACAAGTTCTATGCGAGCCTGAATGCATCCAACCTGTTAAACAAAGACCTGACGAGCTTCAACCCGATTTTCGAGCCCAACCAATTGCGCAACTATTACATCTACACGGGATACCGGTACTCCAAAAACAAAAACAGCCGCCTGGAGATCGAGCCTTCCGTGCTCTATAAGGTTTTTGAAAGTGACGGCCGTTCGGAAACCGACCTCAACATGAAGTTTCGCTTCTACGATTTTGAAGATTACTATTACACAGGGGTAAACTACAGGTTCCTGAATGACCAGATCGGTAAGCCTTTATATATTGCGCCTTTTGTAGGATTGAAAAAGAGCAATTTCTATTTTGCGTATTCCGTGCAGATCATCCTGAACGACATCCTGGCCTACAGCTATGGAACGCATGTTATTACCATTGGAGTAGACCTCTTCCAGGGCCTGAGCAACTGTCGCTGTACCTATTAATCCCGGACGTCAGTTGGATAGCGCCTGCCTCTAATCCATAGATGTCGGTTTTTGTGCTAGCTTTGCACAAATTTGAAAGGTTTGGGAAAGGTTCGGCTGGACAACATCCGTTTATACGCATTTCACGGATGCCTTAAAGAAGAAGGCGTAATAGGTTCTGATTACAGGGTGGATCTAGAAGTGCATGCAGACCTTAAAAAGGCCTCCGGTACAGACCGTCTTTCAGATACGGTGGATTACGTTCATTTACATAAGATCATCAGAGAGGAAATGGGGATAAGGAGCAAGTTGCTAGAATCGGTTGCCGCCCGAATCCTGGATCGGATTTTAATGGAACTCCCTTCGGTATCATTCGGGGAAATTTCCATCTCTAAAATAAACCCGCCTATCGGGGGTGACGTGGAAATGGTTACTGTGATCCTTCAGAAATCACGATAAAAGTCATTTTCTGTGGCGGTAAAAAGTACTACATTTGTCCCCAATTGCAAGGCATCGTGGCCGAGTGGCTAGGCACAGCTCTGCAAAAGCTTGTACAGCGGTTCGAATCCGCTCGATGCCTCTGAAACAAAAACCCTGGAGAACTGCCTCCGGGGTTTTTTATTCCCGGATCATTTCAATCCCCTGTTCTATGCTCAATTGATCCTTGGGCAAAAACCCCTTTACAATAAGCACCACCCCAAAGATGACCAGAATGATCCCCAACGACTTTTTAACCCAGAAAATTCGGTCTCGGGTAAGTTTCCTTCGCAACTGCTTGGCAAGCAGTATCTTAAAGATATCAGTAACCAGGTAAGCCCCGAGCATGGTCGCGAAGAAGGTGATGATGCGGTTGGGTTGATTGTCAAGACTTGGGCCTACGATTATAATCACCCCCAACCAGAAGACCAAAACCCCAATATTGATAAAATTCAGCAGGAAGCCCTTTACGAACAATCCCAGATAGTCGCTTCCCCTGGCGGTAATCCTGGGTTCCTTCCCCTTAAAATCCGACCGAAAGAAGATCGTAAGCCCGTATACCAGAAGGATAACCCCTCCAAATACATAGAGGCCCGGCTGGTTGCTGAGGTTTTCCAGCAATTGAAAACTACTGAAATAGGCGATCAGAAGGAAGAAAATATCGGCCAGGATAACCCCTAAATCTAAGGCAAAGCCTGCACGAAACCCCTTGGTTGCGCTGGTTTCAAGCAAAACAAAAAACACAGGACCGACCATGAAGCTCAAAAGGAAGCCCAATGGAATTGCCGCCTGTATATCTTCAATCATGGTGGTTACATTCTTTTAATGGTCCCGCCGAATACTGTTTTTTCATCCATTTTTGCGGGATCTCCGTAGACAAAGACCTCACCTCCGGCCTTAACGGTTGCTTTTACATAATCACGGGCATGGATCTCTGCCTGGGAACCCGCATTGACGTTTACCGTACAAAACCCAGTTTCAAATTTGCTTCCCTTATAGATCCCTCCCGTATTGATCTGTACATCCTGATTCTTTGAACTGCCTTCAGCCGTAATCAAACCCCCGGTTACCGCTTTTACCAAAAATTGTGTGACCTCCGCACGCACCTGTACCTCTCCTCCTTCCTGGGCTTTGACCTCGAGGACTTCCTGTCTGATGACTTCTTCGGAAATGATGCGGGCATCTTCATTAACATCGATGACCCCCAGGGGTTGCTTGTAGTAAACATCGACAAAAGTGCGGTATCCGCTGAAGATCTTGTTTACCTTCATCCGGATCTTAAGGATCCCATCGGCAACCACAATGGCAACATCATCCGTATTGGCGCCTTTGATAATTGCTTCATTTTTGTCACCCCGGATCAGGGTCACTGAAATGCCATCAAAAACCTTTATTTCAGAAAATGAACTTAGCGTACGGGTAAGGGTAGCTTCCTGAGCAGGCAGCGGGGTCGCCTGCAGCGTATAGCAACAAAAAAGTAATAACGTCAGCTTCCGATACATCAGCAGATGCTTTTATGGGGCTTATACTTTTCCAACCATGGAAAAATCCAGATGTCGCTTTACGAGATCCGTATTCTTTACCATGACTTCCACCTCATCCCCTAACTGGTATTTCCTTCCCCTGCGTTCCCCAATTAGGGCGTATTCCCGCTCATCAAAGGTATAATAATCATCCTTTAAATCCCGAATCCGGACCATCCCTTCGCACTTGTTTTCGATGATCTCCACATAAACCCCCCACTCGGTCACCCCGGAAATGACCCCTTTAAAGACCTGATCCTTGTGGTCTTCCATGAATTTAATCTGCATGTATTTGACCGAATCCCGCTCTGCATTGACCGCAAGATGCTCCATCTGGGAAGCGTGTTTTGCTTTTTCTTCAAATTCACCTGCCTCCGGTGTTTTGCCACCCTGCAGATAATGCTGCAGCAATCGGTGAACCATCACATCGGGATAACGACGGATGGGGGATGTAAAATGCGTGTAATACGAAAAGGCCAGGCCGTAGTGCCCAATATTCTGGGTGCTGTATACCGCCTTGCTCATGCTGCGGATGGCAAGGGTGTCCACAAGGTTCTGTTCCTTCTTCCCTTTTACATCCTCCAGCAACTGGTTCAGGGAGCTATTCAGGGATTTTTTGTTCTTGAAATCCAGGGAATGTCCAAACCGCTTGACAAGTCCGTTCAGGGCAAATAGCTTTTCTTCGTCAGGTTCATCGTGTATTCTGTAAATAAATGTTTTTTCAGGGCGCTGGCTACCTATGAACTCCGCCACCTTCCTGTTGGCCAGCAACATAAACTCCTCTATAAGCTTATTGGCATCCTTGCTTTCCTTAAAAAAAACACCAACAGGTTCGTTCTCCTTATCCAGCTGAAACTTCACTTCAATCTTGTCAAAGGAAATGGCGCCGTGGGCCATCCGTTTTTTGCGCAGGATCTTTGCCAGCCGATTCAGTTCGAGGATTGCCCCCTTTACGCCAGCTGAGAGATCATAAGCCTTATCACGAATGGAAACCCCTTTCGGGATAGTCCCCTTTCGGGTTTCAATGACATGCTGGGCTTCTTCATAAGCCAGACGCTCATCCGAATGTGTGACCGTTCTCCCAAACCACTGGCGCTTTATCTGTGCCTGGGCATCCAATTCAAAAATTGCCGAGAAAGTAAGCTTATCTTCATGCGGTCGCAGCGAACAGGCGTTATTTGAAAGGATCTCCGGCAACATGGGAACGACCCGGTCCACCAGGTACACACTGGTAGCCCTTTGATAGGCTTCTTCTTCCAGGATCGTATCAGGCTGTACATAGTGGGAAACATCTGCGATATGGATCCCCACTTCCACATGGCCATTCTCCAGTTTCTTAAAAGATAAGGCGTCGTCAAAATCCTTGGCGTCTCTGGGGTCAATAGTAAAAGTAAGGACGTCTCTTAAGTCTTTTCGCCTGTCTATTTCCTTTTGGTGGATCCTGGTATCCAGTTTGTTGGCATAGTGTTCAACCTCTTCAGGAAACGTAAGGGGGAGGCCGTATTCAGCCAGTATGGAATGAATCTCAGTATCGTGTTCTCCCGGGGTGCCGAGGACTTCCTCTATGCGCCCGTAAGGACTGTCCGCATCCTCCGGCCAGTTCTCATAGGTGACTGTTACCTTCTGTCGGTGTTCTGCCCCTGCAATCTTATCAAGGGGAACGAAAAAGTCTGTATACATCCTCCGGTCCGTAGGGCGCACAAAGGCAAAGGATTTGTAGAGGTCCACAACCCCCACAAATGTGGTCTTGTGACGTTCGAGTACTTTCAACACCTTTCCTTCCGGACGGCTCCCCCTTTTCTTCTGAAACAATTGTACCTCCACCAGGTCCTTGTGGAACGCCCTATTCAGATTTGGAAAGGTTACGAATACATCGTCTTCCAGATCCTCGCATTTTATATATGCATTACCCTGCGTATTGACATCAACCGTGCCGGTATGCACCTTAGGAACATATATAGCCTTGTACTTCCCCCTGGAGGTTTCCTCAATCCGCCTGGTCTTACTTAGTTCGGCAAGGCGCTTTATGAGCAGGTTCCGTTCGGAAGCATCGCTAATCGAGAGTTTGGAAGCTATTTGCTTGTAATTAAAGACCTTCTTCGGCTCCTCTTCAAGGACGGTGAATATACCCTTGGTAATTTCATTTTTTAGTTGTGTTTTCGCCCGCTTCTTTTTCTTCGACATTAATCCTTTGAATTTGGAGCCAAATTACGAATAAAAATCTCCAGGAATTCCCTGGAAGCCATTGTAGAACTAATCAACACACATTATTTATTATTATTAATATTCTTTAAAAAATATATTTATTGATAATAATGATAGCTTGTGAATTGCAGGGATAAATTAATACGCTCTTTCTTGTATTTAAGAAAATAAAAATTCCATCAACCGGTTTTGTAAGTATTAAACGCTAGAAAACCAGTAAACTACATACGTTATCAACATGCTTTAATAACTGAAATAAACCTATGTTTCTTAATAACTAATTTCTTTTTCATTGTTGATTTCATGAGGTTCTGTGTGGATAGATAGTGGATCGAATCTGAAAAGTGGGATTTGGTTTTATGAATTAAATTCTGCAATTGAATTTTTATTTATCACCACCAAACCCAGATATGCTTTTTTGTTTACACTTTCTTAACATTGAGTTAAATCTTAACTACTTTAAAATAAAGACAATATCATTTTGGGTTTATTGGGATGTTAAGAAAATTTGATAAGGTCATTATCGCTCCGGTTTGTACCTTTACTCCTCTAAAACGTATTGGAAATGAGAATAGCTATAGGCAACGACCATGCCGGCACAGATTATAAGCTGGCCATAGTGGGGCTCTTGAAATCCATGGGTCATGAAGTGATTAATCATGGAACGGACAGTTCAGATAGCGTGGATTATCCGGATTTCGTACACCCGGTAGCGAACGATATTGCTTCAGAAGTTGCGGCTTATGGTATAATTATCTGTGGGAGCGGCAATGGAGCGGCTATGACTGCTAACAAACACCAGGAGATAAGAGCTGCCCTGTGCTGGAATAAAGAACTCGTAGGCCTGGCCCGGGAACACAATGATGCAAACATACTCAGCTTACCGGCCCGTTTTATTGCCATCCCTCAGGCTTTGGAAATGGTAAAAACGTTTTTAACTACTGATTTTGAAGGGGGCCGTCATGCCCGTAGAGTAGAGAAAATACCCTGTCGTTAAGGCGTGGGTTGAACACAAGGTTTGGCCAAATATGGCGCACAATCACCACCATCACCACCATCATCACGGCCGCGACCTGAAAGGCCGGAACCTGCTTATTTCAATTTTTCTTAATATTCTTATCACCGCTGCTCAGGTGGTGGGCGGAATCATTTCAGGAAGTCTTTCCCTCCTGTCAGACGCCCTTCATAATCTCAGCGATGTCATTTCCCTTGTGATTAGTTATATCGCTAATGTCCTTTCCACAAAACAGGCTTCGGCCAACAGGACTTTCGGATACAAAAGAGCAGAGATCATTGCGGCTTTTGTCAATTCCGCTACCCTGATCCTGGTGGCGGTCTTCCTCATAAAAGAGGCTGTTGAGCGATTTATCAATCCTCAGGAAATCGGTTCAGGCATTGTAATTGTTTTATCTATACTGGGAATCCTGGCCAATGGATTCAGCGTGCTCCTGTTGCGGTCCGATTCCCAGCGGAATATGAATATGAGATCGGCCTACCTGCATTTGCTAACGGATATGATGGCTTCTGTGGCCGTGCTGGCAGGCGGGATCCTGATGTATTTCTTCGCCTGGTTCTGGATCGACCCCCTCCTTACGGTGTTGATTGCGCTGTACCTGATCTATATGGGATACGACCTCTTGCGGGAATCCACGCGGGTATTGATGCTGTTCACTCCTGATACGATTGAGATCCAGAACATCGTAACAGCCATATGCCAATTGGAACGGGTCAAGAACGTGCATCATGTGCATATCTGGCAACTCAATGAAGATGAAGTGCATATGGAGGCCCATATTGATTTCAATGAAGACATCCACCTGTCCGAGTTTGACAGGATCCTCAGTGAGATAGAGGAACTGGTTTATCACGAATTCGGGATCAACCACGTAAACATTCAGCCGGAGTACGCCAAGTGTGACAGCAAGACAATCATTGTGCAGGATTAATCGATGGAGCTGAAGATCAAAACCTTTCGGGAACTGGAAAAACAGGAGCTATACGATCTGCTGCAATTGCGGTCTGAGATCTTTGTGGTCGAGCAAGCCTGCCTTTATCAGGACATGGATGGGAAGGACCAAAAAGCTATCCACGTATTGGGATATATAGGGAAGGAATTGGTGGCGTATACGCGTGTGTTCGGACCCGGAACCTATTTCAGGGAGGCCAGTATCGGACGGGTTGCCGTCCGGGGTTCACACAGGGGTAAAGGCCTTGGGGTTCAAATCATGAAAAAATCCGTAGAGGCAGCAGAAGCGGCGTTTCACACACGAAATATCGCCTTATCTGCACAATTGTATCTGAAGGAATTCTACGAAGACCTTGGCTTTTTCGCCGAGGGCCCTGAATACGAGGAAGACGGCATTCCCCATATCCGAATGGTTATGCTTCCTTAAATCAAAAATCTAATGAGGTTCAGGTAATCTTGATGGGTTGTTTATTGCCCAGGTTCAACTCGTTGAGTAGGGTTTCTGTAAACTTGTAATGTCCCCGGAAGGTAATAATGCGGAACCGGTTGGATTTCATTCGGCTCAGGGTGTCCAGAAACAGCCATTTGGACTTTAAAAGTGTTGACTTATCGGACTTTACGCTAATGTCAAAAAAGTACTTGATCCCATTTTTGGTTGCCGTAATATCCGGGGTTATGGAATTCCCTGAACTTTTCTTCAGGTAGGATTTAGGGGTTTCATAGCCCTCCATGTCTGCTTTAATATTGTCAAAGCCCCTGGATTGCAGGTGTTCTACGGATTTCTTTAAAATCGCTTCGTTCTCTAGTTTTTCAATTTTTATCATAATTCTAAAGGTAAAAAATTAACTGACACCACCAAACATGATGGACAGATTAACACAATATTAAATGTTTAGAAATCAGCGAATTATTTGCTCAGAGGAGGATGGTCTTCCCCTCCCGAACAGAGGCATCTGCAGCCAGAACGATTTGAAGGCTGTGAATAGCATCCTTAAGGTGTCTGGAGAGGTCCCGATCTTCGGTTATGGCGGAGAGGAAAAACTCCTGTTCGAGCAGGCATAAACCATCGTGGTCCGGCTCGTTTTCAACAGCGATCAGGGCGTCTTTTTTGTCAAAGGATCCATCGGGGTTCAGGCTGCTATGGTGTATGCGGAGCATTCCCGTTTGGGTATGGCCTTCAATATCATCTGAGGATCCTTTAGGGGAATCGGAAATGGAAACCGATCCCCCCGGTCCGATAACGTCCTTAATGAAGAAGGCGGTTTCGCTCATCATGGGCCCCCAGCCGGCCTCGTACCAACCCACGGAGCCGTCTTCAAAGCGAACCTGAAGCTGGCCGTAATTGTACATGTCGGGATCAATTTCAGCAGTCAGGCGCACTCCGATAGCACTCACGCTGATGGGTCTGGATTCGGTCATCATGCACATGATGTCTACATAGTGGACGCCGCAATCCACAATGGGAGACATGGATTTCATCAATTGCCTGTGGGTGTACCATTGAGCACCTGAGCTTTGCTGGTTCAGGTTCATCCGCATCACAAGCGGCTTGCCCAGTTTCCGGGCCTCCTCCACAAACCTCGCCCAGGAAGGGTGTACGCGCAGGATATAACCTACTACGAGCTTTAAATCCCGGCTTCGGGCCAGCCCGACAAGGTCAGACGCCTCCTCAACGGTAAGCGCAAGGGGTTTCTCGACGAAAACATGGCAGTTTGCATTCAAAGCCTCGCGGACCAGGGCTGCATGAGAGTCCGGATAGGTGTTTATGGAGACGGCCTGCGCTTGTGAAGCCTTAAGGGCCTCTTTAAGGGTTGCAAATGTTGGATAACCACCCAGCTCCGTGGAAAGCCGGTCCCTGCTTCTGGGCTTTCGGCTCACCAGCCCCAGTATTTCAAACCCCGGCATTTGGTGATAGGCCCTGGCATGGCTACTCCCCATATTTCCGCATCCTACGACGATAACTCCGATAGGTCGATTCATGGTTTTAAACTGAAGGCTATGATTTTATTTCCTTTGGGAGTGCCGAGTTTCTCACCACCGCAGGCCAGTGCGATATATTGTTTCCCGTCTACCTCATACAGGGCCGGGGTGGCAAAAGCCGCGGCAGGGAGCCTGTATTCCCAGAGCAAGGCTCCTGTGTGCCGGTCATAGGCCCTGAAGAAACCATCTTTGGTGGCAGCGATGAACAACAATCCGTTTTCTGTGATCACTGGACCTCCGTAATTCTCAGTTCCTGTGGGCGTGCTTACGGTTTTCTGCAGCCCGGGGGTATCTCCCAGGGGAACACTCCAAAGGAACTCCCCTTCGTTCATATCAATGGCGTGAAGGGTGCCCCAGGGCGGGGATATAGCAGGGAGCCCATTTGCATCCAAAAACTTGTGATATCCGCGGTGTTCAAAAGGGACCGCAGGGGTTTCGATGTCCGTTATCCCTGGTTCTGCCACTTCGTTTTTTGATTCCGTTTCCAGCAGAAAAGACAAAAGGGCCGCTTTCTCTGTGTCTGAAAGTTGAGGGAACCCGGGCATCATGCCTTTCCCTCGGGTAAGCAAATGGTCTGTTTCTGCGCGGGAGAGGCGATCTCCAAGATCGATCAGGGAAGGATAGCCGCTTGCCGGAACACCCGCCCGGTCTGCCTGATGGCAGATAACGCAGTATTTCTGGTAGACACCTTCCCCCGGGCTTGAGGCTGTGGAATTTTCAGCTGGCAGCATTTGCAGGAACCAGGCCATTTCGTTGGAGTTTACATAGAGGATCCCGTTTTCAGGATCGGCTCCCGCGCCTCCCCATTCCGCCCCACCATCATATCCGGGCAAGAGCAAAACCGGATCAAGCCCCGGGGGCCGGTATTGCCTTCGGTCTGCGGATTGAAACAAATTTTTGATCTCCTCCTGGTTCGGAGCAAAGGGGCTCAGATCTTCCACGGTAAGCTCCTGTGACTGCCGGGCAAAAGGAGGGGGTTTTACGGGGATGGGCTGGGTGGTCCAGGCGGTTTCCCCAGTCAAATCAGATGGGGGGAAGGGGATTTCCTCTATATCGAAGAGGGGCTCCCCGGAGCGCCGATCGAAAAGGAAGACATATCCTTGTTTGGTAACTTGTGCCACAGCCGGGATGCGTTCGCCCTTGTGGGTCACCGTTAGCAGATTTGGTGGGGCAGGCGGATCGCGATCCCAGAGATCGTGATGGGTGAATTGAAAATGCCAGAGGCGTTCCCCGGTATTGGCATCCAGGGCCAACAGGCTGTTTGCAAAAAGGTTCTGACCCTTCCGATCCCCTCCGTAGAAATCCGGAGCAGCGGATCCGGTTGGGACATAGAGGATCTCGCGCTCGGTGTCCAGGGCCATTCCTGCCCAGTTGTTCGCCCCACCAACACTTTTATTCAGATAAGTGTTCGGATCTTCCCAGGTTTCATGTCCAATTTCTCCGGGGTGGGGGATGGTATGGAAACTCCAGGCGAGCTTTCCGGTTCGGACGTCAAAGGCCATGATGTCTCCAGGGGCCGCACCCGCACTTTCCGCCACGCGTAAAGGCATGATGATAAGGTTCTTAAAAATAGTGCCCGGGGTATTCGAGATGACGAATTTGTCACGGGCAGAAGCGGGCATTCCTGAACGGAGATCGATCTTGCCTCCATCGCCAAAGGAGGGAACCGGTTTGCCCGAAAGGGCGTCCAGCGACCACAAATCGGCCCCCAGGGTATAGAAGATGCGCTTGTCTTTGCCTTCCTCCCAATAACTCACCCCCCGGCTTGTGGAATGCCAGACCTTTAAGGAATCCCCAAAGACCCACAGGCGCTCCCCGGTGCGGGCATCCAGGGCGAAGGCCCGCAGTGCGGCGGTCACCCCATACAAAACACTATCCACGACAATCGGATTCATCTGCATTTGCCCGGCGTCAGGAAGCTCCTGCTCCCAGACAACCTCCAGGCGATCGACATTTTCCGGGCTGAAGCCATTCAGGGTGGTGTAATGCGAACGGCCGGGATCCCCCAGATAATGCGACCAGGTTTTATGCCAGGCAACTTCTTTTTCATCGCCGGTGGAATTGTTTTTGCAGCAGAGAAGCAGACCGGAAAGCAGCAGGAAACAAATCGGAAATCGGAAATCGTTTGACAGCATAGTGCATCCCGTTTCCTTAAATGTAGAAAAATCCGCTGAATTCGAACAGGGACCGTTTAAGCCCGGAAAAACCGAGATCCGATTTCAAGAACACGACTGTAATAGGCCCGGCCAAACAGGTTGAGGTGGACCAGCAGGTAGTAAAGCTGGTACAGGGCTACCCGCGCCTCGAACCCGTCAAGCTTTGGGGTCACTTCAAAGTAGGCGTCATAGAAATGGGATGGAAATCCGCCAAAGAGGAGGGACATGGCAAGATCCACCTCCCCGTGGCCGAAATGTACCGAGGGGTCGATCAGATATGGGCTGCCGTCTGTGGAAATCAGATAATTGCCACTCCAGAGGTCCCCGTGCAGCAACGCGGGCTTTACCTCCGGCATCAGGCGGCTGATCTGGGAAGTCATGAGCCGGGCATCCGGAACTTCTTCAGGGGCCAACAACCCTTTGTTTAAGGCCAGGGTATATTGGGGCATCAGACGGCAGCGGGTGTAAAAATCGGCCCAGCTTATATGTGGTGTGTTTTCCTGGGGAAGGCTGCCGATATAGTTGGACCGGTGCCACCCGAACTGCTCAGCGGTTTGCTGGTGCATTTGGGCCAGACCCCTGCCCAGGGCTTCGTAAGAACCTTCAGTTCCAGGTCCTGTGGGAATGTATTCCAGCAACAGGCAGCCCCCGGAATCCATCGAAGCACATCCAATGACGTTTGGGACCTTCAAAGCCTGGCTTTTTTTGATGGCCTGTAAACCTTCTGCTTCGGCCTTCAGCATATCCAGCCCCCTGGAATGGCCCATGAATTTTGCAAAGAATTGCTGGCTTTTTGTTTTTACGAGATAGGAATCTGCGATGTCGCCACCCGTTGCCCGGGAGAGCCGTTCGATGCGCAAATCAAACGCCTCCTCCAGCTGCCCTTTGAGATCATCCACAGTCATGGTCTAAAGCTTAAAGCGATCCCCTACCCGTGCTATCCGGAATCCTGCCGCCAACACTTTTTGGGCGGCATCGCTTTTTGGGTCCAAAAGGGGGTTGGTGTGGTTCAGATGGATGAAGTAAACCTTGTTTTTTAAGCCTGCGGGCAGGGCTTCAAGCAATTTCATGGTCTCAACAACAAAAGGATGCGGAATTTCTTTGATATCCCGATAGCCGATCTCTGCTGCATCGAAGAATGTTGCATCGAGAAAGGCGAAGTCCACCTCAGTCAGCCTCTCGGCCAGGGAAACCTCCCACCGGTCCCACTTATCGATGTCGGGAATAAAAAGGACCTGCTTTTCAGGGCCGGAGATCTCGAAGCCCGCGGTCTCGGAATATTCATCCCGATGGGGAACCGTGAAAGGAACGACCTTAATGCCTGAGGAAAGTGCTATGCCGGCATCTTCGGAAATGGGTTTCAGCACGATGTTTTGCAAACGGACCAGCTGATCCCAGGGGCCATTGGAGGAAAGGAATTGCCGCATGCGGGGCATGGCGTATACTGGTACCGCTTCAGCATTCATGGATTCGCGGCCGAGGAACATAAGGCCGGCATAATGCCCGATGTGGGCATGGGTAATAAAGATTCCGTCAGGTGTGGTTTGCGTTTCAAAGGAAGCCGATTCCTTTAGAAGGGACATTTGAGTTGCGATGTCCGGGGTGGCTTCAAACAGATAGGTCTTTTTGTCCAGGGCGTCCAGGATTCCCAGGGAAACTACTTTCCTCATTGGGTCGGGGGTATTGAAAAGGGTTGTACAGCATTGTTTTGCACATCCCATGTGGGGGGATCCACCATCCTGCAGGGTGCC
>CBFCWO010000041.1:0-23980 GCA_965601625.1 uncultured Flavobacteriaceae bacterium | reverse complement strand
ACGGGTATGATCCTGCTGAAGCCCTTATTGAGGTCCGTAAACGTCCGGGGGAACACCACTGGAGAACGGAAGACATCCTTGAAACCATTGATGCGAATGCCGGTGAGCTTGCCCTGCTTCTTATGGGGGGCGTGAATTATTACAACGGACAGGTGCTGGACATGGAGGAAATCACCAAAGCCGCAAAAGGAGCTGGTGCAATGGTTGGCTGGGACCTGGCTCATGCGGCCGGGAATGTTTATCTGGCCCTGCACGACTGGCACGTCGATTTCGCAGCCTGGTGCAGTTACAAATACATGAATAGCGGCCCGGGAAATGCCGCAGGGGCTTTTATACACGAAAAACACCTCACAGACACCCATATTCCCCGATTTGAAGGATGGTGGGGCACCAAAAAGGAAACCCGGTTCCTGATGCAGCCGGAATTCGATCCGATTGATTCCGCGGATGCTTGGCAGCTCAGCAACGCCCCTGTCCTGGCCCTGGCACCCTACCTCGCATCCCTGGAACTCTTTGATGAGGTTGGCATGGAAGCCCTTATAGCCAAAAGGGAACGGATTGTTTCTTATTTGGAATTCGTGTTGCGGGAGATTGATAAGGAGGTGGAAAGCACCTTTGAGATCATCACCCCTGAGCAGGCCAGGGGATGCCAGCTATCTGTTTTCCTGCATGGGGAGGGACGTCCCCTTTTTGACTATCTGATGCAAAACGGGGTTATTACTGACTGGAGGGAACCCAATGTGATCCGGCTCGCTCCCGCCCCCTTCTATTGTTCTTATTCGGATATGTACCACTTTGGGCAGATCCTTAAAAAAGGAATTTTGGAAAAAGCCACTAGCTAAGCGATAGATCCGCATTCCTGATCTATCTTGCTGCCCAAGAAAAACGGACCCCTGAATGAAATCACTAAGGCTTATCCTGTCCAATCCGAGGTACTTTGGTCCTGCCTGGGTCTTTGCAAGCCTGAACATGTGGTTTGGAACCTGGGCCATTTATATCCCGACGGTGAAAGAGCAGCTCGGGATTGATAAGGCAAAGCTGGGATTCGCCATATTTTTTCTCTCCCTCGGCATTTTTGCAATCTTTCCCCTTGCCCCGCGACTGATCAACCGTCTCGGAGTGGGGAGGGCTACCTGGTATGGGGTGGTATTCAGTAGTCTGTTTGCCTTTTTCCCCCTGGTAGCCCCCAGTTATTATACGCTTATGGCAGCCCTGTTCTTCTTTGGAGCGAGTAATGGGATCACTGATATTGCCATGAATACCCTGGTGACCGAAATTGAAAAGTCAGACAATGAGAAATTCATGTCTGCAGCACACGGCTTTTTTAGCCTCGGTGGAGTACTGGCAGGTCTTGGGAGTTTTTTGATCGTGCCCATCGGGAATCCTGCCCTGCATATGGGCGGGGTCATTTTACTGGTGTTCCTGATCAATTTGCGTTTCCGGAAACAATACTTTTCCATTACCGCGGTGCCGGTAGAAAAGGAGGGTTTCAGCCTGAAGCTATTGCGACCGCTGTTCCTGCTTGGTCTGATATCGTTTATCGTAATGGGAGGAGAGGGTGCCATAGTGGACTGGAGCGGACTTTATCTCAGGGAAATCAGCCAGGCGCCTGAGTTTTTGATCGGTGCCGGTTTTCTGGCCTTTTCCACGACCATGACCCTGGGACGCTTTCTGGGAGACAGTATCAGTACTCGTATTGGCTCCGTGCGTATTGTTACCCTGGGGAGCTTGATCGCAGTTGTGGGATATGTAAGTGTCCTGAGCACGGGTACGGCAATGGCACTGCTCGGATTTTCCCTGATCGGGCTCGGCTTTTCGGTCATCATCCCGGAACTTTTCAGGATTGGCGGGAACATCAAGGGGGTGGAAGCTGCCCAGGGCGTGGCCTTTATAGCCGGGACGGGTTATACCGGATTCCTGTTGGCCCCCCCTGTACTGGGTTACCTGGGAGAACATTTCCAGCTCACCACTACCTTTGCGGTTCTGCTGGGCGCTGCGGTCTTTGTCTTTTTAGCTACGTTTATCGTGGGCAGGAGAACTTCGGACTGAGAGGCTAGTCCACCGAAATCCCTGTGAAGGAGATTTTAAAGCTGCCTTCGGCGTTCTGATGGCTTGTCGCCAGCATTAATCCCCCTATCTCCTCATATCCTTCCCAGGTGGTGGTTACGGACGGTTCCGGCTGATTCCCGCGACGGAATACCCATTCCCTGACCAGGGAGTCTTCCCCAAGGTAGAAATCATAGGCGTCACCGGGCGTATATCCCCCTTCCTGTCCGTAGACGATCGTCAGCCTGGGCATGGAGTCCCCCGAGATGGGTGCAAGGGCCTTTTCCTCATAGGTGTGGGAGAAGCTCTCTGCGTCCCACACCCACTGGTATGGCGCCAGAAACCAGTATTTGTCGTTGATAAAGGTGGCATCCGTCCTGGCCAGGGTAGAGTCCACTTCAGAACGCAGGTAGCTCACCGTGTCGGTAGGCGAAATCCTTGTTACCCGGTTCTCCCGAACCTCCCATATCCAGGAGCGCTCTATATGCAAGGTGTCCCGATCGACATTGAAGGTAAAGCTGATGCTGCTGACGTCCTTCCAGTTTTCAAATCCGTGTTTGTCTGCCAGTTTTTCCAGGAGGCTTTTTGCGGCTTCTTCCGGTGCGGGAGACTTTTGGGTTGTTTTGGGTGCCTCTTTACAGCTTCCAGCCGTTATCAGGACCAGTCCAAGTAGGATAAAAAATCTAATCATCTTCAATTTTTTTCAAAGATACGCACTTTTTAAGCGGGTTCAGATTCCGCGGATATTCGGAGATGGCCCATGGAGGGAATCCTCAAAATTGTGTATTTTTGGCGTCTAATCACAATCGCTTTATGAGTGCAGAAAAAGGTAAGGTACAGGAGATGATCGACAACGCCATGCTGAAGGAACGCAAGGTGTTCCTTTGGGGGATGGTTGATGATGATTCCGCCAAGCATGTCATCGACAGGCTTTTATATCTGGATCTCCAGAACAACGAAGAAATTCAGTTGATGATCAATAGCCCCGGGGGATATGTGACTTCCGGATTTGCTATCTACGATACCATTACCGCGCTCAAAAGCCCGGTGTCCACGGTTTGTACGGGCCTGGCTGCCTCCATGGGATCCATCTTGCTCTCTGTGGGCAAGAAGGGACGTCGCTTTGTGCAGCCGCATGCCCGTGTAATGATCCACCAACCCAGTGGAGGTGCCCAGGGACAGGCTTCCAACATCGAGATCCAGGCACGTGAGATCTTAAAGACGCGCGAAATCGGAGCGCGCATCCTGGCAGAAAACTGCGATCAGCCCTTCGAGAAGATCATGAAGGACTTCAACCGGGACTACTGGATGGATGCACAGGAATCCGTGGAATACGGCATTGTGGATGCCATCCTGGAATAATCCGCTCGCTCGTACGACCGGTCTGAGTCGTTGCCCCTGAAGGGCCATGACATTCGAAGTGGTTCAAAAATCTCCGGGATTTTCAATGATCTCGGCGGCCCGCTCACAAAGCGCATTGAGTTCTTCGGGATCTTTCTTGTTTAGCAGGCGGTACATCATTCCCATACGCGGATTAGCGGATAGCTGTTCCCTTTTTTCATGAAGGAAATTCCAGTACAGTGCATTGAACGGGCAGGCCCCGGGTCCAACCCGTTTTTTGGGATCGTATTGGCAGTCCCTGCAGTAATTGCTCATCTTATGGATGTAGTTGGCTGAGCTTACATAGGGTTTGGTCCCAACGATCCCTCCATCGGCAAATTGACTCATGCCCCGGGTATTGGGAAGCTGCACCCACTCCACTGCGTCCGCATAGATCCCAAGGTACCAGCGATCCACTTCATCGGGGTGGACCTGGGCCAGCAAGGCGTAGTTCCCGGTGATCATTAGCCGTTGTATGTGATGGGCATAGGCTGTTTCCAGACTTTGGGTGATCGTCTTGCGGAGGCAGTTCATACCGGTTTTTCCGGTCCAGAAGAAATCCGGTAAAGGCCGTTGGTTCTCCAACGAATTTTTCTTTGAGTATGCAGGCATCTCCTTCCAGTAGATCCCCCGCATGTATTCCCTCCATCCCAGGATCTGGCGCACGAACCCTTCGACTTCTGAGATGTGCAGCTGCTCCTTATGGCTGCGATAGTAGGACTCTACGGTATTGACCACTTCTTTGGGCCCGATCAGTTTGGCGTTCAGGGCGAAGGAGATCCGGGAGTGAAAGAGGTAGCGTTCCTCCGTATGCATGGCGTCCTGATAATCCCCGAAGTGGGGCAGGAGCTTTTGGCAGAAGTATTGCAGCAGGGCCCGGGCCTCTGCTGATGAAGTCGTCCAGTTAAAATGTTCCGGGTCTATGGACCCGAGGCTCTCGACACCTGCTTCCCGGATTTCTTCAACAATGCCGCTCACATCCTTTTCACTGATGAATTCCCCGGGTATGGCAGGGGTCCCTTTCCAGGTTTTCCGGTTTTGCCGGTCGTAATTCCACTGGCCGCCAACGGGTTGTGACCCATCCATCAGCACCCCATGTTTCTTGCGCATCATTCGATAGAAGGATTCCATGAGCAGTTGCTTCTTGCCTTTGAAGAAAGCGGCCAGCTCCTCCCGTGAAGTGTAGAAATGCTCTGTGTCGTATACTTCAGTAGGGATGGATAGCCCGTTGCACAACTCTTCCAGTTGCCTGTCCAGCCTGTATTCATCTGGCAGTTGGTATTCAAACCGCTCAATGGATTCCTGTCGGATGGTTTTACGGATCAATTCGGGGAGGTTTTGGGGGTTTTCGGGGTCGGAAATCCGAAGGTAAAGGACCTGATGCCCATCCTCCCTAAGCTCGTCCGAAAAGGTGCGCATGGATAAAAAGAAGGCAACCACTTTTTGGATATGATGGGTGACGTAATCGGTCTCCTGCCGCATTTCCGCCATCAGGTAGATCACATCCTGCCGGGGTTGTTCAAACCAGCTGTGACGCTTGTTCAGCTGGTCCCCCAAAACAAGTCTCAGGGTCTTCATCCGATCTCGTGCTCAAACAGGGAGGGTTGAAGCCAGAGCCGCCTGAACTGTCCTTTGGAGTCGTAGCGAGAGGCCTGCAGGTCCGGGTTGAAGGTACGGTTCCTGGGGTCGTTCCCCACACCGCTGTTGTACATCCAGTTCCCCCAGTTGCTGTGAACATCGTAATCCAGCAGCATGCTCTCAAAATAGGCAGCCCCGATGCGCCAGTCCTGCTTTAAGGTCCGGGCCCAGTAGCTGGCTACGTTCTGCCTTCCCCGGTTGCTCATCCAGCCGGTATGGGCAAGCTCCAGCATATTGGCATTGACGAAATCATTCGGCGTCCGGCCTTCTATCCATCGGTGCAGCAGGTCTTTGGAACGGCCGGCAGGAACCTCCTGGCCATGAATCCCCCCGAGCTGAAAAATTCGGTTTCCGTGCTTCAGGGAAATGTATTTAAAGTAATCCCTCCAAATCAATTCGAAGACCATCCAATAGGTATCCTGATTGCGGATTACCTCTTCTTCAAATCGTTTTACCTCGTGATAGATCTGCCGGGCAGACAGGGCTCCAAGGGCCAGCCAGGGGGAGAACTTGGAACTGTAGTCCGTTCCCACCAAACCATTTCGGGTCTTTTTGTAATAACGCAGCCGGTGATCTTCCCAGAAATAGGCATTCAGCCGTTCCCAGGCCGCGGTGCTCCCACCCTTGAAGGGAAAAGCTGATCTTTGATCCGGTTCCCGGGGGTACTGGGTGAGTTGGTAGGGTTCGGGTATTTCGATCCTGGGCTCGATCCAGGCGGCATCCGGACGTTTTTCGGGTGCCGGAAGACAGGGCCGCACCCTGGATTTGCGTTCACACCCCTTTCGGAAACGGGTAAAAACCTCTGGGATCTCCTCCAGGGATTCAAAGGGCACTTCAGAAGGATGGAAAAGGAACTGGTCGTAGTGTTCATGCAGGTGGACTTCCACGGGTAGCAGCTGTGCCACGGCATCCCGGACCAGGACTTCATCCCGCGTCCATTCCTTTTGGGTGTGGATTTCCTGAACCCCGAACCGGGAGACCAGTTGGGGGATAACTTTCTCGGGCAGATCATAAGCTATAAACAGCGGAATGTTCTTTTGCCTCAGCTGGCGCTGAAGATCCATGACGGTTTCCCTTAAGAACTGGGCTCTGAATGGCCCGGTGCGTGGGAATCCCAGGGCATCATGCTCAAATTGGCGGGGGTCAAAACAGTAGACGCTCACTACCCGATCGGCCAGGCAGGCCTGGGAAAGGGAGAAATTGTCCTCTAGCCTTAAATCGTTTCTAAACCAGTGCAGGTAAGTCTTCATGGGTTGCTTCTATAGGTTGATGGAACACCTTTGCGAGCAGCTTGTCGGAAATTCTTCATGCTCCGGCACCTGCGGCTGCAATAGGTTACCTGGTCCCAGTTCAATTCCCACTTCTTGCGCCAGGAGAAGGGACGCCGGCAGACCGGACATGTTTTGTGAGGTAAATGGGCTTTCATCATAATGTTTAACAAAATTACATAAATGATAAACAAAATACTGTTAGCATTTCCCTAAATCCGGAGGGGGCCCCTGAAAGTGCTGATTTCACTACCTTTATGGTCTTATCGAAATTTCAGGTATGTCGCAAACCCCAAAAAACGTGGCGGTGGTCGGTTCCGGACTGGTCGGGGCACTGCTGTCGCTATATCTCCGCAAGGCGGGGCATCGGGTAACGGTGTTCGACAGGAGACCTGATATCCGTACTGTGGAATTTTCGGGCCGTTCCATTAACCTGGCGATGAGCGATCGTGGATGGCGTGCGCTTGAGCGAATAGGCATAGGGGAGGAGGTTCGGAGTATCGGAATCCCGCTCTACCAGCGAGCGATGCATGTGGTGGACAAGCCGGTTTATTATCAGAAATACGGGAAGGAAGGTGAGGCGATCTGGTCTATATCACGGGGGGTGCTCAACCGAAAAATGATAGACCTGGCAGAGGCCGAGGGAGTGGCCTTCCGCTTTGAAGAAAAGGTCTGGGATGTAGATCTGCCCACGGCTACCCTCTATACGGGGGAGACGGAAAAAGGAACCTGGGAGTCCTATCGGTTTGATCACATCTTCGGTTGTGACGGAGCCTTCTCACGGGTCCGACACAAAATGCAGCGGAGGAGCCGTTTTGACTATTCCCAGGATTTCATCGATGTGGGGTATAAGGAACTGACCATTCCCCCGAATCCGGACGGCAGTCATAAACTCGATAAACATTCCTTCCATATCTGGCCCAGGGGAAAGTTCATGTTCATTGCCATGCCCAACCTCGATGGCAGTTTTACCTGTACGCTTTTTCTTCCCTTTGAGGGGCCTGTTTCATTTGAAAACCTAAAGACCAGGGAAGACACCCGGGCGTTTTTCTCCCGGTATTTTCCAAGTGTGATGCAGGATATCGAAAATCTGGCGGGTGATTTTGCCAAAAACCCCACCAGTGCCCTGGTAACCATAAAGTGTTTTCCCTGGACCTACTGGGACAAGGTGGCCCTCGTTGGAGATTCTGCCCATGCCGTAGTACCTTTCTTCGGTCAGGGGATGAATGCGGGATTTGAGGATATCTCAGTCCTGGTAAGCCTTATGGAGGAACATCAGGACGACTGGGAAAGGATCTTCCAGCAATACCAGCAACGGCGCAAGCCAAATGCTGATGCCATTGCCGAACTGAGTTATCGCAATTTTGTCGAAATGAGTGACCGGACCGCTGATCCCGAGTTCCTGCTCCAGAAGAAGATCGAAAGGCATTTTGCAGAACAATATCCGGAAAAATGGATTCCTGCCTACTCGAGGGTAACCTTTTCGGAGAGACCCTATGCGGAAGCTTTGGAAATAGGAGATCGTCAGGAGGCCATCATGAAGGAAGTGATGAGGATGCCGGACCTGGAAAATCGTTGGGACCAACCCGAGGTCACTGATCGGATCCTTCAGCTGATCGAAACCTACGAGGCATAAAAAAATCCCGGGATACCCCCGGGATTCATTCTCAGACCAGACGTCCGTATTTTATTTCAGCCCTTCGAAGACTTCCTGCATTTTTTGCTGTTCTTCATCGGCCAGGGCAGGATCAACGAGGATACGCCCGCTATGCTCATCGGTGATGATCTTTTTGCGGGAAGCGATTTCCACCTGTACCTGTGGAGGAATCGTGAAGAAGGAACCTCCAGAAGCTCCCCGTTCTACGGGGACTACGGCAAGGCCGTTCTTTACGCGGTGGCGAATACGCTTATAGGCATTCAGCAATCGGTCTTCGATGATTTTTTCGAATTCTTCAGACTTCTTGATCAGTGCCTTCTCTTCTTTCTCGGTTTCCGCCAGAATGGCATCCAGTTCTCCTTTTTTGTGCTTTAGGTGGGATTCGCGTTCCCCCAACTGCTCCTTGGTATTGTTGATCAGCTCTTTTTTCTGCTCGATCTGTGCCTTGAATTCCTTGATGTGCTTGTCGGCCAGCTGAATTTCCAGGTCCTGAAACTCGACTTCCTTGGCCAGAGAGTTGAATTCACGGCTGTTGCGCACATTTTTCTGTTGCTCGCTATATTTCTTGATGAGGGCTTTGGCCTCTTCAATCATGTTCTTCTTTGCCGTGATCTCGTAGTTGATCGTTTCGGTATCCGTCTTGAGCTTGTCAATCCTTGTTTTAAGGCCCTGAACATCGTCTTCCAGGTCCTGAACCTCCAGTGGCAGTTCACCTCGCACATTGCGGATTTCATCCACCCTTGAGTCGATGAGTTGGAGGTCATAAAGGGCTCTCAGCTTTTCTTCTACACTAACTTCTGTCTTTGCTGCCATATTTAGAAATAGTTGATCGGATTGGTTTTTGTCTCGGATAAAGAGATTGCAAAATTAGGAATTTTTTCGCTAAGATATTCGGCCAAAAGGTTTTTTGTAAACTGCTCAGTTTCATAGTGTCCTATATCGGCAATCACCAGTTGTCCCTCCGCCTGGAAGAACTGGTGGTATTTCACATCTGCGGTGATCAAAATATCTGCTCCGGCGGCTCGGGCCGCCCCAATGGCAAATGCACCACTTCCCCCCAGGACCGCCACGCTTTTCAACGGTGTATCGGGTAGCCTGGTATGGCGAATGCAAGGGCAATTGAACCGGGTGCTCAGAAGTTTTAGAAAGTCCCTTCCGGCCATGGGCTCAGGCAGTTCCCCTATCATTCCCATCCCCGTATGGTCATATCGGTTTTCCAGGGTGGTTACTTCATAGGCCACTTCTTCATAGGGATGGTGTTCGAATAGCGCATTCAGGACAGCCCCTTCCCGGTCAGCCCGGTAGGTGATATGGATCTGTGCTTCAGCTGCCCGCTCCAGGTTGCCAGGAGTACCTACGGCAGGTTTTGCCCCGTCCTCAGGCAGGTAACTCCCGGTTCCGGGGGATACAAAGCTGCAATGACTGTAATTTCCCAGGTGGCCCGCTCCCGCTGTGAACAGTTTTTCGAGCAGGGTGTCCCTGGCTTCTTCCGGTACGTAGGTCACGAGTTTCTTGATCATCCCGCTGCGGGGCATTAAAATGCGTGTTTTTTGCAGGCCGAGCACCTGGCACATCTTTCCGCTGACCCCTCCGGGGACATTGTCCAGGGCTGTATGCATGCTGTAGATGGCGATGCGGTTTTCAATGGCCCGGGTCACCACCCGTTCTACGTAGGTAGCACCGGTAATGCGCTTCAGGCCCTTGAAGAGGATAGGGTGAAAGCTGATGATGAGGTTGCACTTGCGGTCGATGGCTTCCTCCACCACTTCTTCCAGGGTATCCAGGGTTATCAGGATCCCGGTCACTTCCATGGAAGCATTTCCCACCAGGAGTCCCACATTGTCAAATTCTTCTGCCAGTGGCAGAGGGGCCAGTTCCTCCAGGATGGAAGTGATTTCGGTAACAGTCATGTCCTTCGGTTTATGAGTGGCCTCAAATATAATTAACTATTTTCGCTCCCATGAAGTGGTTGCGAAATCTGGGCTGGCCGTTGTCCTTGATTTATGGAGGTGTGGTCTATCTTCGGAATAAGTTCTACGACTGGGGCTGGTTTTCCTCAAAGGCATACGATATTCCCATCCTCTGCGTTGGGAACCTGAGCACGGGTGGTAGTGGGAAAACACCGATGGTCGAGTGGTTGCTTTCCCAATTGCTTCCCGAAAAACGCGTTGCCGTCCTGAGCCGCGGTTATCGGCGCAAAAGCAAGGGTTTTCAGCTCGCCCACCCCGGCAGTACAGTAGCCCAATTGGGAGACGAACCCCTTCAGATCGCACGGAAGTACCCACAGGCCATTGTAGCGGTAGATGCCGACCGACAGCGGGGTATCGAAACCCTGCTAAGGGAAACAAACCCTGAACTCATCCTGCTGGATGACGGTTTCCAGCATCGGAAAGTTCGTCCGTTTCGCTCAGTCCTGTTAACCGCATATGATGAATTGTACCCCCTGGAGGCCTACCTTCCTGCGGGAAACCTGAGGGATCACCGCTCTCAGGCCCGTCGGGCAGATCTGGTAGTGGTCACCAAATGTCCACAAGCGCTACCGCTGGCCGAGCGGGACCGGATACGAAATTTGCTCGATCTCAAGGACGGACAGGAGCTTGCCTTCGCCTCCCTGGGCTATTCAGATCCAACGGACCTTAATGGGGAAACTATATCCATGGATCGGCTTCGAAGCCAGACGCTTACCGTAGTAACCGGGATAGCGAGGCCAGAGCCCTTATTGGCGCATCTCCGCGATCTTGGCCTTCATTTTGAACACCTTAGGTTCAGGGATCACCACAGCTTTACGGAGGCGGAGCTCAACAGGCTGGGCAAACGGCACCCTATTCTGACAACTGAAAAAGATGCTACCCGCCTGGAAGGGAAGCTGCCTGATGTATGGGTACTCCCGGTAAGGCATTGTTTTCAGCCCTCCGATGAGGCGGTGATGAAGGGGCTCCTGAGTGAGTTTTAAGACAATGACTTTCGCATCTTGTGCTCCACGATATTCTCCCCAATCTTTTCGTAAAACAATTCGGGCTTGAAGGGCTTGGTAACCACGTCGTTGCAGCCCGCGGCGTAGAAAGCTTCGAGGCTGTCATCCAGCGATATGGCCGTCAGCGCAATAATTGGGGTGTCTGAATCAAATTTGCGAATCTCTTCCGTGGCCTCGACTCCACTGATCCCAGGCATGTGTATATCCATGAGGATACCGTCGTATTCATTGGCCCGGGCCAGCTGAACCGCTTCAGTACCGTTATTGGCGATATCGCAAGTGATCTCTTTCTTGGCGAGCATCTTCTTAGTGATGACCTGATTGATCTTATTATCCTCTACAACCAGTACATGCAGTCCCTCATACCGGTAGTCCTTGGGAGAGATCTCAAAGGGGATATCATCTACCAGATGATCTTTGCATTTCATTTTGAGCTCAAAGAAGAATGCACTTCCCTTACCCGGTTCGCTTTCCAAATTGATTTTACTGCCAAATAGCCCCAGCAGGCTTTTAACGATGGTCAGACCCAGGCCTGTTCCGCCGTATTCCCGGTTGATTTGAATGGATCCCTGTTCAAAACTGTCAAAAATGGTGGCCTGGCGTTCCTTATCAATACCGATGCCGTTATCCCTGACTTCGAAGTAAATATGGGCGAATTCCCCTTCCCTTTTGAGCAGTTTGGCAATGACCACCACTTCCCCTTCCCGGGTGAATTTAAGGGCATTTCCTACCAGGTTCATAAACACCTGGGAAAGTTTGACCGGGTCACTCATCAGGTGAGAGGGTATTTGGGGGTCATAATCCAGGATCAGTTCGTTGCGTTGATCCTTGGCGGCCTGTTGCAGTCCGTTAAGGACCTCATTCAGGACCTTATGAAGGTTGCACTCCATTTCCAAAGGCTCCAGCTTGTCCGCATCAATTTTGTTGATCTGGAGGATATCATTGATAAAATTAAGCAGGTAATCCCCCGAAAACTTAAGGGATTTCAGATGTTCCAGCTGATTCTTTTTGGGATTTTCCTCAAGGAGCAAATGCGTCAGTCCGGTTACCGCATACAATGGGGTGCGGAGTTCATGGCTCACCGTTGATAGGAAATTGGTCTTGGCTTCCATGGCCTGCACCGCTGCATCCCTTGCGTTCTGGAGCTCCCGGTTCTTGGTCTGCAGCAAATCATTCGTCTTTAGCTTGATCTGGTTGTTCCTGTAGAGGGAAACCGCCAACAAGGAAATGATGGTCAGGAATCCCGAGGTAAGGATAGCCGTGATTTCAGAGCGGTTCGCAGAGGCGCTAAGGTCCTCCTTCTCTTCCTCCAGTTTTGCGATCTGATTGGTCAGATTTCGATAGTGGACTTCATCGGTGCTTTCCAACTCGGCCAGCTTGTTGTCGGCGTTATAAAGGGAATCTCTGAGCTGCAACAGCACTTTGAAGGGTTGCATTGCCAGTCGGTACTGTCCGGTTTGTTCGTAAAGGTCCGCCAGCAATCGGGTGGCCTGGTAATACTCTTTGGAGAATTCATTGGTGAGCGCCAACTTCATAGCTTCTTCACCATTTTGAATGGCGTTCTGGTTTTCCCCCTGCTCGGCATATAACTTGGCAAGGGCAAGATGGGCTTCTGTCTTTAGATGGTCCTTTTCATAAGGGTCGGTATTTTCCCGGAGGGCGTTGAAACGTGTAATAGCCTCTTCCCTCGTATTGGGCAGACCCGTGTAAATGATCCCTTCCAGAAGGGTGATGCGGTTGAGCAAATTCCGATCGTTGTTCGCTTCCTTGGCCTTTTTGAGGGCATCGAGGGCCATAAAGGAATTTCCGCTGCTGTAGATCAACCTTGCCTCTATGTAGTAATTATTTGCCTGTCCGGTGGGATATTCGATGTTGTCGAGAAGCCTTGAGCTTTGATTGAAATAGTTCTCAGCCATTTCCTCCAACTCCATATCCAGATACAATTCCGCGAACATCAGATAGGTGTCGATGGCTCCCTGGGTATCCTCGTTTTCTTCTGCCCATTCTTTGGCCTTGCCAAGTTCATTCTGGGCCAATACGGTCTTGTCCTGGTTCTTATACGCCCTGGCAGAGGAGAGATAAGTCGTGAGTTCAGGGTCTAGCAGGTTGTCCCCCTGAGCCCACAGGAAATCTGCAGAACACGTTATCAACATGCCTGTCAGTATCAGTATGATATGTCTGAACCGCCTTTTCAAATATGCTCTTTTTCAGCCAGCCATTTTATCGTATCGACCATGCGGCTGCTATATCCGGTCTCGTTGTCGTACCATCCGATCACCTTGACCATGGTCCCAATGACCGAAGTCATCTGAGAATCAAACGTGCAGGAGTAACAACTATTGTTAATATCGATGGAAACAATCGGATCTTCGGTGAATTGCAGGACGTTTTTCAAACGATTTTCAGAAAATTCCCTAAATGTAGCATTAATTTCCTGAATACTAGCAGGTTTACGCACATTGGCCGTGATATCGGTAAGCGAGCCATTGGGCACGGGGACACGGATCCCACAGCCCCCAATAACCGGTGCCAGATGTGGAAAAATACGGGTCAATGCCTTGGCAGCCCCAGTGGTAGTTGGGACAATGGAATGGGCAGCAGCCCTGGCCCTTCTGAGGTCCCGATGGGGACGATCGTGCAGGCTTTGGTCTGAGGTGTACGAATGCACTGTCGTGATGTATGCCTGTTGTATTCCACAGAGCTCGTCCAAAATTTGAATCATGGGAGCGGCGTTGTGGGTGGTACAGGAAGCATTGCTGAAAATCAAGTCACCCGCAGCCAGGGTTTGATGGTTGATGCCGTAGACGATCATTGGAATGGTATCCTCATCAGGTGGGGCAGACAGCAGCACTTTGGGCGCACCAGCGCGCAGGTGTTTTTCCAGCGACTCCCGTGTCTTGAACCGTCCTGTGGCTTCTATAACCAGATCTACACCGGCTTCTTTCCAGGGAATTTCTCCCGGGTCCTCAAAGCGCGTGACCAGGGTTCGTTCTGACCCGATCTCGAAATAATCTGATCCCGCTTTCGGGGATTTGGAAAACACCCCATGAATGCTGTCATATTTTAGCAAATGGGCCAGGGTAGTGGGGTCGGCAAGGTCGTTGACAAGGCGCACATGGATTCCCGGTTCCCGGTCCAGTAAGCGAAAAAGGGTGCGGCCAATCCTTCCGAATCCGTTAATGCCCAGGGTAATGCGTTTCATGGCGGCAGTGTCATTGGAGCCTTATTCCTCAGTGGATGTGCTTATGGGCCTTGTAGGAGGAGCGCACCAGTGCACCGCTCTCTACATGGCGAAAGCCCATTTCAAGTCCAATTTCACGGTACTTGTCAAATTGATCAGGTGTAATAAAGGCTTTTACGGGAAGATGCTTCCTGGAGGGCTGCAGGTACTGTCCGATGGTCACTACATCTACCCGGGCTTCCCTGAGATCTTCCAGGGTTTGGATCACTTCGTTTTCCTCCTCACCCAACCCCAGCATGATGCCTGATTTGGTGCGGTTGGCCCCATGCTCCTTAAGGTATCTCAGCACCCCCAGGCTACGATCGTATTTGGCCTGGATGCGCACTTCCCGGGTCAGGCGCCGAACCGTCTCCATGTTGTGGGAAATCACCTCGGGAGCCACCTCCAGAATGCGATCCAGATGCCTTCCTATCCCCTGAAAGTCAGGGATCAGGGTTTCCAGGGTGGTTTCCGGGTTCATGCGCCGTATCGCCTTGACCGTTTCGCCCCAAATAATGGATCCCATGTCCTTAAGGTCATCCCTGTCCACGGAGGTGATCACGGCGTGTTTGATTTCCATGATCTTGATGGAACGGGCAACTTTTTCTGGTTCAGCCCAATCCACTTCTTCCGGCCGGCCTGTTTTTACCCCGCAAAACCCACAGGAACGCGTACAGATGTTCCCAAGGATCATAAAGGTAGCCGTTCCTTCACCCCAGCATTCACCCATGTTAGGACAACTGCCGGAGGTGCAGATCGTATGCAGGTTGTAGGTATCCACCAGGTTTCTCAGCTGGGTGTATTTCTTGCCGGTGGGCAATTTGACCCGCAGCCATTTAGGCTTTCCCTTGGGAGGGCTCTCAGGTGCCAGGGTAGGATTGCTCATAGCTCAATTTTTGACAAATATACAAACAAAAAAAGCGTTCATAAATGGGGTGTGACGGGACTGTTTTTGGGAAAAAACACATACTTAACCGCGCTTGTCGCGCTCCGAAATCAGGGAAGCCAGTAGTTTCTTTGCCCTGAGCAGCTTTACCTTTACATTGCCCACGGGCTCGTTGAGCTCCTGAGCGATATCCGCATAGCTCATCTCCCGAAAATACCGCAGTTCTATCACTTTTCGGTAGGTTGGCTTGAGTTTTCGGATGTTTTCCAGGAGGGTCTTGAGATTTTGCTCTATGATCAGTTGGTCCTCGGCGCTGGGGCTCTCGTCCAGCACTTTTTTTATCGCCTCATTCACATTGCTTTCCCGTCTTTCCAGGACATTCCGCTTGCGCTTTCGCAACAGGTCGATATGAAGGTTTTTGGAGATCGTGATCAGCCAGGTGCTAAAGGCATAGGCCGGGTCGTAGGTGTCTATTTTATCAAAAGCGCGGGCAAAGGTTTGGATGGTGATGTCCTCCGCGTCGTTTTCATTCTGGGTGCGCTTAAGCTGAAATCCGTAGACTTCAGGCCAGAACCGATCCAGCAGGTGGCTAAATGCCTTTTGATCCCCATCCCTGGCTTTTTCGATGGAGGCGTTTATGATGTCTTCTTCCTGAGGCAATCAGCTGTGCTTTGGAGGTGTGGGTCAGGGCAGGTTGGGGGGTCTCAGGACTCGACTTCCTGCCTACATTCCTGTTCCATTGGAAGTTTTCCACAGAGTCCACAGGCCTCACCGTCTTTGTTCAGGAAGGGATTTTGGCTTGCGCAGGTGCCTGCAAACCGGCCATCCTTTTTGGACCAAATCTTTATGGCAATGCCCGCAAAGGCCAGCCCCAGCAATCCTATGGTGATCAGCAAAAGTTCCATCTGAAACAGTTTGGACAAAGATACGAAAAAAGCCCTCATTTCTGAGGGCTTTAGCGTCGGTCTCTGAACCGCTAGTATTTGATATTTGCCACTATATTCTGAACGGAAGGGGAGGTGTTTCCTCCTTTGGGTTCAATAGTGATATAGCTCATCGCTTTTTCCCCATAGGGCAGGGCCAGTAGTTTGTCCTTGCCTCCGAAGTCCTTCAGGATCCCGAGGTTGACCATTTCGCCGTTGACCTCTGCCCACATTTGATAGCACTGGTCTTCGGGCAACTGGGGCAGGTTCTTGACGTTGATGTAAGAGAGTTTCTTAACCGGATTTACATAGGCCACCGCCTTCAATTCCCTTGCCTTTTTATTGCCATTCACCATGTATTTACGTGTATCCGGATTATTCAGGACGATAAACTGATTCCTTACGTCCTCGAGCTGCTCCTTCATATCGGCTTCCAGGACACTGATCTTGTTGTTGACCATGGCATTTTCCTGCTGCAGGTCCTGGTTTTGATCCCAGAAAAAATAAGAGGAGCCCGCGAAAAACAGGGCTGCAACACTGGCAGCAATGGCATACCTGACAAAGCGCAGACTGCCTTTTTGTTCTTTGCGGATACTGGCAAGGATTCGCTCCCGGAGCCCTTCCGGCGTTTTTCTGGCGTAAAGGCGCGCAAATGTCTCCAGGTTCTCTTCCAGTTCCCTGTAGGCATCCCTTACCTCCGGGTACATGGCGATGTAGCGCTCGACCCTGGCGGTTTCCTCCACCGTGGTGTTGCCCAGGAGATACTTCTCCAGCAAGTCGGTTTCCAGGAATGTGCGTATTTTCTCTTTCATAACCAATGAATCAAATGAATTAATGCGAGTGAGGCTGCTCCGTAGATCTTTCGAAGTTCCCGCAGTCCGATCTTCAGACGGGACTTTACGGTTCCCAGCGGAATCCCAAGTTCCTCACTGGCTTCCTGTTGTGTCATTCCTTCAAAAAACAGGGCTTCCAGCACGATTTGGTACTTGGGCTCGATCCTTTCGAGCTGCTTCTTCATATCGATCAGCTCAGGACGGATATTTTCCTCACCTACGTTATATACGTCCGAAACGTCTATTTGGATTTCTTTAGCCGCCTTGTTGGAAAGGCTTCTCAATTTATCGATGGAGGTGTTTCGCGTTATTCGGAAGAGCCATGTGAAGAGCTTGGCTTTGGCGGGGTCATAGGTATGGGCCTTGTTCCAGATCTTGATAAAGCTTTCCTGCAGGATGTCCTGGGCCAGTTCTTCGTCCCGGACCACCTTATAAGCCACCCCATACAAGGTATCCCCATAGTGCTCATACAGGAGCGAAATAGCTTTTTCGTCACCTTCGTGAAGCAATTCAACGATATGTTTTTCAAGCAGGGTACTCATGTTAAGGGAAAGTGTCGAAAAAAAAGGAGTCTAAAGCATCCAATTCCAGGGTTCACTTCGTATATAGGGTAACGCGAAGATAAAAATTAGATCGGTATGCGGTCTATAAACCGGAACGGTGTTTCTTCGACATCATTGCATAAAATTTTGTTTTGGTTAGTTTGGTTTGGTATAACCCCTGTGGCACACATGCTTCAGGGGTTATAACTTTTTGTGGGGTATCGGTATAGCCCATCTTTTTTCGGTCAGATGATATTGACCTCTGGCTGTAGGGCGATAGAGAATTTGGCCAATACGGCCTCCTGAATGTTTTTGGCCAGATTCAAAAGCTCCATCCCGGAAGCGTTGCCGTAATTTACCAGTACCAGGGCCTGCCGCTGATGCACCCCTGCGTCTCCGGAACGGAATCCCTTGAAACCGCAGTGTTCGATGAGCCACCCCGCCGGGACTTTCATTCCATCATCCTGCTGTGGGTATCCGGGTAATTCCGGAAAATCCTCTTTGAGGGAGGCGTAGTGGGAATTCGAAATCACCGGATTCTTGAAAAAGCTCCCGCTATTGCCCAGCTTTGAAGGGTCCGGGAGTTTCTGCTGGCGTATGGATATCACGGCCTGGGCGATATCCGAAGGTGTGGGCCGGGTGATCCCCCTTTGTTGCAGTTCATTGGAGATAGCTCCATAAGATGTGGAAAGCCGATGGTTCTTGCGGCTCAGCCTGAGCTCAATAGAGACTATGATATACTTTCCTTTTCCGGCACGCTTGAAGAAGGAATCCCGGTAGCCAAACCTGCACTGATCCCGATCGAAGCGTTTCAGGGCCCCGGTTTCGATTTCAATAGCTTCACAGGCCTCAAAGACATCCTTGAGCTCGACCCCATAGGCTCCGATGTTTTGAATGGGGGTCGTCCCGGCCTTCCCCGGGATCAGGGCGAGGTTTTCGATCCCCCCCAAACCCTGATCCAGGGTCCAGAGCACCAGTTCGTGCCAGTTTTCACCCGCCATGGCACGGATGACTGCTTCCTCCGGGGTTTCCCGGATGATCTCCTTTCCGGGTATGTTAATATAGAGCACCAGTGAATCCAGCGGGCCGGTCAGCAGCAGATTACTCCCTCCACTGAGAATAAACAGGTTGGGTAAATCCTGCAAAGCCAGGATGTCCTGCAAGGCGGTGACGGAGTCGATTTCTGCAAAATGACTGGCCGGCACATCGATCCCGAAGGTGTTATAGGGTTTAAGCGAGACGTTTTTCTGGATCTGCATCAGCCCGGATATTTCTGAAGCGCGTTACCCAGGATGTGCACCGCTTTGCGCAGGAGGTCCTGCTCGAGGACGTAGGCAATGCGGACTTCACTTCTTCCCAGGCCCGGGGTGGCATAGAATCCGGCCGCGGGAGCCACCATAACGGTAGCCCCTTCCCACTCAAAGGATTCAAGGAGCCATTGGGCAAAGTGATCCGCATCCTTTACCGGCAGCTCCACCATGCAGTAGAAGGCGCCCTGCGGATGGGCGATTCGGATCCCATCGATCTTCGAAAGCTCCTCCAGCAGTAAATCACGACGGGCAGTGTATTCTTCAATGACCCCATCGAAGTACTCCTGGGGGGTATCCAGTGCGGCCTCACTGGCGATTTGTGCCAGCGTGGGGGGTGAAAGGCGGGCCTGCGCAAATTTAAGGGCTGTTTGCATCAATTCCTTATTCCGGCTTACGATACATCCGATACGGGCACCGCACATACTGTACCGCTTGGAGACCGAATCCACTACGACCGCGTGGTGATCAAGACCCGGTTCCCTCAGTATGGAATGGTGTTTTTTACCGTCATAGGCGAATTCCCGGTAGACTTCGTCAGCGATCAGGAAGAGGTCGTGTTTAATGACCAGGTTTGCCAGCTTTCCAATTTCCTCCCGCGAGTAGAGATAGCCTGTCGGGTTGCCCGGATTGCATAGTAGAATGGCCCGTGTTCGCGAAGTGATATAGCTTTCAAAGGTTTCGATAGGGGGTAGGGCAAAATTGTCCTCGATGTCCGAGGCAATGGGAACAACCTTAACGCCATTGGCAATGGCAAACCCATTGTAATTCGCATAAAAGGGCTCGGGGATAATCACCTCATCCCCCGGGTCTGCAATACAGCCCATCACAAAGGAAAGGGCCTCTGATCCTCCTGTGGTGATAAGGATATCCGAAGGGGTTACTTCAATATGGTGTTGTCTGTAATATTCCGCCAGTTTAATGCGGTAACTCTCGTTTCCCTCGCTGCGGCTGTATTCGAGCACCTCCAGGGGGGCGCTGCGGACGGCTTCGAGGGCCAGCGGCGGCGTTTTGATATCGGGCTGGCCGATATTGAGATGAATGACCTCTACCCCTCTTTTTTTAGCGGCTTCCGCATAGGGAACCAGCTTGCGGATCGGTGAGGCGGGCATCGCCCGACCTTTTTTGGATAATACAGGCATGGGAACTGAATTGATAAGCAAAAGTGAGAAATCATTGCGGAGAAAACAACATAATTTCCCTTCGTGTTGGGCGGTTGCACCTCAGGGGAAGGATCAATTGAATGTTAAAATTCCCCGTCAACCCGAATTTTTTACTAACTTAAAGGTATAGAAGTCTAATAATGAGGTTCTTGGAAAGAAGGCGTTGGATCATTTTGCTGCTCGTGCTGGTGTGCTGCAGTTCGCTGCATGCCCAGCAATATAGGCTTCCGGAGGCTGAGAAGCGCACGGATAAGATCCGCTTTCAGCTGGTCAACAACCTTATCGTCATCCCTTTGGAAGTCAATGGGGCCTCCCTGAACTTTATCCTGGATTCCGGAGTGAGCAAACCCATCCTGTTCAATCTCGCGGACCAGGATTCCATTGAGCTGCGCAATGTTTCCAAAATCACCATCCGGGGTCTGGGAACCGGTGAACCCATCGAAGCGCTTCGCTCCTCTGGCAATACCTTCGAGGTGGGTATTTTGAAAAACATTCAGCAGGAGTTGTACGTGGTCCTGGACAAGGATATGAATTTTTCACCAAGCCTGGGATTTCCGGTACATGGGATCATTGGGTACGACTTGTTCAGAGATCATGTGGCAGAGATCAACTACGGCCGTAAATTCATTCGGTTTCACACCCCTGACCAGTATGCTTCGAAAACACGAAAGGACGAGATCACCCTCCCCCTGACCATCGTTAAGAACAAGGCATTTCTAGAGGGATCCGTTGTGGTAAACGGACAGGGTGAAGTTCCGGTTAAACTGCTCATGGATACGGGCAGCAGTGACGCCCTTTGGCTTTTTCCTGATGAAGAAAAAGGAATCTCAGTCCCGGCAAAACACTACGAGGATTATCTGGGAAAAGGGCTGAGCGGCACCATCTATGGGAAACGGACAAAAATCGAACAGATACGTCTTGGAGATTTCGTAATCCAGGACACTAAGACAGCATTTCCCCATATGGAATCCTTCAAACTTGGCGGGGACCTCGGGGACCGCAATGGCAGCGCAGGAGGGGAATTGCTCAAGCGTTTCAATATGGTGGTGAATTATCCCGGGGGTGAGATAACCCTAAAGAAGAATGCGCTTTTCAATGAGCCTTTTCAATTCAACCTCGCAGGTTTGGAAATCGAGCACGCCGGGGTTCGCTACATCGCGGAACGGATCGCAACGGCCAATGGTTTCGTGCGGTCGGATGAAGATACTTTTGGCAATGTGCAGATTGCGCTGGGGAACCAGACGCAATTGAGCCTGGTTCCTGAAATTGTGGTGTCGGCAATACGCGCCGGCAGTCCTGCAGAGGATGTGGGCTTACAGGAGGGGGATGTCATCCTGGCGGTTAATGGAAAACCTGTTCACCAATATAAGCTGCAGGAGGTATTTCAGATGATCAATGATAAAAAAGGGAAGCGCATACGCCTTCTGGTAGAGCGTTACAACAGGGATCTTCTATTCTCATTTGTGCTTCGCGAACTGTTTGAATAAAAAAATCCCCGGTTCAGCCGGGGATTCCTTTTTTAAATTCTTTCCTTGATTTACGTACCGTCTGCAGTTTTAACCGTACCCTTGATCTTAAGGATCTTGGTAGGCGTATCTGCATTGGAGATGACCGTTATGGCCTTGCGAATCGGCCCTGGCCTGTTGGTATCGTATTTTACCTGTATCTCCCCGGTTTCACCAGGCAAGATCGGTTCTTCCGGTTTCTTTGGAATGGTGCATCCACAGCTGGAACTCACCTTGCTTATGATCAGAGGTGCGCTTCCCGTATTGGTAAACTCAAACACACGCACTCCATCGCTTCCTTTTTCAATTTCCCCGTAATCCACTGTCTCTGTCTTGAACTCGATCTTTGCTACCTGTTGCTGGGCGGAAACCCCCCATGAAAGCAGGCCGAGAAACAGAAATACTGCTATTTTTTTCATATTCACTGGTTTTTTGGGTGAACTTCAAATGTAGCCAAAGCGGCCTCAACATCAAAATTCTTTTGTTATCTACTAACGTTACTTATTTTTGTTTCGTATTTAAAACGCCTGATAAGTTGGGGTTTTGAAACGTTTTTTAACATCTTTGCCAACCTTTTGTCCCGACATTAAGGACAAAAACCATTCCAAACATGGAAATACCCTCAAAATACGATCCGCAACGTGTAGAAGCCCAGTGGTATGAGTACTGGATGAACCACGGCTATTTCCACTCGGAACCGGATGAGCGGGAACCCTATACCATTGTGATCCCACCCCCGAACGTCACGGGGGTATTGCACATGGGGCACATGCTGAACAATACCATACAGGATGTGCTTATCAGGAGAGCGCGCATGCAGGGATTCAACGCCTGTTGGGTCCCGGGTACCGACCATGCCTCTATCGCCACAGAGGCAAAGGTGGTAGCCAAGCTGAAGTCTGAAGGCATATCCAAGGAATCCCTCGATCGGGAAGCCTTTTTGGAACACGCATGGGAATGGACCCGGGAATACGGCGGGGTGATCCTTGAGCAATTGAAAAAGCTTGGGTGTTCCTGCGACTGGAAGCGGACCAGGTTCACCATGGATCCCGATATGGAGGCTTCAGTGATCAAGATTTTCGTGAAGCTGTACCGGGAGGGATTGATCTACCGGGGATACCGCATGGTCAACTGGGATCCCGAAGCCCAGACCACACTATCGGATGAGGAAGTTCAATACGAGGAGCGGCAGGGATACCTCTATTATATCGCCTACCCGGTAGAAGGTTCTTCGGAGAAGGCGGTCATCGCGACCACCCGGCCGGAAACCCTGCTGGGAGATACTGCCGTTTGCGTGCATCCTGAAGATGAGCGTTTTACGCATTTGCATGGAAAAAAAGTCAGGGTGCCTGTATGCGATCGTTTGGTGCCGGTCATCCCCGATGACTATGTGACCATGGAATTCGGGACGGGTTGCCTGAAAATTACTCCGGCCCATGACGAGAACGACTATGAGATCGGTCAAAAGTACGACCTTGAATTTATAGACATTTTCAATCCGGACGGGACCCTGAATGCCCATGGACTCCACTATGAGGGCATGGATCGTTTTGAAGCCCGAAAGGCCATTGTAAAGGAGTTGGAAGCGAAGGGATACCTGCTTAAAAAGGAACCCTATACCAATAAAGTTGGGACCTCAGAACGAACCAGGGCGGTTATCGAACCCAGGCTCTCGGATCAGTGGTTCCTCAGGATGAAGGATTTGGCAGATCCCGCGATCAAGTCTGTCTTGCAGACCAGGGAAGTGCAGCTGGTGCCTTCTAAATTTGAGAATACCTACCGCCACTGGATGGAGAATATCCGGGACTGGAATATTTCCCGACAGCTTTGGTGGGGGCAGCGCATCCCTGCCTTTTATTTTGGACCCGGAAAAGATGATTTTGTAGTGGCTGAAACCCCAGAGGAAGCTCTGGAACTGGCCAGGCAGCAAAGCGGTGACTCAAAGCTGTCAGCCGAAGACCTGCGTCAGGATGGGGATGTCCTGGATACCTGGTTCTCCTCCTGGCTCTGGCCCATCAGCGTTTTTGGAGGGATTCTGGAGCCTGACAACCCGGAAGTGAACTACTATTATCCCACAACAGATCTGGTGACCGCCCCGGATATTCTGTTTTTCTGGGTGGCCCGCATGATCATGGCAGGCTATCATCTGAGGGAGGAACGACCCTTTGAGCGCGTATATCTTACAGGGCTTGTCAGGGACAAGCAGCGAAGAAAAATGTCCAAATCCCTTGGAAACTCACCTGATGCCCTGGAGCTTATTAAAGCCTATGGGGCCGATGGGGTACGAGCCGGGCTGTTGTTGAGTTCGGCCGCGGGGAATGACCTGCTCTTCGATGAAACCCTTTGTCAGCAGGGTAAGAATTTTGCCAATAAAGTATGGAATGCTTTCCGCCTGGTTAAGGGATGGCAGGTGGCGGACATCCCACAACCTGAGGAGGCCCGCCTGGGGATTCAATGGTTTGAAGCCCGATTCCAGAAAACCCTGGAGGAAATCGAATACCATTTTGAGAAATATCGGATTTCCGATGCACTGATGGCGACCTATAAACTGATCTGGGAGGACTTTTGCTCCTGGTTGCTGGAAATTGTCAAACCTCCCTACGGAGCGCCCATCGATCAAAAAACCTATAAGGAGGTT
>CBFCWO010000040.1:0-24147 GCA_965601625.1 uncultured Flavobacteriaceae bacterium | reverse complement strand
AAGCGCACCCTCAACGAGATCATGCAGCAGCTGCAACAAGCCATGAAAAGCATTCTAAGCCTCTGATTACAGAGGCTTTTTTCTTCGCCTTTGATCACCGGATTATTTTTAGGATTTTATTGTATTTTTGGGGATCAGCAGTACCTAAGACTGCCGCCTTCCAGCAATGAACCAACCCTCCTCGCCTTTTAGTAAACAGCAACTGCTTCCGCAGGAAGAAAAGCTGGAGGTCCTGAAACAGAAAGGTGAGCTCTTTATCGGCATCCCTAAAGAAAGTCAGTACCAGGAAAGGCGTATTTGCCTGACTCCTGACGCGGTCAATGCGCTCACGGCCCATGGCCACAAAGTTCTGATGGAGGCCGGAGCCGGAGAAGAAGCAAGTTTTTCGGACCTCGACTATACACAGGCCGGAGCAACCATTACAAGGGACCCCAAGAAGGTCTTCGGGTGCCCTATTATCCTTAAGGTTGAGCCCCCTACCCCGTTGGAGATCGAAATGATCAATCCCCAAAGTATCCTGATCTCTGCCCTGCAGATCAAAATGCAGCACAAGGAGTATTTCGAGACCCTTGCCAAGAAGCGGATCACGGCTATCGCCTTTGAATACATCCGGGATGATGAGGGAAAATACCCTGCTGTACGGGCATTGAGCGAGATTGCAGGGACCGCTTCGGTTTTGATTGCAGCCGAGATCATGGCAGCACAGGAAGGAAGCGGCCTGATGTTCGGGAATATCAGTGGAGTGCCTCCTGTGGAAGTGGTGATCCTCGGAGCCGGAACGGTGGGGGAATTCGCCGCCCGATCAGCCCTGGGCCTCGGAGCCAATGTCAAGATCTTCGACAATTCCCTTACCAAGTTGCGCAATGTTCAGCGCAACCTGAACAGGACCCTCTATACCTCCACCCTACAGCCAAAAAATCTCCTTAAATCCCTCAAACGATGCGACGTGGCGATCTCGGCAGTCCGCGGAACAGACCGGGCGCCCGTGCTGGTGACCAACACCATGGTGGAACATATGAAAAATGGAGCCGTCATCATCGATGTAAGCATCGATATGGGTGGCTGTTTCGAAACCAGTGAAGTGACCACTCACGACAAACCCACTTATGAAAAATTTGGCGTGATCCACTATGCGGTACCCAATATCCCCGCGCGCTACCCCAAGACATCCTCTATTTCCATCAGCAATATGTTTACCCCTTACCTATTGAAGATCGGGGAGGAAGGGGGCCTGGAGAATTCACTTCGTTTTGACAAAGGCCTCCGGAACGGACTTTATATGTATCATGGAATACTTACAAACCGCACCGTTGGGGAATGGTTCGGGATGAAGTTCAGTGATATCAATTTCCTCATTTTTTAAGTGTGCCTTTTTTAAAGCGACTTGGGTATTTCCTTATAGGCCTGTCCGTAGGCCTGCTATTCCTTGCGGTTTTCCTGCGGAAAAAAACCGAGGAAACCGGAACGGAATTCTGTTACTTGCCCAACTGCAGGGTGTTGAAAGACTTGCGTTCCAAACCCCTGCGCATTGACACTGCTCTGAATATGACCCCCGACACACTGCTCATTCAGAAGCTTCTGAAAGACGGTAATGTGCTTTTCAAAGAAAGTGATACCCGGGCTGAGCCCTGTAAGATCTATCGGATCCAGGGTGAGGAAGAGGGACGCCAGCTTACCATTACCCTGGAGAATTGCGAAACTCACGCCCTGCTTACGGACTATCTCCTGGAACGGGATTAACCCGAGAAGAGCCTTATAATTTTCTGCGCTCCCGCTCCTTTCTGAGAAGTTCGAGCTCCCTGTTGGTCTGTCCGGCCACGGAAGTGTTTTCCTCCGCCCTGCGGATCAGATAGGGCATCACATCACGCACAGGGCCGAACGGAAGGTATTTGGAAACATTGTATCCCAATGTTCCCATGTTAAAGCTGATATGATCACTCATGCCGTAGAGCTGCCCGAACCAGATGCGCGGATCGTTCCTGGAAATTTGACGTTTCTCCATTTGTTCCATCAAACGGTAGGAGCTGTTTTCATTATGGGTTCCTGCATATACCGCCATATGATCCAGATAATCGAGGCTCCAGGCAACAGCATTGTCGAAATTTTCGTCCGTCGCCTGCTTGGAGGTACACATGGGCGTAGGGTATCCCCGCTCCGCGGCCCGTTCATTCTCCTTTTCAAGGTAGGCCCCACGGACAAATTTGATGCCGATTTTAAACCCATCCTTCTGAGCGCGTTCCATTAAACCGCGCAGATAATCCATCCGATCCCAGCGATACATCTGAAGGGTATTGAAGACAATCGGAGCTTTTGTGTTGTAAGCCCGCATCATTTCCTCCACAAGGTCATCAGCCGCATCCTGCATCCAGCTCTCCTCTGCATCGATAAGCAAAGGGACATTCAGGTCGTAGGCCTTTTTGCAGGTCTCATCGAACCGGCGGACAACCCTTTCCCATTCGGATTGCTCCGCAGCAGTAAGCTTCTGTCCGCTCCCCTTTTTCTCGTACAGGGCAAGTCTTCCATAGCCGGTGGGCTTGAAAACAGCAAACGGGATTGCCTCCTTTTGCCTGGCAAAATCCATGATCTCCAGTGTCTTCGCAAGGGCATCGTCAAGGGGATCCTCCGTGTCCTTGCCCTCTACGGAATAATCCAGGATGGTACTCACTCCCATGCTCCACATCTTCTCCACTACCGGCATGCAATCACGCTCACTGACGCCTCCACAGAAGTGATCGAATACCGTGGTTCGAATCAGGCCTTCCACAGGAAGCTTGGCCTTGATGGCAAAATTGGTGACGCTTGCACCTATCTTTACTAGCGGCTCGATGGAAATCAGTTTGAACAGAAAATAGGCCCGTTCCAGTTCGGCATCGGACTTCAGAGAAAAGGCATTCTCGGTATTCTCGAAGATTTTGTTCATATGCGTTTGGATGGTTGTCTCTTAAACAAATATAATCGCTGGAAGAGAATTATTTATATAAAAATATTTGGATTAATTTGGCAGTGAAAATCGTATTGATGAATAGCATTAAGAGCGGTCATTGTAATATATATTTCGGCGAGGGTGCCTACGGCTCACTTACATCCCATTTGGATGAAAAAGAGTACTCCAGCATCTTTATCCTGACCGACTCCAATACTGCGATGCATTGCCTGCCGATGCTGATGGATCGGATGCCTGGCCTTGCCAAAGCCCGAAATATTGCTATTCCCCAGGGGGAAGCCCATAAAAACATACAGACTTGCCTGCAGGTTTGGAATACCCTCTCAGCCCAAGGGGCGGACCGGCAAAGCCTGCTGATCAACCTGGGGGGAGGCGTGGTGACGGATCTGGGTGGGTTCGTCGCTTCTACGTACCAACGAGGAATCTCTTTTGTAAACATCCCCACCAGCCTGCTGGCCATGGTAGATGCTTCAGTCGGGGGAAAAACCGGAGTGGATCTGGGAGCTTTAAAGAACCAGATCGGGGTTATTGAGAATCCGGAGCTCGTATTGATCGATGGCAGCTACCTGGCCACCCTGGATGCCCGTCAGAGACGGAGCGGATTTGCTGAAATGCTCAAACACGGCCTGATTTGTGACCGATCGTATTGGGATTCGCTCAAAGCTCCAGGCAGTCTCGAGCGGGCGCATGATTCGATATATAAGAGCGTACAGCTCAAGAACGAGGTGGTCACGGAGGACCCGAAGGAAGGCAGCCTGCGAAAGATCCTGAATTTCGGGCATACTCTAGGGCATGCAATTGAATCGTATTTCCTCGAGTCGGAGGGGCGGGAAGCCCTCTTGCACGGAGAAGCCATTGCAGCGGGAATGGTTCTGGAAGCATTTCTGTCCACGGTACAGTCCGGCCTTCCCATGGAAGAATGTGAGGAAATCAAAAAAGTACTCCTGCGTGTCTTTCCTAAAGTTGAGATCTCAGATGGAGAGCGGGATGCCATTCTCAAGCTGCTGCGCTTCGACAAAAAAAATACGGGAGGAGCCATTCGATTTTCACTCCTGGAGCAGATCGGCAAAGCCTGTTACAACCAGGAAGTTCCTGCAGATCAGCTGCATGCCGCGTTCGACTACTACAAAAACTAGCAGCTTTACCTACAGGAACTTCAGTCTTCACAACTCTTTCACAAAGGGGTTTGAAAAAATGGGTAGATTCATCCTAACTATAACCATCAAACCTTAAATGCCATGAAACGCATTATCATCGACCATAAAAAGCTGACGCCAGATTTGGCGGCACGCCTTTTGGAGTCCTATCCCCAAGGGTATGGAGATGAGGACCTTGTCGCATTCAAAAATGGAAGGGGTGAGTGGATCGAAGCCGTGGAATTGCAAACCGAAGAGGCCCTGTATCTGGTAAAGATCAACAAAAACCTTTCAGACTTGCTGGCTTCCCTGGACCTGGAGGAATCAACAGGGGCAAACCCCGAAATATCCTCGATGGACCGCATTGAAAACGAGTATGACGGGTCCCTTGAAAGCGAAATAAACCTCGAAGAGTAGGAATCAGCGACCCAGGTATCGGGCTCTGAGGATATTTCTGTGGTGCTTTTGGTGCCCACAGGTGATAAAGCCTATGGCCCCAATGCTGACCGGCTGATCACTCGCCGTACCTTTCCAGGATAGTCGTTCCTCGGGAAGGGAGCTAAACAGGGCCAATGAAGACTTTCGGATCACGAGGTATTCTTCAATCACGTCTTCCTTACTTCTATCATCAGCCAAACTCATAGGCACATAGGCATCCTGGTCAAACCCAGGCAGGGGTGTGAAGTCCTGCCTCCCAAATCGCAAAGCCCGGTATTGAAAAACCCTTTCCGAATCCAGGATGTGGACCAGGACCTCGGCCACACTCCATTTATCGGCAGCATATCGATGATGCCACAGGTCTTCCGGAATACTTTTAATGAACTGCGGAAAATTGCCCATCTGCCGCTCCAGAAGCTCCAGAAGCTCGGCGTCTCCCAGGACATCCAAATACGGTTGATAATAGGCAGGGCAATCGCCCGGTCTGAGTTCAGAGAGTTTCATAGGCCTGACCCTGCTTATAATTCATTAAAAATAGTATGCATAAGTCGCTTTTTATCGTTGATGCTTTCCTCCAGGGAAATCATCGTTTCGGTGCGGCTGATGCCTTCAATGTCGTCAATCTGAAAAATGATATTCTTCGCATGCGTGGTATCCCGGGCCCTGATCTTGCAGAAGATGTTAAACTTGCCTGTAGTGATATGGGCTACGGTGACATAGGGAATTTCCGTCAGCCGTTCCAGCACGAACTTCGTCTGGTGGGTCTTTTCGAGAAAAATACCCACATAGGCGATAAAGGAATACCCGAGCTTGATATAATCGAGGGTCAGTGAACTCCCCTTAATGATCCCGGCCTCTTCCATCTTGCGCACCCGCACATGTACCGTACCAGCAGAGATGAGGAGCTTTTTTGCGATATCTGTGAACGGGGTCCGGGTATTGTCTATGAGCATGTCCAGGATCTGATGATCGATCTCATCCAATTTTACTTTTGCCATTTCACTAATTTTCTAGCTAAAATAAGATTTTAGGGAATAATATGTAATAGATCGGCTTGTTTTTTGAATACTTTTCAAAATTACAGCCGGAACCACCTATCGAAACAGTGTTCGCAACGGAACGCATTCCTCAAAAGCAGCAAGATCTTCAGAACGGAAAAGGTCCCACTCTATATGTCCGGCTAAATGCTCCAGCTTTCCCCTTTCGGCAATCTGAGGCTTAAAATCAATGCGGTCGCCCAAGAGCCTTTCCTCATAACGAATCCCCAGGTCCTGCCCTTTGACATACTCCGGACCCAGTATATGGGCGTTTCTGATCAGGATATCCACAAAACACTTTTTGTTTTCCGGAATAGCCTGGTAGTGCGAAAGGGTGAATCCCTTAAAGGTATCAGATTGAATAGCCTGCAGGGAGGTGATCAGGGCCCTGTACAGATAGTATCTGGAAGTTTCGCGCTGATAATCTCCGGGGTAGTGCCCTGCCTCAAACAAAAGGGTCGGCACCCCCTGAGCCTGGAAAAAATCCCCAACACAATTCATGTTAAAGCTATCGTCATAGCGCCCTATTCCAATTTCATCTCCTAAGGCATCTGCCAAAAGCGAGGCCAGACGGGCTGCCATCTTGCGGTTTTCGGGGAAGGATCGCTCAGGATTCGCGGCCGGTGCAAGCAATGAAAGGGTAGCCACATCAGGTCGGTCCCCGACACCAAACAGGGTGCGCTGGTCATGCAGGTTAAAACAAAAGTGCGGTCTAAATTCCTCGAAGGCCTTTCGGAGCACTAAGCTCTCCGGTTGGCTCAGCTCCAGGGCATCCCTGTTTAAATCCACGGCATTGGCATTTAGCCGCGTATAGGCCGCTGCACCATCCGGGTTAAGCATGGGGATGATCAGCAGTTCCAGGGAACTAAGGGGATCCAGTAATTTAAGTTTTAAACCACGCATCAGATCCAGCAGGGCCTTGGTCGTTGTCGATTCGTTTCCATGCATCTGCGACCACATCAGTACGCGGATCGGCCCGTTGCCCAGACGCACGGAAGGTATGGGTCGATTCTGCACCGAGTGCCCGAGGACCTTCAATAAGCCTCCCCCGGACACATCTGTCAAAACTTTGTGAAGGGTTTCAGGTGGAAGATACCGGCCCCGAACCACTTGTACTTTTATGGATTCATACATACTGACTGGGATTATACATCTCGCCACATACAAAGGTAGAATCATTTTATGTTACAGCTGTATCGAAATACACTACATTTGTAAACAACATAAAGGTGTTTCTGCTAGAAATGTTATTTTTGTAAACAGAATTAGTGGTGTCAATAATAACTTATATGTTTTCAGGTGGTTAACTCATTTTTTCTAAATCATTCATTTATCAAAATACAATTTATTGAGGCCAACCACATCCGTTTAAAAACGCCATCCAACACAAAAGGTTACAATGGTGAATACCACAGAATTCAAAACCCGGCTGGAAACAATCATGACCTACTTCGATCTCAGTGCTACTGCATTTGCTGAGGCCATTGGAGTGCAGCGGTCCAGTATTTCACACCTGCTCAGCGGCCGGAACAAACCCAGCCTGGACTTTGTCCTGAAGGTTATAAAGCGCTTTCCGGAGGTAGACCTTTACTGGCTGTTGAATGGAAAGGGAATCTTTCCCAGGCTGGATCCCAGCGAACCGGGGCCACAAAAGAAAGTCGAAAGGGAGGCGCAGCCAGGCATGCCCGAACCGGTGGGATCGGAGATTGAAAAAATCGTGGTGTTCTACAGTGACGGTCATTTCCGGGAATACCTCCCCTCCTGAACCACTCCCCTTGAATCTTTAGTTTTATCTTTGTGACATGAAATATGCATGGCTATTGCTTTCACTGGTCGCCGCCAGCTCCTGTCAGGGACCTTCCCGGGATTGTGAGCGCTTCCAGGAGGGCACCTTTCGGTTTACTGCCACGGTAGATGGCGTGGAACAGACCACCATATTTACACGGACCGAAGGCCTCGAGGTCTCCGAATACCTCGGTGAGCGGGATTCAGCTTCTATCCGGTGGATCAATCCCTGTGAGTATATTGTGACCAACCTAAACCCCGGGAGCAGGTCTGAGGAAAAACCGATCCATATGAAAATCTTGTCCACCACAGACAATTCTTATACATTTGAGTACAAGCTGGTGGGGAGCACTCAGAGCTCTCGCGGGACGGCCGTAAAAATCAAGTAAGTATGCTGGATATATTCACAAGTCCGGATGCGTGGGTAGCGCTTCTCACCCTTACCTTCCTTGAAATTATCCTGGGGATTGACAACATTATCTTCATAACTATTGCCGCCGGCAAGCTGAAGGAAAATACCCGAAAGAAAGCCACCAACATCGGGTTGGTCCTGGCTATGGGAATGCGTATCCTCCTGTTGTTTGGAATTACCTGGCTGACATCGCTCAAAAAGCCCTTTTGGATCTTTGACGAGTCCTGGGCGCATGGGGCCGTAAGCGGCCAGGCACTGATCCTGTTTGCCGGAGGGTTATTCCTGCTGTATAAGAGTACCAAGGAGATCCACGAGAAGGTGGAGGACCGCGGGCACGACGAACGGGAGATCAAAAAGTCCCAGTCTGCCTCCCTGGGGCAGGCCATCATTCAAATTACCGTTATCAATATCGTCTTCTCCTTTGATTCCATCCTTACGGCTATCGGGATGACCAATGGGATCTCCCCCAATCCGAATGACGCCCTGGTCATTATGATCATCGCCGTGGTAATTTCAGTCATCATCATGATGGTATTTGCCAACCCGGTAGGGAACTTTGTCAGCAAACATCCCTCCATACAGATCCTGGGACTATCCTTTTTGATACTCATCGGGTTCATGCTGATCGCCGAAGCTGCACATCTCTCACACCTTGTGATCTTCGACAACGAAGTTGGAAGCATCCCTAAAGGATATCTTTATTTCGCCATCGCTTTCTCCCTCATGGTAGAATTCCTGGATCTCAGGCGCCTGAAGAACTCTTCTGATGTCGAATCAACTGAATAGCGGATTACCCCCAGCCACAGCTCTCATACGCCTGGCCTAGGGGTTGACTGAATTCTCAACAACCGTCGGGTAGGCTTTAGGGGAATTTTAGAATAATTTGGGCTGATCGGGATTCTCCGGAGGCTTCTTTTTCTTCCCTTTTGCCGGGCCTTTTTCGGGAGCATCAGGCACAACATTCTCCTCCTCCACCACCTCAATCTCGTTGGTTTCCTTCTTTTCGGGCTCATCGTAAGGGAGCGGATCCAGGGCATTTATATCCAGGACCTTATCCCTGGTCAAGCGGTTCCCCATGGCGGAAATCCCCTTGATGGAGATAAATTGTTCCAGATCCACCTTTAGGTTGGGTTTTCGATCCCTGCCCCTGGTTTTGGCAAAGACCACTTCTGCCACCGGGCGGAAGTCCGTAAACACTTTCTCCAAATAGGTCTTGGAGTGATCGGTCAGGATATTTTCCTCCCTGTCGGGGTTCTCGACCAGAAAGCGCTTGACGTAATAGAACTCCTTCTCCCCCTCCCAGTAAATGGCTGTAATGGGCTTGTCCGGATTCCATTTTTCAAGGACGATCATATCCTGATCAAAATGCATGGTGAGCTCCGGGATAGGGGTTTTTACATCCCCTTTCTGATTGATGATCAACAGGCGGTCTTCCGAGGTAAAATCCCCCAAAAGCTCCCCGCGCTGATCCACATTGAGCCGCTGGACGGTATCGTCAAACCAGATCTTACGCGGTTTGAGGGTCGAAAGCCCCTTTTCCTTAAGCTCTATGCGTTTGACGGGATATTTCGTGATGAGATTCCCTTTGGCATTTCGGCCCTTGATCAGGACATCTGCAAAATCAAGGTCCCATTTCAGTTTTTTGATGCCCCCTTTCTGCCTGAGCAAAACCGCAACGATTTCCGCCTCTCCATTGGGGTTTGCCGTAAAATACAGGACGTCGGTTCCGGATTTTCCGGGCGTTAGATCATACATGCGGTCCCGGGTAATGGAGGTCACATTGAAACGCTTGATATAGGCCGCCCCTCCCCTGCCGTCCTTGTAGATCATGTTGTAGGTGGTGCGCTTGTCCTTTTTCTTGAAAACCGCTACGTGGATAATCCCCTTGCCTACAAAGGTTTTGGTATCCACCCGGGTCACCATCATCTCGCCTGACCTGGTAAAGACGATGATATCGTCTATATCACTGCAATCGGTTACATATTCATCGCGCCTGAGGGAGGTCCCCACAAAGCCTTCCTCACGGTTTACATACAGCTTGGTATTGCGGATGACTACCTTGGTAGCCTCGATCTCGTCGAATACCCGAATTTCCGACTTCCGCTCCCGTCCCTTTCCGTATTTTTTCTTGAGTTCCTTGAAATAATTCACGGCATAATCCACCAGATGCTCCAGGTGATGCTTGGTTTCCTCGATTCTGGCTTCCAGCTGATCGAGCTGCTGCTGCGCCTTGTCCAGGTCAAAACGCGATATCCGCTTGATCCGAATTTCCGTTAACCTGAGAATATCTGCTTCGGTCACCTCCCGCCTCAAATGGGTGGTATGCGGCTTAAGCCCTTTGTCGATAGCACTTAACACCCCCTCCCAGGTCTCCTCCTCTTCAATATCCCGGTAGATACGGTTTTCGATAAAGATCCGCTCCAGGGAGGCGAAATGCCACTGCTCCTCCAGTTCGTTGAGCTGGATTTCAAGTTCAGCCCGCAACAGTTCGAGGGTGTGGTCCGTGGAACGCCTTAACATTTCACTGACCCCTAAAAAAATGGGCTTGTTATCCTCGATGATGCAGCCTAAAGGAGAAATAGAGGATTCGCAGGCCGTAAAGGCATAAAGCGCATCAATGGTTTTATCGGGGGAAATACCACTGGGCAGGTGTACCAGAATCTCCACTTCGGCTGCGGTATTGTCTTCGATCTTCTTGATTTTTATCTTGCCCTTGTCATTCGCCTTAAGGATGGAATCAATTAAACTTGAAGTGTTAGTGCCGTAGGGTATTTCACTTATTTTCAGCACATTCTTATCCTCCTGAGCGATACGTGCACGCACGCGTACCTTGCCCCCTCTTTCCCCGTCATTGTAATTGGTAATGTCGATGATGCCCGCTGTTGGAAAGTCCGGAAACAGTTTAAAGCGCTTCCCCTTCAAATGATTGATGGAGGCATCGATGAGCTCATTGAAATTGTGGGGCATGATCTTGGTCGAAAGCCCCACAGCAATTCCTTCTGCGCCCTGGGCGAGCAACAGTGGAAATTTGACCGGAAGGTGCACGGGCTCTTTCTTTCTCCCGTCATAGGAGAGCTGCCATTCGGTGACCTTTGGACTGAATACTACCTCGAGCCCGAATTTCGAAAGCCGGGCCTCGATGTACCTCGGTGCTGCAGCCCTGTCCCCGGTAAGGATGTTCCCCCAGTTTCCCTGGGTATCGATCAGCAGGTCCTTCTGCCCGATCTGCACCATGGCATCCCCTATGCTGGCATCCCCATGCGGGTGATACTGCATGGTTTGCCCCACTACATTGGCCACCTTGTTGTAACGCCCGTCGTCCATCTCCTTCAGGGCGTGCATGATCCTTCGCTGCACGGGCTTAAACCCATCCTCAATGGCGGGCACCGCACGCTCCAGGATTACATATGAGGCATAGTCGAGGAACCAGTCCTTGTACATGCCCGTCACCCGGGTCAATGCTTCCTGTTGGTTATTCTCCTGATGTGATTCCTTTGGGGATTCGTTTTCTTCCATAAAAGAAAGAACCTAGCGCTTTTAGATTTGTACTTCTTCCACCAGATCCAGCTCTACTCTCAGGTTTTCGATAATAAATCCCTGTCGGTCTGGTGTATTTTTGCCCATGTAGAATTTTAACAGCTCTTCAACAGACATGGCCTTGTCCATCATAATGGGTTCGAGCCGGATATCATCCCCTATGAAATGTTGGAATTCGTCCGGGGAGATTTCCCCCAGCCCCTTGAAGCGGGTGATTTCAGGCTTTCCCGTTAATTTGGCGATCGCAGCCCTTTTTTCCTCCTCGCTGTAGCAATAGTGGGTTTCTTTTTTATTCCGAACCCGGAAAAGTGGTGTCTGCAGGATGTAGAGGTGATTTTCCTTGATGAGTTCCGGAAAGAACTGCAGGAAAAAGGTAATGAGCAACAGCCGGATATGCATGCCGTCCACGTCCGCGTCTGTGGCAATTACGATGTTGTTGTACCGGAGATTTTCGATGGAATCCTCAATATTGAGTGCGGCCTGCAATAGGTTAAACTCCTCATTCTCATAGACGATCTTCTTGCTCATCCCATAGGAATTGAGAGGCTTACCCCTCAGGCTGAATACCGCCTGGGTGTTCACATCCCTGGATTTGGTGATCGAACCGGATGCGGAGTCTCCCTCTGTGATAAAGAGTGTAGTCTCCAGCCTGCGGTCGCTTTTCATATCGTCCAGGTGCACCCGGCAGTCCCGCAGCTTCTTGTTGTGCAGACTGGCTTTTTTTGCTCGCTCACGTGCCAGCTTTCGGATCCCGGAAAGCTCCTTGCGCTCCTTTTCAGCCTGAACGATCTTCTGCTGAATTTTCTCTGCGGTCTCCGGGTTTTTATGCAGGTAGTTGTCCAGGTTTCGGCCTATAAAATCATTGATGTAGGTCCTTACAGTAGGGAGATTTCCTCCCATATCGGTGGATCCCAGTTTGGTTTTGGTCTGGCTTTCAAACACAGGCTCCATAACCTTGATGGAGATGGCCGAAATAACCGACTTCCGGATATCCGAAGCGTCGTAATTTTTTCCGTAGAAATCCCGAAGCGTCTTTACCAGGGCCTCCCGGAAAGCCGACTGGTGCGTGCCTCCCTGGGTAGTATACTGGCCGTTGACAAAAGAATGGTATTCCTCACTGTACTGGGTCTTGCTGTGGGTGAGGGCCACTTCGATGTCATCTCCCTTCAAATGAATGATGGGATACCTGAAATCCTCTGTGTTGTTATAGTCCTCCAGCAAGTCTTTCAGCCCGTTTTCCGAATGAAATTTCTCCCCATTGAAGACGATAGTCAGGCCTGGATTCAGGTAGACATAGTTGCGAAGCATGCGCTCCACATATTCATTGCGATAACGGTATTTTTTAAAAATTTGCCCGTCAGGGATAAAGCTTACCTTGGTTCCCCTTCGGCGGGAGGTTTCCTGCAGAAACTCTTCCTCCTTGAGCTCCCCCCGCTCGAATTCTGCGGACTTGGACTGTCCGTCCCGGTTGGATTCCACACGAAAAAAAGAAGAAAGGGCGTTGACCGCCTTGGTCCCGACCCCGTTAAGGCCAACTGATTTCTTGAAGGCGCGGGTGTCGTACTTTCCACCGGTGTTCATCCTGGAGACCACGTCCACTACTTTTCCCAGCGGAATCCCCCTGCCGTAGTCACGGACGTTCACCTGGTCTTCCCGGATGGAGATCTCTATGGTCTTTCCGGCGCCCATCACAAATTCATCGATACAGTTGTCGATGACCTCCTTCAGGAGGATGTAGATCCCATCGTCATGGGAAGAACCGTCGCCGAGCTTCCCGATATACATCCCGGGCCGCATCCGGATATGTTCCTTCCAGTCGAGCGAACGGATATTCTCTTCGGTATACTGCGATTTTGACATGTATCAGGAGGTATTACCTCTGCAATATAAAATTTAGGTTAAGAAATCAAAATGGGGCACTGTTAAAGTAATTAACAATAAAAGCCCGAAATTGTTCATAGTTTATCTCCCTGAAGCAGGGCAGTAGATCCGCCTACACATTGAAACGGAAATGCATGACGTCCCCGTCCTGTACTACGTATTCCTTTCCTTCCACGCGCATTTTTCCGGCTTCCCTGACTTTGGCCTCACTCCCATAGGCCACATAGTCGTCATAGGAAATGACCTCAGCACGGATAAACCCCTTTTCGAAATCCGTATGGATGACGCCAGCCGCCTGGGGGGCAGTGGCCCCGACCGGAATGGTCCAGGCTCGTACTTCTTTCTCCCCCGCCGTAAAATAGGTCTGGAGATTAAGTAGCGAATAGGCACTCCGAATCAGTTTAGAGCCTCCGGGCTCATCCAGCCCGAGATCCTCCAGAAAGAGCTGTCTTTCCTCATAGGTTTCCAACTCGCTGATATCGGCTTCGGTTGCCACCGCAAGGACCAGAACCCCTGCGTTTTCATCGGCTACAGCTTCCTTTACCTGTTCCACGTAGGCATTTCCCGATCGGGCAGAGGATTCATCCACATTGCATACGTACAGAACCGGTTTATCCGTCAGCAGCTGTAAGGGTCTTATGAATTCCACTTCTTCCGATTCTTCCCTTGCAATCGCCCGGGCTGAAATACCGGACTCCAGCGCTTTTTTAAACCTTTCGAGGACTTCTGTTTCTTTCTGCGCCTCCTTATTGCCGGTGCGTGCAGTCCTGCTGGATTTTTCAAGCCGTTTTTCAACGGTTTCCAGGTCTTTAAGCTGCAGTTCGATATCGATGGTTTCCTTATCCCGGATCGGGTCCACCGAGCCGTCTACGTGGACTACATTGTCGTTGTCAAAACAGCGCAGGACATGCAGGATGGCATCGGTCTCCCGGATATTTCCCAGGAATTGGTTGCCCAGCCCCTCCCCTTTGCTGGCCCCTTTCACAAGGCCGGCAATATCCACGATTTCTACCGTTGCCGGCACTACGCGCTCGGGTGTTACAAGTTCTTCCAGGGCTTCCAGCCGCTGATCGGGCACATTGACCACCCCCAGATTGGGCTCTATGGTACAAAATGGGAAATTCGCACTTTGTGCTTTGGCATTGGACAAGCAGTTAAACAAGGTTGATTTGCCCACATTGGGCAGGCCGACGATACCAGCTTTCATAGTATTTTTTCAGGGGAAGGCACTTCAAGGCGTACCTTCGTATTTTGCGCAGCAAATATAATTGATATTAGCACGCCTCCATACCTTATCAGGAATAGGTGCATAAGTTTCTAATCTGTATGGCAAAACGTAACAAATCCACGTTCCAATCGTCAGGTAATCAAAAAGCGACAAACATGCGCCAAATACTGATTATTGTGCTACTGAGCCTGGGGATGACAGGTGGGTTTTCTCAAACATTCACGGCCCGTGTTCTGGACTCGGAAAGCGGCGAGCCCATTCCATATGCTACCGTGGCCATCGCTCCGGATCGCGGCACGATCACCAACGAAGAAGGCTATTTTTCACTCGACCTGCCCGCAGTTACCCAACCCATCCTGGTGTCCTGCATGGGCTTTGAAACATTGGAAGTTCCTGTGGGGGAGCTTTCGGAATCCTCCGTAATTGAGCTGCAGCCAGCGCCAATCAATCTCAATGAGGTTTACCTTGACAACCGGATTCCCGAAGCGGAAGAGATCATACGGGAGGTGCACAAGAACCTCTCCACGAACTACCCGGAAAGCGATTCGCCTTATCAGTTTTTCTATAGGGAGACCTCTTATATGAATTTTGACCAGCTCGATATGGAGCTCGAAAAGAATTCGGACCTTAAGCGGGACGAACTCGAAAACGCCCGACGGGAATTGCAGGAATTTGGCGATTTCATCGCGGAAAGCAGGGCCATCAAGTTTCTAGATTTCAACGGCCAGTTCCAGTTCCAGCAGGATACGAGCCTGCTTCGGGTCGAACGGGCCACCGAACTGCTGGATGCCCGGAAGGATTTTACCATGGAAAATCTGCAGGAGCGCGCCCAGGATATTATCCTGTCCCACCTGGACAGCACAAAAACCTACAAAGTCAAGACCGGGATGTTCAAAGTGGAGGACAGCCTATCCATGGGAGATGAATTCTCCGAACAGGACGAGATGGACAGCCTCCAGGTCTCCTACCTCAATAATATGATAGCCGATGTTGCCGGCATGTCGCGCATGAAAGAGGGAAAGCGTCTTTTTGATTTTCTCGATATGGATGCCTATCGATACGAGTTTCTTGAACCTACCTATTTCGATGGACACTATGTTTATGCGGTGAGCTTCCGTCCCCGGAAAAGGCGGGCAAAATTCCAGGGCACCCTCTATATCGACGCCTCTACCTATGCCGTCCTGAAATCGGACTACAGGTACGCCAAAGGCAGGCAGGGTGAAAAAGTAAACCTCAAACTGCTGCTGGGGGTCAAATATGTGGAACACCTGGACCGGGGAACCTTAATTTTTAAACAGAATCCTGAAGGAAAGTATTATCCCTATTATATTCAAAAAGAGTATGGTAATTATTTTTATCTACATCGTAACTTGAAGTTTATCGAAAACGGTCCGACCTCGAAAAAGGTACAATTTGACTTCCTGTTGGAAGGGGGGCTGAGACAAAAAGAAAGCCTGCTGATGAGTCCCGCGGAGGCCTCACAAACAACGCTGGCCTCCCTTGAGGGTCCGGAGAAAATACCCGTCCAAAAACTCGAGCAATACGAGCCCACGATCTGGCAGGACACTCAGATCATTGCGCCTCTGGAAGAAATGAAGAATTTCCGGGTTGAGAAATAATTACCCGTCCGGATGCATGAAACGCTGCTTGGCCAGGAGCTCGTCTTCGGACTCCACATGCCCCTCATCAGGCACACAACAGTCTACCGGACATACGGCTGCGCACTGGGGCTCCTCATGAAAGCCCATGCACTCTGTACATTTATCAGGGGCGATATAGTAAATTTCGTCGCTGATGGGCTCCTGTACGGTATCGGCATCCACTTGCTTTCCATCCGGCAGGACTACCTTTCCTTTTAAGGAGGTCCCATCGCTGTAACGCCATTCATCGGCTCCTTCATAAATCGCAGTATTCGGACATTCGGGTTCACATGCCCCGCAGTTGATGCACTCGTCGGTGATTATGATTGCCATACGTTTTTTCTTTTTCAAAGATTCCCGGCGGGCATCCTTGTTGGAGCACCAGGCGATCTCTATTTTTGTACAAATTTAAGGGGTGCTCCCCTTACCCACAAATCCCATGCGTACCAAAGATCCATCGTATCGAGCAATCCTGGAATTGGGCACATACCTGAGGAACACTGTAGGCAGTGATCAGGATACGTCCCGTGCAGCTTTAAGCCCTGACGGCCAACTCGGCCCTTTGTTGGATCGGGTATATCAGCAAAATAGATGGTTTACCCCAGAATCCTGTCTTTTCGCCCTGAGGTATTGGGGAGAGATGCTCCGGGAAAGGATCCTGGACTCATGGCTTGCCCAATATGCAGACACCGGCCAGCATCCCAAAAAGGTGGCCCTTATCCTGGCGGGCAATATTCCACTAGTGGGTCTCCACGATGTGCTTTGCGTCCTGCTGACGGGCAACCAGGCACTGATCAAATGCGCTTCCAATGACAGGCTCCTGCTGCCCTTTCTCACCGAGAGGCTCGTAGGGTACGAACCCGGTTTGAACGAACGAATCCATTACACCGACGGGACGTTGACCGATCACGATGCCGTAATTGCCACGGGCAGCAACAATACCAGCCGCTACTTTGAATATTACTTCTCCAGCAAGCCTCATATCATACGCAAGAACAGGCACGGGATCGCCGTGCTTAACGGAGCAGAAAGCCCGACCGAACTTCAGGGGCTGGCAACAGATATCTTTAGGTACTTTGGACTGGGGTGCAGGAGCGTGTCAAAGCTCTTTGTTCCCAAATCCTTTGACTTCGACCCGGTTTTCGAAGCATTCTATGCATATAAAGAGGTAGTGAACCACCAGAAATATGCCAACAACTACGACTACAACAAGGCGGTATACCTGATGAGCGGCAGCCAGATGCTGGATAACGGCTTTTTGCTTCTCAAGGAAGATTCAGGCTACGGATCTCCAATCGGAACCTTGTTTTATGAGACCTACGACTCCAGGGAGGCCCTGCAATTAAAACTTGCAGAAGCCGAAGATCAGCTCCAGTGCGTGGTTGGAGGATCCTGGCTTGACGGCAGTATTCCTTTTGGCAAAGCCCAGTGGCCGGAACTTTCAAATTATGCAGACGGGGTGGATACTGTTGAATTTTTGTTGAAAATATCCAAAGATTAGGGCGTCGTTTATATCCGGAAACCTCTCAATTTTTAAGACCTTTGTACTCCTAAACCAGGAAGCATGAAGAAACACAATTTCAGTGCCGGACCCTGTATCCTGCCGGCTGAAGTGATGAAAAAGGCCTCCGAGGCCGTAGTGGAACTGGACGGCATAGGACTTTCCCTGATCGAGATCTCTCACAGAAGCAAGGAGTTCGTTACGATAATGGAAAGGGCCCGCAGCCTGGCATTGGAACATCTCGGCCTGGAAGGGAAGGGTTATCAGGCCCTTTTCCTACAGGGTGGAGCCAGTTTGGAGTTTCTCATGGTGGCTTATAACCTGCTGGAATCCAAGGCGGGTTATATCAATACGGGTACCTGGAGTGAAAAAGCCATCAAGGAAGCCCGCATGTTCGGTGAGGTCCTGGAAGTGGCCTCCTCTGCAGCCAATGGGTTCAAATCCATCCCAAAGGGTTATGAGGTCCCCGGGGAGCTCGATTACCTGCATTTAACATCCAACAATACCATTTTCGGTACTCAGTTCAAGGAATTCCCGAACACAGCGGTTCCTTTGGTGGCGGATATGAGCTCGGATATTTTCTCCCGGCAGCTGGATTTTTCCCGTTTCGATCTTATCTATGCCGGGGCCCAGAAAAACATGGGGCCAGCCGGCACTACCCTGGTGGTAGTCAAGGAGGATCTGCTGGGCAAGGTCTCCCGAAAAATCCCCTCCATGTTGGATTACCAGGTACACATTAGCAAGGACAGCATGTTTAATACTCCCTCGGTTTTTGCGGTCTACACTTCAATGCTTACCCTGGAATGGCTGGAAGAACAGGGAGGCGTCAGCGCGTTGGAAGAGCGCAATGAGAAAAAAGCGCAACTCCTGTATTCTGAAATTGACCTGAACCCGCTATTCGAAGGCTTTGCTGCCCCGGAGGACCGTTCTTTTATGAATGCGACCTTTACCCTCAAGATACCGGAACTCAAGGACACCTTTGATGCCCTGTGGCAGGAAGCCGGCATCAATGGGCTTAACGGGCACCGATCCGTCGGGGGATATCGGGCTTCGCTGTACAATGCCCTGCCCCTGGAGAGTGTAGGGGTCCTGGTAGACGTGATGAGCGACCTGGAGCGCAGGGCCTGATCGGATATTCCGCGTACTTCAGTATATTTGCACGCTTATGGTAATTCTCGCAAATGACGGTTTGTCTTCGGCTGGTCAAAGGGCCCTTGAGGACGCGGGCTTTGAAGTTCATCTGACTCGTGTAGCCCAGGAGCAGCTTATACCCTATATTCAGAAGCATCAGGTGGCAGCCCTTTTGGTTCGTTCTGCCACGCAGGTCGGCCGGGATGTAATCAATGGGTGCCCGAGCCTGAAGCTGATCGGCCGTGGCGGGGTTGGCATGGACAACATTGATGTGGCTTATGCCAGGGAAAAAGGACTGCATGTGGTCAACACCCCGGAGGCCTCTTCCGATTCCGTAGCCGAATTGGTCTTTGCCCATCTTTTTGGAGGCGTCCGATTTTTGCACGAATCCAACAGGAACATGCCCCTGGAGGGGGATCAACACTTCAAATCCCTGAAAAAATCCTATTCTGCCGGAACCGAACTAAAGGGAAAGACCCTTGGGGTGATCGGCTTCGGAAGGATTGGCAAGGCGGTAGCCCGCATTGGTCTGGGCATTGGGATGAAGGTCATCTATAATGACCAGTTTGCCGATGCTGCTGCCGTGGCGGTTTCCTTCTTTGACGGACAGTCCGTGGAATTCCAGCTTACCTCCACCCCACTGGACCAGGTGCTCAGGGAGGCGGATTTCCTCACCCTGCACGTGCCTGCCCAGGATAAAACCCTTATTGGCAAAAGCGAGATCGAAATCATGAAGGAAGGGGCCGTTCTGATCAATACCTCGCGCGGGGGTGTGGTAGACGAGGTGGCATTGGTCGAGGCGCTGGACGCGGGAAAACTGAGGTTTGCAGGCCTTGATGTCTTCACCTCGGAACCCAGGCCGGAAGTCCAATTGCTAATGCAGCCCAAGCTTTCCCTAAGCCCGCATATCGGTGCCGCTACCCTGGAGGCGCAGGAGCGGATTGGGAAAGAGCTGGCCAGACAGGTTATCCAGCTGCTGAATCCCTGATTCAATCCATTTTTAGAGGCGGGTAATCTGATATTCCGTCAAGCCAATTATGATGGCCCCTTTTTCCTGTGGCTGCTGCTTTTGTTTTGCGCGATCGATGCTGGTGTCCTTACCCAGGAACCTGAGCGGGATCTTAATCCCTGAAACCTCCAATTCAACCCGAATCTCGGATGGAAGGAGCGCTTTAGGGCCGGCGTATCCATAGCTGATATCAAAAACCCCATTTTTCTTGGTGCTTATCTGGGATTTCAGGATCTGCACCGCTTCGGAATCCAGCCAAAGGGTGGCAATGGAATAGTCTGCATCATCCGTGGTTGGAATCACCTTGATCTGTTCGCATTTCTTCCCATTGAGCTCCACCACTCCCAGGTTCAACGACATAAAGGGATACCTGAATAGCTCCTGCAGGGTCAGGTCGAGCCCCCGCTTGGGGATCATTACGAAGTCCTCCGAGGTAATCTGCACCGGGGCTCCTTTTTCATAGACCACGTAGGCCTCTTTTGCCGGCATGGTCACAAAACTGATGTCTACTTCCATCTGGATACGGGCCTCAAAGCGGGTCACTGAATCCAAGCGTTCTATTAGCCGATTCAGTCCGGGATCCACCTGCTGCCCGAAAAGACCGGCAGTCAGGAACAAAAACCCCGTAAGCAATGCAAAGATCCTCATGTGATGTCTCTTTTTTGGAATATCCGTACTCCAATCCCTCCCGCAATCAGCGTATAGAGCAAAAGCACGGCCTGCTTTTTCCAGATGACCCCATATGGGATCTCGGGATAAAAGAAATACTGCCAGCTATCCACCAGCTTGGGGAAGAAAAAAGACTCCATGGCGTCGGAATTAAAATCGAGCCGAAGTAACAAGGTAGTGCCGATCAGGAATAGAGCCGCCACGATCCAGGTGATCGTTGCCTCCTGCAGCAGAACCGCCAGGGTGAGGCTCACGGTAGCATAGAAAACCATGGTCAGAGAACCTGCAAGAAAGGCAAGCGCCAACCTTTCCAATGACTCTCCTGTCTGGAAGAAGCTGAGCCCATCCATAAACACTACCAGGTCCCCTTTCCCAAACATCCCGTAAGCCAGCGCAAAGGTGCTCCCCACGAGCACCAGCAGGATAAAGAGCGTAAAGACAAGAGCTGCCAGGTACTTGCTGAGAATAAAGCTGAATTTGGAAACAGGCTGCAGCAGGGTTGCTTCCACGGTGCGATCCTTGTATTCCGAGGTCAGAAAACCGGATACCACAATCATCAGGATCAGTGGGATATGGAACCAAAAGGAATTGAGCACCAGATAAATGATCAGGTTTGCATTGAGCAATTCTCCCCTGAACTCAAAGGTTTCCCTGAGATTCTCCAACAGCACATTCAAAAACTCACGTCCCTGAAAATAGGCACTCACCATGATAAAGGCCTCCAGCACAAAAACAGCTGCCAGGGCGTAATAGGTCTTGCGCTGCCTGTAGATCTTAAACAATTCTATGCGCACAAGGTTCATCATGGGGCGTCTTTTTCAAAGAGGATGGAAAGATTGGTTTGCGGGATGCAGGCCGTGACAGTCACCTGGTTTTCTGAAGTCAACCTTCGCAAAATTTCTTCGATGGGCTGTCCCTCCGGAGTGATCAATGCACTACCCGATCTGAAATCCGCTTCAAATTCCTTTAATGTGGCAGAGGCCTCCAGGCCCTTCCCGTAGATCAGGTATTTCCCAGCAGCAGCCTGAAGGATTTCCCTTGCCGCTCCCTGCTTGACAATCTCCCCCTGGTTGATCACAAAGAAACGATCGCACAAGTCCCCCAGTTCTACCAGGTTATGGGATGAGATCAACACCCCTATCCCCTGCTCCCTGGCCAGCTGGCGCACCTGATCCTGTAAAGTCCTGATACCTATGGGGTCCAGGCCGGAAAAAGGTTCATCGAGCACTACCAGCTCTGGAGAATTCAATAGGGCAATCGCGAGGCCCAGGCGCTGCTTCATGCCCATGGAATAGTTGCGAACCGGATCCGTACGTTCCGGGGAAAGCCCCACCTGCTTCATCAGCTGTACATATATATCTTGCTGGAAAGGCAGGCCCTGAATACGGGAAAATACCCGGAGATTATCACGTGCATTCAAATAGCCGTAGAGCGCAGGTTTCTCGATAATACCTCCCAGGGGTTTAGGGGCATCGGATCGGATTTCTAGGGTGCCTGATTCCTTACGGACCAACCCGAGCAAAATTCGAAACAAAGTGGATTTGCCCGCTCCATTAGGTCCAATCAGTCCGCAGATCTCTCCTTTGTTGCAGGACAGGGAAACTCGATTCAAGACCTGCAGGGATCCGTAGGACTTGGAGATATCCTCAGCCGATAAGATCATGCAGTCGTCTCCAATTGCATTTTGTGGAAATCGTATTTAGGGACGTAGTGTTTTTCCAGAAAGGTTCGTTTCCAAAACGCCTTCCGGATCATAAAGAAGGGGTCCTGTACCATAAAATAGGGTATATAGTGAAACCATTTAACCCCTTGGTCCCGATAGTATTCTTTGACCACTTCGTTCATGCCGAGTTCCCTGGAGGCCTCAATGGCCGCACTCCGCTGGCATTTGGAACCAATAAACTGATTGGCGATGCGGGGTTGGAACCCATAAGCAAAGAACAAATCCTTGGCCTTTTTGTAATCCTGATATCTGGACCACCCGTCCATGATGACCAGAAAAATATGTATAAACGAAAAAAGGAAAAAGCTTCCCCAAAAAGCAATCCAAAGGGGTATGCCCGTAGACAGGGCATTTTCAAACATTATCCAGTAAATCCAGGATTCAAGGAGAAAAAGCAAAAGTGAACCATGCAACAATCGCCCTACCCGATAATACGAGACTATTGGGTGGGGTTGTCCTGGAAGTTGATGACGAGCCATTGTCAAATATAAAGATATTTCTCAATTGTTAAAGAATTCATAACGGTTCTCGGATTAAATAATCGTGAATTCTTTAGCCGCCTTGTCGGGAAGCGTTTACATTTTGTAATTTACCGAAAAATAATCTTACAATGGAAGGTATACTCGAACTACTCAACAGCTCTACGGGAGCCCGAATGATCCAGGGCGTTGCACAGGAAACCGGGCAATCGGAGGACAAGGCTTCGGAGGTACTCACCATGGCCATGCCACTGCTGTTGGGAGCCATGAAAAAAAATGCCAGCAGCCCACAAGGCGCTGAAGGCCTGATCAATGCGCTTTCTTCCCGACACACGGGCAGCATCCTGGACGATATGGAGGGTTTCTTCGGTGGAGGTGTGGATGCGTCGGCAAAATCAGAAGGCGAAGGCATCCTCGGGCATGTACTTGGCCAACGACAGCCGGCTGTCGAAAGTGCCCTTAGCCAGCGTTTGGGACTGGATGCGGGAACTATAGCGCAAATCCTTAAAATTGGGGCCCCTATCCTACTGGGATTCCTGGGACGCCAACGCGCCCAGGCAAATGTTTCGGACGCCTCCGGCATGAATTCCCTTCTCGGGAGTATGCTCGGGGGGCAACCCAGCCAAAATCAGGACCTGATCACTTCCCTGATCGATACTGACGGAGACGGGAGTGTACTGGACGATATATCCGAAATGTTTTTGGGGAATAAGGGCCAGAAAGGCGGGCTGGGTGGCATGCTGGGTGATTTGCTGGGATGATCCCTGAGGTGCCTGCCGCCTGTTAAATCTTTGATAACCACCTGCCCTAAAAGGTGGTTTTTTCGTAAATTTTCAAGAAAATCAAGCTCCATGAAAACCATCCGCATCCCTGTGGTGTTTTTTTTGACTTTCCTGTTGATGGCCACAGCCTGCAAGAGCACAGAAAGCAGCCTGGATATCAGCAAGGATGAACGGCAAACCTTTGCAGCTAAGGAAGGGGAGCCTGTGGTGATTTCTGACCCTGAAACAGAATACGAAATCACCATTATCGATCCGGGCTTCTACAGTTGGCTCAAAAGTTATGCGAGGCCTGAGGGTTACTACTCCCAGACCTTTCTGGAGAATCGCAATGAGATCATGGTGATGAACTGGAATCAGCGGGTCATCCTGCCGCGGGAATACAATCCCAACCTTTATGAATGGCCAATTGATTACGACCCAAGCATTGACTATGGGTATGAAGTGAATTATAAGCTCTACAACTACTTCATTTATTTCCAGCGCAAATACAATCAGCGCCTCGGTCCTTTCGTACCCAGATTATAAATTTTTACCTTTGGCCGCTCAAGTCGTTTTATGAAAAAATTGAAGGAGCGCTGGGGGATCACCTCCACCTTTCAGGTCATCGTAATTTTCATCGTATTTGCAGTTACCGGATCGTCGGCGGTCTACGTCGCCAAACCCGTGTTGAAGTGGGTCGGATTGCAGCCGGATACTTTTTCCGGGGATTGGTGGGGGCCCTGGGTTTACTGGACGCTTCGTATCCTGCTGATCTTCCCGATCTACCAGGTCCTGCTCGTCCTTTTCGGTTGGCTTTTCGGTCAATTTTCCTTTTT
>CBFCWO010000039.1:0-24307 GCA_965601625.1 uncultured Flavobacteriaceae bacterium | reverse complement strand
AAATCAACGTATATATTTAAAAATAATCAAATATATGGATCTTTGAGTTTTAAATCATATGCTTATGTGTGGAATTGTTTGTGCCTTTGAATTGAAACAGCCGGCCGTTGCCTTGAGGCCACGGGTCCTTGAAATGTCCAAAAGACTCCGGCATAGGGGTCCTGACTGGAGTGGAATATATAACGATGACAAAGCTATCCTGGCGCATGAACGCCTGGCGATCGTGGATCCGGCATCCGGTCGGCAACCCCTTCTGAGCCCAGACGGTTCCCTGGTACTGGCGGCCAATGGGGAAATATACAATCACCGTGAACTGCGCCGTCAGGTCGGCGATCGCTATGCCTTCAGGACACAGTCAGACTGTGAAGTGATCCTGGCCCTTTATCAGGAGAAGGGGGTTGGCTTTCTGGATGAACTCAATGGAATCTTTGGTTTTGCACTCTATGACCAAAAGACGGGTCAGTATTTTATTGCCAGGGACCATATGGGGATCATCCCCCTCTACATCGGATGGGATACGGACGGAACCTTTTATGTGGCTTCAGAACTGAAGGCGCTGGAAGGGATTTGTACCCGAATCGACCCCTTCCCTCCCGGTCATTTTTTATGCAGCGGCCAGCAGGGATTCCAGAAGTGGTATAGCCGGGATTGGACCGACTACCAGGCCGTTGAAGCCAATGATACCGATATCGACGCCCTGCGGAAAGGCCTGGAGGATGCTGTGCACAGGCAGCTCATGTCGGACGTGCCCTATGGGGTCCTGCTCTCCGGGGGCCTGGATTCTTCCATCACCTCAGCCATTGCTAAAAAATTCGCCAGCCGGAGGGTCGAGAGCGATGACGCTGCGGAGGCCTGGTGGCCCCGCCTGCATTCCTTTTCCGTAGGGCTGGAGGGCTCGCCGGACCTGGAAGCTGCGCGAAGGGTAGCCGAACATATCGGGACCGTTCATCACGAGATCAAATTTACCATACAGGAGGGCCTGGATGCGATCCGGGATGTGATCTACCAGCTGGAGACCTATGACATCACTACAGTCAGGGCTTCCACCCCCATGTATCTTATGGCCCGTGTGATCAAATCCATGGGGATCAAGATGGTGCTTTCCGGGGAGGGGGCTGATGAACTCTTTGGCGGATATCTCTATTTCCATAAGGCCCCAAGCGCCCGGGAGTTTCATGAAGAAACCGTTCGAAAACTGGACAAGCTCCATATGTACGACTGTCTGCGGGCCAACAAGTCCCTGGCAGCCTGGGGTATTGAGGGGCGCGTGCCCTTTTTGGACAAGGAGTTCATGGACATTGCCATGCGGATCAACCCAAAAGACAAAATGATCAATGGGGAGCGCATGGAAAAGTGGGTTGTTCGCAAGGCTTTTGAGGATTACCTGCCGGAGTCGGTCGCCTGGCGGCAGAAAGAACAATTCTCGGACGGGGTGGGTTATGACTGGATCGATACCCTGAAGGCTGTGGTGGCAGAGGAAGTGAGTGATGAGCAGCTCGCCAATGCACACTTCAGGTTCCCCATCCAAACGCCCGCTACCAAGGAGGAGTATTATTACAGAACAATTTTTGAATCCCACTTTCCCAGTGATGCCGCGGCCCGGAGTGTTCCCCAGGAGCCCTCGGTAGCCTGCAGCACGAAAACGGCCCTGGAGTGGGATGAGGCCTTCCGAAACATGAATGACCCTTCAGGCAGGGCTGTGGCCCGGGTCCATGCGGATGCCTACATCAGCTGAGGAATCTCATGGCAGGAAGGAAGCCACAAGCAGGATATAAAGGGTGATGACCAGCGGGGCCAGGACACCCAGGATGGTCCCCCCGTACCGGTAGTCGCGCTGCTCCAGCCTGCCTGTGCTGTAGGCAATGGCATTGGGGGGCGTCGAGATCGGCAGAAACAGGGCCGCTGAAGCGCAAAGGCCAATCACAATGGGCAATACCACCGGGTTCTCAAAGGTGAGGATGATCCCCACCGGGATCAGGATGGTGGCCGTAGCCGTATTGCTCATGATGTTGGATAGAATGATGGTCAGAAAGCCAAAACACAGCACCAAAAGGTAAAAGTTCAGATCAAACTGCTGAATTTTTTCCACATAAAGCGCTGCCAGTCCGGTTTCCTTGATGGCAAGGCCCAGGGCAAGACCCCCGGCCACCAGCATTAGCGTATCCCAGGGCAGTTTGCGCACATCCTTGCCGCTGATGATCCCGGACATGGTGAGCAGGATGATGGGCAGCAGGGACACTACAGAGGCCGGGATCCCATGAACCTTTTCAGTAAGCCACAAAACCAGGGTAAGGCCCAGTACGCCTAAGACTACCCTTTTCTTTATCCGTTCGAATTTAACAATGGACTCCGGGGCTTCCTCGTCTTCCTTTTCGAGTTCGATGATCATTTCGCGTTTCCTGGGGATGTATTTCCGGGTCAGCAACATCCAGAAAAACAGGGTGAGGACAATGGATAATGGGAAACCAACCACCATCCATTCCAGAAACCCTACATCAATGCCATGGGTATTGAGTGCCTCCACGGCAATGGCGTTGGGGGGAGAACCGATCAGCGTACCCATGCCACCCAGGGAGGCAGCTCCTGAAATACCCAGAAGGACTGCCTTTGTAAAGGGGGAATCCTCATCCAGGGTCCGGATAAAGGGCATGACTGAGGCGATCATCATGGCCGTTGTGGCCGTATTGGACATGATCATGGAAAACACCGCCGTGGTCAGCATCAGCCCAAGAAGGATGTATTTCGGTTTTGTGCCAAACCTTGAAATCGACAGCCTGAAGACCAGTTGGTCCAGCCTGGTCTTGCGCATGGCCTCTGCCATAAAGAAACCCCCGAGCATCAGCCAGATTACGCTGCTCGACCAGGAGTTGATGTACTCCATATAGTAGGACTGCACATTGTCCGGATCTATCCTGGAGTAATAGCTGTTCATGGCAAAAATCAGGAAGCCGAAAACCAAAAGTCCTACGGCAAAAGGCGGAATGGCTTCGGTGATCCAAAGGCCCACGGCCAGGAAAAGGATGAACAGCACATAGAGCTGTGCCTGATCCATGGAAGGTTCGTACAGGGCATAGGTCAGGGCAAAGGAAAAAATAATGGTCAGCAGAAAGTAGATGATCTTGCTTTGGATATCCACCACCTTCTGCATGTGGGGAAGTATTTCAAAGGAGGCGGTTCTGGAGTCGGCCATACGATAAATCCGGGATGGTGAATTCTTAGACAAAAGTACGTGCTATTTGCGGGTCAGAAACAGACAAAAGTCATCTTTCGGGCCATACCCGCTGCACATGGGAACAAGCTGCTAAATTGTTGTTAAATTGTTGATAACTTAGGAGCGGTAGAATACAGTCAAGCGTATATTCTATAGGGGATTGCATATATTTGTTGGATTGCAAAAATTCAAACAATTCACCTTACAAACAGGTATGAGCGAAGAACTAAAAAACAAGGATTATTCCGCAGACAGCATTCAGGCACTTGAAGGCATTGAACACGTACGGATGCGTCCTTCCATGTATATTGGGGATGTTGGAGTACGTGGTTTGCACCACCTGGTGTACGAAGTAGTTGACAACTCCATCGATGAGGCCATGGGCGGCCACTGTGATACCATTCATGTAACCATAAATGAAGACAATTCCATTACCGTTGTGGACAATGGTAGAGGAATCCCTGTCGGGCTCCATAAGAAAGAAGGCGTTTCCGCCCTTGAGGTGGTGATGACCAAGATTGGGGCCGGAGGAAAATTTGACAAAGATTCCTACAAGGTTTCCGGGGGGTTGCACGGGGTAGGGGTTTCCGTGGTGAATGCCCTCTCCGACCACCTGACTGCCACTGTGCACCGGGAAGGCAAGGTCTGGGAGCAGGAATATGAAAGGGGCAGGACCCTCTATCCGGTCAAGAGCACCGGGGAATCTGATAAAACAGGAACCGTGGTAACCTTCCACCCGGATACGCAGATTTTCCAGCAAACCATTGAATTCAGCTATGATACCCTGGCGAACCGCATGCGGGAGCTGGCGTACCTGAACCGCGGTGTGACCATAGGGATTACCGACAGGCGCGCGGTAGACAAAGATGGGAACTTCCAGGGCGAGACCTTTAAATCGGAGGAAGGACTAAAAGAATTCATACGATTTCTGGACAGCAACCGGGAACCGCTGATCCAGAGCGTGATTGCCATGGAAGGTGAGAAGAACGATATTCCGGTGGAAGTGGCCATGATCTACAATACCTCCTATACGGAAAACCTCCATTCGTACGTCAATAACATCAACACGCATGAGGGGGGTACCCACCTCTCTGGGTTCCGCAGGGGGTTGACCACCACCCTTAAGAAGTATGCCGACAACTCCGGCATGCTGGACAAGGTTAAGTTTGAGGTGTCGGGAGATGACTTTCGGGAAGGGCTGACGGCCATCGTTTCGGTCAAAGTAGCGGAACCGCAATTTGAAGGGCAGACCAAGACCAAACTCGGAAACCGGGAAGTTTCCTCTGCGGTCAGCCAGGCGGTTTCAGAGATGTTGACCAACTATTTGGAAGAACATCCGGACGACGCCAAACTCATCGTGCAAAAAGTAATCCTGGCCGCACAGGCGCGTCATGCAGCTGCCAAGGCACGGGAAATGGTCCAGCGCAAGAACCCCATGTCCGGAGGTGGATTGCCGGGCAAGCTCGCCGACTGCTCTGAACAGGACCCCCAAAGGTGTGAATTGTTCCTGGTGGAGGGAGATTCGGCCGGGGGAACTGCCAAAATGGGAAGGGACCGGAATTTCCAGGCCATCCTTCCGCTGAGGGGTAAGATTTTGAACGTCGAGAAAGCCATGCAGCACAAGGTTTTTGAGAATGAAGAGATCAAAAACATCTATACGGCCCTTGGGGTCACGATTGGAACAGAAGAAGACAGCAAGGCGCTGAATCTCGAAAAGCTGCGCTATCACAAGGTCGTTATCATGTGTGATGCCGATGTGGATGGCAGCCATATTGAAACGCTTATCCTTACATTCTTCTTCCGGTACATGCGGGAGCTCATAGAAGGGGGGCACATTTATATTGCCACCCCACCGCTCTACCTGGTCAAAAAGGGCAGCAAAAAGCGCTACGCCTGGGACGATAAGGAGCGGGATGAGATCAGCGAAGAATTCGGAAACAGCGGTGTGGGAATCCAGCGCTACAAGGGTCTTGGGGAAATGAATGCTGAACAGCTCTGGGAGACCACCATGAACCCGGGCAAACGCACCCTGCGTCAGGTAACCATAGAGAACGCCACGGAATCAGACCGTATTTTCTCCATGCTGATGGGCGATGAAGTACCCCCAAGGAGGGAATTTATCGAGAAGAATGCTGTTTACGCCAATATCGACGTATAGCTGCATTTGAAACCCGGGTTCAGGACCGGGAGTGTCTACTAAAAAAAAACAGCCGTGCTCCCTGCACGGCTGTCCTGCTATTTGAGGGTAAATAAACAGGGGTTATTCTCGAAAGGCCATCACGGTGCCTTTCTGATCTATAAGGGCTGTCCCGTCCTGGGAATCCTCAATCCTTACCTGATCAGCGGTTTTTTCCAATCCGGGATATTCGATAGTGTAAAACGATCCTGTGGAGTTCCACTGGAAGTCGGTTTGGATGACCAGTTCGCTGCCCTGGTACACATGGTATCGCCCTAAATAGGCATCGTTAAAGATCCACTCTTCCCGCTCTACATATTTTGCAACGGGGTCCTTCGGGGCCTGGGTTTGGGCCCAGATACCGATGACAGGGTCATTGTTTTCCGGGATCTCAGAACAGCCGGTCAGCAGGGCTATCAATACGATTGAGAGGACATATAGATGTTTCATGCGGGGGTCCTTTGTTGATAAGTGTCCTAGGTGAACGGCAGGTAAATTCGGTGTATTGTTATTTTTCGATGTATGACCGCCCAGGGACATGGAAATTCGACCAAAGGCCATTTTTTTTAACAATTGCCACCGTTCTGGCCATGCCTGGAAGCCGGAAGGTTAAACCGGCCGAAAGTCGCGGTGCTTTTAGGGATTTTGCCTATTTTTGGACCGTTTTTTAACACCACAAAATCAACCCATATGAAAGTAACTATTGTCGGTGCAGGAGCAGTAGGCGCCAGCTGCGCAGAGTATATTGCCATTAAAGATTTTGCTTCGGAAGTTGTGCTTCTGGACATTAAGGAAGGCGTTGCCGAGGGCAAGGCGATGGACCTTATGCAATGTGCCTCCCTGAATGGTTTTGACACGCGCATTACCGGATCCACAAATGATTATACGAAAACGGCAAACAGCGACATCGTTGTCATCACATCCGGCATTCCACGGAAACCCGGAATGACCCGGGAAGAACTCATCGGGATCAACGCAGGAATTGTGAAGACTGTGGTTGCCAGCCTGCTGGAGCATTCTCCTGAAGCCATCATCATTGTGGTCAGCAACCCCATGGATACGATGACCTATCTGGTTCATAAAACAACCGGCCTCCCCAGGAACAGAATCATCGGAATGGGAGGTGCCCTGGACAGTGCTCGTTTTAAATACCGCCTGGCCGAAGCCCTGGAAGCCCCTATCTCCGATGTGGATGGGATGGTCATCGGGGGGCACAGCGATGTGGGGATGGTTCCCCTGATCCGCCATGCGAGCAGAAACAGTGTGAAAGTTACAGAATTCCTTTCTGAGGATCGCTTGCAGGAGGTCGTGGAAGCGACCAAGGTAGGAGGAGCCACCCTGACCAAATTGCTGGGCACCAGCGCCTGGTATGCGCCCGGGGCAGCGGTTTCCGGACTGGTGCAGGCCATTGCCTGCGACCAGGGAAAAATGTTCCCCTGTTCAACGATGCTGCAGGGGGAATACGGCCTGGAAGATATCTGTATCGGAGTGCCTGTCATCCTGGGCAGGAATGGCATCGAAAAGATCGTTGCCATCGACCTGGATGAAGCCGAGAAGGCCAAGCTGGCGGAAAGCGCCGCCGGGGTATCCAAGACCAACGGATTGCTGGACGTATAGATGCCCGCAGCATAAAGGTTTCAAGGCATCTCGCAAGGGGTGCCTTTTTTGTTTTGTCCGACATCTGAAAAACTCCATAAGGCACCGAAGCGCAAGGTTTTACAATTCACTGGAATTTATTGGCAGTTCCTAGTGGAAATAATATATTTGCACGCTGTTCGCAATACCAACAAGAACTCAGATAACAACATAACTCATGCAGAATAAAGGTCTTATAAGGCTTTTCGCCCTTTTGTTTGGTCTGGTCAGTATCTATCAGCTTTCCTACACCTTCATTACTTCTAAAATCGAATCGGACGCGGAAGCCTATGCCGCAACGATGGTCGCATCAGAGGAGGAGGATTATGTGGCGCAGCGGGAGCAGGTAGAGGCGCAGTACCTGGATTCGGTTTCCAAGAATCCAATCCTGGGCTTTACCAGCTACGAAGATGCGAAGAAGAAAGAACTGAATAAGGGGCTCGACCTGAAAGGCGGGATCAATGTGACCCTGCAGATTTCCGTCAAGGACATCCTGAAGGGACTGGCAAATTACTCCAAGAATCCCGTTTTCAACAAAGCCCTTTCGGATGCGGATGCCGCCTCCAAAAGCAGTGATGAGACCTATCTCGAGCTTTTCTTTGAGGCCTTCGATCAGATCAAGGGGGATACCAGGCTTGCTTCTCCGGAGATTTTCGCCAACAAAGGCCTAAGCGATGAGGTCAATTTTGAAATGGGTGACGAGGAGGTCAAAGGGGTCATCCGCCGAAAGGTGGACGAATCCGTGGTATCTGCCTTCGAAGTACTGCGGGAACGTATTGATGGCTTCGGGGTTACCCAGCCGAACATCCAGCGGGAGGGGAATTCCGGACGGATCCTGGTGGAACTGCCTGGAGCCCGGGATATAGCCCGAGCCCAGGACCTGCTCTCCAGCACAGCCCAGTTGGAATTCTGGGAAACCTATGAGCCCGGGAATCAAAGTATTCTGAACTTTTTTATTCAGGCCAATGAGGAGCTGAAGTCCATTGTGGAAACCGCGGAGACCCCCGTGAAAGAGGAATCTGAAATAGATTCCCTCCTTTCAGATGTAGCTCAGGACTCCCTGGACCTCGCTACCCAAAGCAATCCCCTCTTTGAAAAACTACAGCTCAGCGGACCCGGATTTGCGGTAGGTCTGGCTGCGGTTAAGGACACTGCCGAGATTGGAAACTGGCTTCGCCTGCCCCAGATCCGCAGGCTTTTGCCCTCTGAGATACAATTCACAAAATTCCTTTGGGAACGCCCTTCCCAGGGATCAGAAGTGGCAGCATTATACGCCCTTAAATCAAACCGCGACGGGCTTCCGCGCATGAGTGGGGATGTGGTTAGCGACGCCCGGGATCAGTTTGATCAGTTCAACAGGCCTGCGGTTGGAATGGATATGAATGTCAGAGGAGCTCGGGAATGGCAACAGCTCACCAACGAAGCGAACCTGAACAACACGGGTATTGCGATCGTCCTCGACAACCGGGTATATACCGCACCAGGGGTATCTGCCAAAGGGGGTATCGCAGGGGGTAGCTCTGAAATTACCGGAACGTTTACCGTTACGGAAACCAAAGATATTGCAAACGTGCTAAGGGCGGGTAAATTACCTGCTTCAGCAGAGATTATCGATTCCTTTGTAGTGGGGCCTTCCCTCGGACAGGAGGCCATTGACAGCGGCTTTATGTCGTTTATCATTGCGATGATCTTTGTGCTGATCTGGATGATCTTCTACTACGGACGGGCCGGATGGTTCTCCGATGTGGCCCTGGTCTTTAACATCCTCCTTATTTTCGGGGTCCTGGCCAGTCTGGGGGCGGTACTAACCCTTCCGGGGATCGCAGGTATTGTGCTGACTATCGGGATGTCCGTGGATGCCAACGTACTGATCTTTGAACGCATCAAGGAGGAATTGAAGAAAGGAAAGGGGATGGGACAGGCAGTCTCAGACGGTTTTGACAATGCACTTTCTTCCATCCTGGACGCCAATATCACCACAGGTCTTACCGCACTTATACTCCTGGTATTCGGGACTGGGCCTATCAAAGGTTTTGCGACTACCCTGATCATAGGTATCCTGACCTCGCTCTTTACGGCGATCTTTGTGACGCGGCTGCTTATCGACTGGTATCTGTCCAAGCGTGGCCGAAAGCTGGATTTTTCCACGCCTGTCACCAAAAACCTCTTCCAGAATTTGAATATCAACTTCCTTGGAAAGCGAAAGGTGGCTTATGTCGTCTCCGCGGTGTTGCTCGTTGCCGGGGTGAGCTTTCTGTTTACCAAAGGACTGGACCAGGGTGTGGATTTCGTCGGTGGGCGGAATTACCAGATCCGCTTTGTGGATGCCGTGAATCCGACAGAAATTTCAGGAGAACTTACTGAATCTCTGGGAAGCGCTAGCGCCAAGACCTTTGGGGATGCCAACCAGATCATGGTAACCACCAAGTACAAGTTCGATGAGCAGGGTACAGAAGTAGACGAGGAGATCCTGGGGATCCTCTTTACCAACCTGCAGAAGTACCTTCCCGATGGCACAACCATGGAGGATTTCGTGCCCGGCGGGACCAATGATGATATCGGGGTGCTCAAATACCGCAAGGTTGGCCCCACTATTGCAGATGACATTAAAAAGAACGCTGTTTGGGCGGTCATCGGATCGCTGGCCGTAGTATTCCTCTACATCCTTCTTCGCTTCCGCAGGTGGCAGTTTTCCCTGGGAGCGGTGGCAGCGGTTTTCCACGATGTCCTGATCGTTCTGGGGGTCTTTTCAGCTACCAGTACGCTCATGCCTTTCAGCATGGAAATCGACCAGGCTTTCATTGCGGCCATTCTTACGGTGATCGGGTATTCCCTGAACGATACGGTGGTCGTATTCGACCGCATACGTGAAATCATCAATGAAAAAGGATGGAAAGCCGGAGAAAATGTAAACCTGGCCCTCAACAGTACCCTGAGCAGGACCCTGAATACATCGCTTACCACCCTGGTAGTGCTGCTCTCCATCTTTATTTTTGGAGGGGAAACCCTTCGCGGCTTCATGTTTGCCATGATCGTGGGGGTCATTGTGGGTACCTACTCCTCCCTCTTTATTGCCACGCCTATCATGTTTGATACCCTGTCCAGGAAGCTGGCCAAGGGTAAGGCTTAGAAGCAACAAAGCATTAGAAATGAACCGCAACCCTTTTGGGCTTGCGGTTTTTTTATTCAGGAGTGTTGTGGTGGATCACCCCGGTAGCACCAGAGGCTCCTGGGATAAGCTCTAAAACGTGTTCTGCCCGAAGCCCAGGCTCTTCACGGTGTGAGACAAAAACGATGGCCGTTTCGCTCTCCAAAGCCATTTTTCTCACCAGGGAAATCAACAGTTTTGCGGATGCCTCATCCAGGCCGCCTGTGGGCTCATCCAGGATGAGCAGGGGCGGGTGTTTGATCATGGCCCTGGCGCACATCAGCAGCCGCTGTTGTCCTTCGGTCAGGGAACGGAAGAGCGCATCCTTCTCGGTTTCCATGCCCAGGAGGGCTAACCACTGCTGGGCCAGCTGCAGCTGCCGGTCTGTAGGACGGACATACAAACCCACCGAGTCCGTTATTCCCGAGATCAGCATATGAGATGCCCTGTGGTTGCCCCTGAAGCGATCCGTGAGGGCAGGGGTAAAGTAGCCAATCTGCTGCTTGATGTCCCAAACGCTCTCTCCGCTTCCTTTCCGCCTGCCGAAGAGATAGATCTCCTGTCCGTAGGCCTTGGGATTGTCCCCGTTGATCATGGTGATCAGGCTTGTTTTTCCACTTCCGTTTGGCCCTCTCAGCTCCCAGAATGATCCTTTTGCAATGTTCCAGTCAATCCCATTTAGGATAGGCCGTTTCCTGTAGGAGAGATGGACATCCCTGAATTCCACGAGGACCTTTGGAGTAGCATCGTAGGTTACCGGAGGGGCGGGAAGTGCGTTTGTAAATATCCGCTCCTGCTCGGAAATTGCTGCAGGAGGGTGGTAGTCCGGATACCCCACCAGGTTAGAAACGTCCAGGTACGCCCTTTGACGGATAAAAGGCAAGAGGTCTTCCGGCCGGCTAAGAAGCTGGACCAGGATGACGGATTTGGATAGGGTCTGCAACTCCTGCAGAAGCCGTTCCCGGGACCTCTGGTCCAGGTTGTCAAAAAGATTGTCGAACACCAGAAAATCCGGGGAACTTTCCAGTAAATGATCCAACAACGCCTTCCTTCGCTCCCCACTGGAATAGGTGGCCAGTTTTCGATCCTCCCCGAGGTCCAGGTCCACATGGTCATGCCGTGCCTCTTCATCCAGCATCCGTGCAATCCGGGCATTTGAGAAGTGTGCCCCGGAACGTCCGCCGAGAAAGGAAAGTTCCGGCGGGGGAGTCCCGTGGAGCAATTGTTGGGCCAGTTCTTCCTTTCGGGAATGATTATCGGTGTAGATGGCGGTATGGGGAAGCCCCGGCATAAAATTCAATTTTTACTAATTTAGGCGAAGCACGCCGGCATACAAAATTGGTGATGGATTTGATTTATGATAAACAACCTTCCCCATACCCTTCGTGAGGAACTCCTGTCCCGGGGTGTTCAGCAACATTTTGAAGCCCAAAGCCCATTGCTGAGGAAAGGGCAGTATGTGAAGGTTATCCCGATTGTACTTAGCGGACTGGTAAAAGTATACTCCAGATACGGGGAAAGGGAATTGCTGCTGTATTACATCGAGCCCGAAGAGAGCTGTATCATGTCATTCTGGGCGGGGTTTTCCGAGGAGCCCAGCCAGGTTTTTGCCCAGACGGAGGAGGCCAGTGACCTGCTGTTATTGCCTACCTCGGGAATCCGTGAATGGTTAAGGGCATACCCTGCATTTGGTTCGCTTTTTTTTGAACAATACGCCAAACGTTACAGCGAACTCCTTGAAACCATACACCACATTCTTTTCAACAAGCTCGATGTACGGCTGTACGAACACTTGTGTGAGAAAAGCCGGCTAAAGAACACACTGATGCTTTCCATGTCCCATCAGCAGCTGGCCGATGAATTGGGAACGGTGCGGGAAGTGATCAGTCGTACGCTGAAAAAGTTGGAATCGGATGCCCTGGTCCGACAGTCGGGACACCGGATCGAAATCCTGAAAATGTGACCGGCGTCACTGTTTGGGGTCCTTTAAGGATGTATATTTGATTTAAATCATGAGCAGGAAAGTACTGAAATTTGCACTGGTATGCCTCATATGTATTGGGGTCATCACGCTGGTGGTCCTGCTTGTGGAAACAATGTCTAACTAAAACTCACAATCATGAAAAAGAATATGGGAAATACGGACCGCGTGATCCGTTTTATTGTCGCAGCAATTATTGGTGTTTTGTACTATACCGGAACCATTTCGGGTACTCTTGGACTGGTATTGCTGGTCCTCGCAGGAGTATTCGTGCTAACCAGCTTTGTCAGTTTTTGCCCCCTCTATGCGCCCTTTGGCATTTCGACCTGCCCGGCGAAAAAATCCTGACCGTTTCAATAACGACTGAACACCCTCTAGGTATTCTATGCATTCCAGATACCCCGGGTGATCCAGTCGTGGGTGTATTGCCATAAGGTTGATTTGGAAAAAGACCTGAAATACCCGAAATGACCGGGCTTGAGGCCTTCTGCGGTGTAGTGCACCCTGCGAACCTGGGCCCCGGAGTACTGACGGGCCAGCCAATCCACGGTTTCCGCAGGGGCCAGTGCATCGCCCGGGAAGCTCAGGGACAGGATGGGCATTCGCAATTCACGGAATAAGTGGCTTTCGCCCGGATGACCCATCATATAATCCGGATGCCTGCCCCAGCGCATCCATTGATAAGCCATCTCCCTGGGCAGGTTTTCAAACAAGCCGATCCGTTTTGCCGGGAAGTACCCGAAAGGCGGGCTCAGCCAGGGGATCATGACGTGCCAGAACAACCACATCCTATACCTAGTCCACCCGGTAAACATTCCCCAGTAACCTGTCTGGGAGGCGACCATAAGGATCCGGTCAATACTGTGATGCTCGGGGTTGAACCCACATAACTGCCCCCCGATGCTATGGGTCACCAGCGTTATCGGATAAAGGGGAAAGCGCTCCCTGAGATATCGCACGGCTGCTGCCTGGTCATTGGCGCCCCAATGAACGAGGTCATATGGGTTTTTAACCAGTTCCCCCGGGCTGCCTCCGGATGCTCCAATTCCCCAATAATCGAAAGTGAGCACCACATATCCAAGGGAGGCGAAATGGCGCGCAAAAGCAAAGTAGAATTTTTGGAGCATACCCGTGGCCGAAGAAACCAAAAGGGATTGTCCTAAGGGATCCTTTGGAACAAACAGGACTCCCGAGAGGGTGTGTCCGGCGTTTGTAGGGATTTTTATTTTTTCTTCCCCAAAGCCCATTAAGGGGTGTTTTCGTACTGAATCAGATCGCCTTCCTGTAGGGCCCACCGATCGCTCATCCCCGCCTTTATTTCCAATACATACTTTACGGGGCCTCCTGACGGGATGCTGCCCTCGTTCAGAGGTTCGGCATTTCGCTGGATCCGGATAATTTTTGAATTTTCATCAATAAACAGAATATCCAGGGCAATCAAGGTGTTTTTCATATAAAAGGAACGGGGCCCGATTTCCTCGAAGACAAAAAGCATCCCCTGCTGCTGCTCCATATACTCCCGGTACATCATGCCCGTCTGAATTTCATACGGGGTATCCGCAATTTCGATGTCGAACACCACCAGGGTGGAATCTGTTTCGGCCCTTAATACCTTCAGTTCCCCTTCTTTTTGAAAGGTGATTGGCTCCCTCTCGATGGATTTCGAGCCTTCCTCCCTGCACCCAAGCCAAAACAGGCTGAAGGAACCCAAAAGGAAACAAAGTCCTGAAATGCGAAGACGCCGATCAGGCATATGATTTCGTTTTTCGAAACATAAAGTACAGTCCCAGGATAATAAAAGGAATACTAAGCCATTGACCGGTGGAAAGCAGTCCGAGGGATTCTTCGAAACCTCCCTGGCTTTTCTTAACAAATTCCACAAAGAAACGGATCGTCCATAAGAGCACCAGGAAAAGGCCGAACAAGTATCCGGGCTTGTTCCCTTTATCCGTCTTCCAGTAGAGGTAATAGAGCAGGGCGAAGACCCCGATGTACAGCAGGCCTTCATACAATTGGGCCGGATGCCTGTAAGGGATGGCCTGAAGGGCTTCCGCATAGGCGGGATTATCTTCTAAGGCGTGATAGGCTGCATTCGGCGATTTTTCTCCGGTAATGGCCATGGCCTTGCCCGCCGGCATATCGTCTGAATCCCGAACGAATCGGGTTGCCAGGAAAAAAGAGGCATCCGTGATCCTTCCGTTGATCTCCGAATTGAAGAAATTGCCCAGGCGGACGAGGAACGCTCCCAGTGCCACCGGGATGACGATCCGGTCCAGGATCCATAAGAGTTTGAACTCTTTGTATTTCCGGGTAAAGAGGTACATGCCTACGATCACTCCAATAGCTGCCCCATGGGATGCCAGGCCCGTAAATCCGGTAAATTCATACCCGTTGATAATCCCGAAGAGCGAGCTGCCAACCCGTTCGCGAATCGGAAGGAGGATCTCCAATAAATGGTCTTTGTAATACGCCCAGTCATAAAAAAAGACGTGCCCCAGACGGGCACCGAGCATGGTCGCCAGGACGGTGTAGACGAAGAGGGAATCGAGCTGTTCCCGGTTCTTGTCCTCCCGCTGAAAGATTTGCTTCATCAGGTACCATCCAACGGCAAAGGCAATGATCCAAAGCAGGTTGTAGTATTTGATTTGCAACACCCCGATTTTAAAAAGGGTGTCGTCCGGGTTCCAGGTGAAACCTAAATAGAACATAGATCGGGATTTGAGGGCTAATATACTAAATCCGCTTTGGGCAGCGATCCCTGCGGGATGTTTTCATGCCTTTCCGTGTTTGGGGGGACACCCCCCTCCCCGTTGTTCAAGATAGGCGCTGACAGCGCAAAACACCGGCATGTTTTCACCCAAAAACCTAAAAACAAAGCGCTTACTTCTCATCCTTTTCAGGAACCGGATCGTAACCCGATCCGCCCCAAGGATGACAACTGCTGATCCGCTTAATGGCCAGTCGTCCGCCCTTTACAAGACCGTGTTTTTCAAGGGCTTCAATAGTATATTGGGAACAGGTGGGCATGTAGCGGCAACTCGGAGGCGTAAGGGGTGAGATATACCTCTGGTAGGACTTTACCAGCCAGATGAAGGGTAATACAGCTTTCTTTTTCATTGCGCGCACCTTCTCATCAATAGCAAGATACGCTTTCTGTTGGTTTTTCAGGGCTTTTGTGTTGCCGGGTAAACAGGGGTAAGCGCTTCGGTCTCGGTCTCTGAATAAAGACGTGATCGAATCAAAAAGCGCAAGCCCAGCGGGATTTCCAATGAAAAACTGGATCCCCTCCCGGGAACGACATCCACGGTGAGCTGTGTGTGCTTCCAGTATTCGAATTGGTCTTTCGAAATATAGAAATCACAGTCGGCAATGGCTCCCAGCCATATGTCAGAATCGTCCAGCAGCAGGTCCCCTTCCGGATAGCACATCGGAGAGGAACCGTCACAACAACCCCCGCTTTGATGGAACATCAGCGGACCGTTTTCTGCTTTGAGCTGTTCAATGACTTCCCTGGCAGCTGGTGTGGCGATTACTCTCCTTGTGTGCATATCTATAAATTATCTGATGGCCTAGAAGAACCCGAGCGCGTTCTTGTCATAGGAAATCAGCATGTTCTTGGTCTGGCGGTAGTGGTCGAGCATCATTTTATGGGTTTCCCTTCCGATACCTGACTTCTTATATCCGCCAAAGGGGGCGTGAGCCGGATACAGGTGGTAACAATTTACCCATACCCTTCCTGCCTGGATGCCCCGTGAGATTTGATACGCCTGGTGGGTATCCCGGGTCCAGACCCCTGCACCCAGTCCGTAAAGGGTGTCATTGGCGATTTCAAGGGCTTCCGCTTCATCTTTAAAAGAGGTGACGCAAACCACCGGCCCGAAGATCTCTTCCTGGAAGACCCGCATTTTGTTATTGCCTTTTAATATAGTGGGTTCGATATAATATCCTCCCTCGAGTCCCTCGTTATAGGCTTCCTTCCCTCCGGCCAGGACTTCACATCCTTCTTCTTTGCCGATGGCGATATAGCTGAGGATTTTTTCGTACTGGTCATTGGATGCCTGGGCTCCCATCATGGTGTCGGGGTCCAGGGGATGCCCCAGTTTGATGGCCTTGGTGCGCTCCACCACCCGTTCCATAAATGCATCAAAGATGCTTTCCTGTACCAGCATCCTCGAAGGGCAGGTGCAGACCTCACCCTGATTCAGGGCAAACATTACAGCGCCTTCAAGGCATTTGTCAAAAAAGGCATCATCGGCATCCATGACACTTTCAAAGAATACATTGGGGGATTTTCCTCCCAGCTCCAGGGTCACCGGAGTGATATTCTTGGAGGCGTACTGCATGATAAGCTGACCGGTGGTGGTTTCACCTGTGAAGGCAATCTTCCCAATACGGGGGCTGGATGCCAGGGGTTTGCCTGCCTCTACGCCAAATCCGTTCACGATGTTCAGGACCCCATCGGGCAGGATCCCTTCGATAAGCTCCATTAGGATCATAATACCTACCGGAGTTTGTTCTGCCGGTTTCAGCACTACGCAATTTCCCGCTGCAAGGGCTGGGGCCATTTTCCAGGTCGCCATGAGCAGTGGAAAATTCCAGGGGATGATCTGGCCCACTACGCCCAGGGGTTCAGGAACATTCAGACTGACCGTGGAGGCATCCAGTTCACTTACCGTTCCCTCCTCGGCACGGATGACTCCTGCAAAATAGCGGAAATGATCGATGGCCAGCGGCAGGTCTGCAGCCATGGTTTCCCGAATGGCCTTGCCGTTGTCCCAGGTTTCAGCCCTGGCGAGATCCTCCAGGTTGGTTTCCATCACATCGGCGATCTTAAGCAGCAGGTTGCTTCGGGTAGCGGCAGCAGAATTATTCCATTCCGGGGCGGCTTTCCAGGCCGCGTCCAGGGCCATTTCGATGTCCTCAGCTGTGGATCGGGCGATACGGGTAAAACTATTGCCGTCCACAGGGGAAATGTTGTCAAAATACTGTCCTTTTACCGGGGGTGTCCATTTGCCGCCGATATAGTTCTCATACTGATCTTTGAATTTGGGTTTTGAAAAGACCTTTTTTTCGTCTGTAGCTGTAGTACTCATTTCACTTTGTTTTTAATGGTTCGAGGTTGTCCAAAGCCGCATCCCGGGGAGGGCTGAACATTTTGTTTCAAGATAGTGGAAGTACAGGCGAATCATCTGACCAATCCTGCTGGCCATATGAACGATCCTATCAAAATTGATAATTTAACATAATTGTGGAGGTTATTTTTTATTTTTATAATAATGAGCGTTAAAAAAATAGATGATTCCTAATGCGGTTACCCAGGAGCTTTTTTCAGGAACGTAAACTCGAATCCCTGGTCGAGAATCAGTCCACTTTTACCACGGCAAATGCGGCCATGCATGTTTTTGAGACCCATCAGCAGGCTGAAAAGGTTTTGTTGAAATTTGGCCAACCGGTGCTGGCCAGCATGATCGAAGGGAAGAAAGTCATGCATCTGCGGGATTATGAGTCCTTTCAATTCCTGCCCGGGGAATCCCTGATCCTGCCTTCCCATGAACTCATGTGCATCGATTTCCCGGAAGCAACCGATGACAACCCTACGCGATGCCTGGCCATGGCAATCTCAGAAGAAAAGATCGACGAGGTACTGCAATGGATGAATGAAACCATGCCCAAAACAGATCAGCACTGCTGGGGCCTGATGGATTATAATTTTCACTTTGTGAATGATGCTTCCATATTCCAGATCCTGCAACGACTGCTGTTCCTCTTTACTGAGGACCATCCCTACAAGGATTACTTTGTGGATAACATGGTTAGGGAGCTCATCGTACGGATCCTCCAGACCAATGAGCGGAAGATCTATAGTGACGATACCCTTCAATTAAAGGAAGACAACAGACTGGCCTATGTGGTTCGCTACATCAGAAACCACCTGCACGAACCGCTGGATATTGAATCCCTGAGCCGAAAGGCCTGCCTGAGTCCTTCCCATTTTCACAGGGTCTTTAAAAATGAGCTGGGCATCTCCCCGGTGGAGTTCATTAACAATGAGCGTATAAAAAAAGCGGTAAGCCTGTTACAGGACCCGAAGGCAAGCATTAAGGAAGTTTATATGTCCTGTGGGTTTGAAAGCCGGTCCTATTTCAACAGGGTTTTTAAAAGCAAGCAGGAGATCTCCCCGGGAGCCTATAAATCGATGCTCCAAAAGGAAACATTTTGATCACAGGCTATAGGTAGTCCCTTCGTTCCCGTCTTTCAATTGTATCCCAAGGGATCCCAGGGCGTCGCGGATTTGGTCTGAGGTGGCAAAATCCTTATCTGCCCGGGCTTTGTTCCTCATCTCGATCAGCAATTGCATCACCCCGTCCAGTTTATCGGTCTCCGCCGAATCTGAATGTGCGGTCTCAATCCCCAGCACATCAAACACAAAATCCTGCATAGTAGTTTGCAACAGGGATTTGTCCTTTTCCTCCAGGTGCATTTTTCCTTCCCGCACGAGATGGATCCATTTGACCCCTTCGAAAAGCTGTGCAATCAGTACGGGACTGTTGAAGTCGTCGTTCATGGCATCGTAGCAGCGCTGTCTCCAGCCGGGGACATCCAGGGTGGACTCTCCTGAAACAGGAAGGTCTTCCAGAAGTGTCAGGGAATCCATCAGACGGTGGTACCCTTTCTCTGCTGCCTGCAGGGCTGTGTCACTGAGGTCCAGGATGCTTGTATAGTGCGCCTGCATCATAAAGAAGCGCACCACAGCGGGGGCATAGGGCTTGCTCAGAATATCGTTTTCTCCGCTGAATATCTCGTCTGGCAAAAGATTGTTTCCCGTGGACTTGGACATTTTCTTCCCATTAAGGGTCAGCATGTTGGCATGCATCCAATAGCGGACAGGGGATTTGTCGTACCCCGCTTCGGCCTGGGCGATCTCGCATTCGTGGTGTGGGAATTTAAGGTCCATCCCACCTCCGTGAATATCGAAGGTCTCCCCCAGATATTTAGTGCTCATGACGGTGCATTCCAGGTGCCACCCTGGAAATCCCTCCCCCCATGGAGAAGGCCATCGCATGATATGCTGGGGTTCTGCACGTTTCCAGAGGGCGAAATCCTGAGGGTTCTCTTTCTCGTCCTGAGCCGTGAGTTCCCTGGTGTTGGCGATCATATCCTCCAGCTTGCGGCCGCTCAGCTTTCCGTAGTTATACTCTTTGTTGAACTTCACTACATTAAAGTAGACGGATCCGTTCTTTTCGTAGGCATAACCCTTTTCCAGGATCACCTTTATGATTTCGATCTGCTCGACAATATGCCCTGTGGCTGTAGGTTCAATACTGGGAGGCAGCATGTTGAACTTACGATTAATGCTGTGAAAGTCCGTGGTATAGCGCTGGACCACCTCCATGGGCTCGATCTTTTCAAGCCTTGCCTTTTTTGAGATCTTATCCTCTCCCTGATCTGCATCGTCCTCCAGGTGCCCGGCATCCGTAATATTGCGTACATACCGCACCTTGTATCCCAGGTGGAGCAGGTACCGGAAGATCATGTCAAAGGAAATGAACGTGCGGCAATTCCCCAGGTGTACCTTGCTGTATACCGTAGGGCCGCAGACATACATGCCCACGTAGCCCTTGTGCAGGGATTCAAATACCTCCTTTTTACCTGCAAGTGAGTTGTAGATCTTCAGGGTTTGTTCCTCGTAAAGCGCCATAGGTCCCTTAGAATTCGGTTTCCAGGTTGATATAGTCCAGAAATTCCCTGCGAACAGCTTCCTCCTTGAATCGGCCCCCGTATTCGGCAGTCACTGTACTGCTGTCCACATCCCGGATTCCCCTGGAGTTAACGCAAAGATGTTTGGCGTCTATAACGCAGGCCACATCTTCTGTGCCCAGGACCTCCTGGAGTTCCCGCACGATCTGTATGTTCATGCGCTCCTGTACCTGAGGTCTTTTGGCGTAGTAATCCACGATGCGGTTCATTTTGGAAAGGCCCACCACTGAGCCTTTGGAGATATAGGCAATATGTGCCTTGCCCACTATGGGCAACAGGTGGTGTTCGCAGGTGCTGTATACCGTGATATTCTTTTCCACCAGCATTTCCCCGTATTTGTATTTGTTTCGGAAGGTAGAGGACTTGGGCCTGCGGTCCGGGTGCAACCCGCCAAAAATCTCACGTACATACATCTTCGCTACCCGATCCGGGGTTCCGTTCAGGCTGTCATCATCCAGATCAAGGCCGAGGGTGAGCATGATGTCCCTGACATTCCGGGAAATCCGCTCAATTTTTTCCTCATCGCTCAATTCGAAAGCATCCCCTCGCATGGGGGTATCCTCAGCAGCTGAAAAATGGTCTTCGCCGTAACGATCCCGGGAGGTTTCCAGGGTAGGGTCGAATTTCATCTTTTACGTTGTTTATAAGGGGCAAAGATATACATAATATGGCACTTTATGGCCTGTTTACGGGTCTTGACAACATAAATTCGTGTTAAGGGGTTACCCCCTTGTATTTTAGGTCGGATACATTGTTCAAGACACATATGCTCTCGAAAAAGGGACTCATAACAGGATGTTTGCTGGTATCCTTTTTGGGGTTGTTCAGTCAGGTTTCTCCGGACTGTGGGACTGCTATCCCCATTTGTAACAATACACCTGTAACCGGCGGGGTTCAGGGGTATGGACAGGATGATTTTGGGGGTGCGGCACGTACGGGATGTCTGGAGGGAAGCCTTTCAGGGGATATCGAATCCAATTCGGCCTGGTACCGGTTCCGGACAGGGGCCTCAGGCCAACTGGGGTTTAATATTGGCTTTGATGCTACGGAAGACTGGGATTTTGCCCTTTACAGGGCCTCGGACTGTGGGGACCTGGGGGAGCCCATCCGCTGTAATTTCTTCGACAACCAGGACCGTGAAACATACATGGGAGTAGGGGAGGACCCTACGGGAAATACGGAGACTTTCTTATATGAACCCTGGCTGGAAGTCGAACCCGGACAGGATTATTACCTGTTGATCAACAACTTCAGCAATGCCAATACAGGCTTCTCCATACAATTCAGCGGGGAGATCTTCCAGACAAATCCCGAGAACGCTCTGGATTGCAGCATAATCGACAACCTGCTGGGACCCCCGGTAGCCGCCTGTGAAGGATCTCCAGTGTTGTTGGATGCGAGCACCACCAACGCTTTGGGATATCAATGGTTCCTGGATTCGGGCAGTGGATACCAAAACATTCCCGGGATCACGGCGCCAACCTATCTTGCAGCCACCTCGGGATTCTACCGGGTGGTGGTGGCACTTCCCGGGGGCAGCCAGATCATCAGCGATGTGCAGGTGACCTTCAGCTCTGCGGCTACTGCCTATCCCATAGCCGATATGGGGAACTGTGGCGGCACCTCCACGTTTGACCTTCATGATTTGGATGATCAGGCCCTTGGAGATCAATCCCCGGACGAATTCCGGGTGAGCTACCACCTCAGTCCTTCAGATGCCGGGCAAGGGATCAATGCCCTGCCGGCTGAGTGGGTTCCGGCCCCGGGCTCCCTGACGCTATATTACCGGGTAAGTTCCCTGCAAAACCCGAATTGCTACGATGCTTCAAGGCATTTTGAATTGATAGAGCTCCCTCCGCCAACCCTTGAATTGCCCCCCCAGGCACTTTTATGCGAAGGAGGCAATCCCCCGCTTCTCGGACCCTTGATCCCGGAAGAAGGGGTTTCGTATCAGTGGAGCAGTGGGGAAACCACCCCCCGCATCAGCCCCGCTGAGCCTGGATCCTATACCCTTACTGCCACACGGACGGAGGGTGATCTGCAGTGCGAAATAAGCCAAACGGTGGAGGTGATTGCTTCGGTCCCACCTGCTATCGATCAGATTCGAATAGACGACCTGCAAACCAGCAATACGGTGACCGTGGAACCCGCAGTGCAGGGGAATTTTGAATATGCCCTGAATGACGGCCCATACCAGAGCAGCCCTGTATTTGAAGGGGTCCCTCCCGGGTCCCACCGACTTCAAATGCGGGATGTCTGGGGATGCGGTACCCTGACGGAGACCATTACGGTGGTTGGGTACACTACTTTTTTTACCCCCAACGGGGACGGGTACCAGGATCTCTGGCAGATTTCAGGATTGGAACAGCTCACCGACCCCGTGGTGTATATTTTTGACCGCTACGGCAAAATGATCAAACAATTTGACGATAGCAGTCCGGGATGGGACGGCACTTTTAACGGTCGTCCCCTGCCCGCCACGGATTACTGGTTTCGCCTGGAATATGAGGACCAGGATGGGCAGCGGATCAATGCCCGTTACCTTCGCACCCATTTCTCCCTGAAACGGTAGTTGCAGCCACCGAATCCCTTTGGTCTAAAAATCAGGAGCGATCATACTAAAACCCGGGTCGCATAGTTATATACTACAGGATACGGTTAACCCACTATGAAAAATATCCTAACAACGCTTATTTTCCTGTTGGTGCTGGCTCAAATTGGACATGCGCAGAACTCGCCGGATTGCCGTTCGGCTATCCCCATTTGCGCGGATTCTGCACTGACCTGGGTGGCCGATGGCAGAGGGGATATCGATGATTTTGACCCGGATGTGATCCGCCAGACCGGATGCCTGGAAAAGGGGAGCATTGGCGATGCCAACATTGAAAACAATACTTCCTGGTTCGTGTTCCGCGCAGGCACGGACGGGCAGATCGGATTTGATATCGAAGCCCTGCCGGGATCTCCCGGCGGAACCATCACAGCGGAATGGGACTTTGCCCTTTATGGGCCGGACGTGGATTGTGGATCCATTAGCAGTGGGGTTGCCCAACCCATCCGATGCAACTATGAGGTAAACGATACCCGCTTCACCGGGATAGGGGTGAACCCCGAAAACGGACAGGCCGGGGCCCCTTTTGTCAAAGGAAGCCAGAACACTTATGATGAGTGGCTGGACGTGCGTGCCGGAGAGGTCTACTATTTACTTATCAACAACTACAACACGAATTTTGACGGGGATCCGGAGGCCTATACACTCACCTTCACCGGTTCTTCCGTGGAGGCGGATCAGGACAACGCCCTGGATTGTACTCTCCGGGATGAGTTCCTCGGGCTGGACATCTACGCCTGTGACGGGGATCCGGATATACTGCTAAGCGCACTAAACTCCCCAGCCGGGCCGGATATTGCCAATGTGATATGGTCTGTGGATATCAATGATGATGGTACCATAGATGCTATCCTGGACCAGGGCCCGGGGGCATTTACCTATACCGTAAGCAGCCCCAATTCAGGTCGATATTTTGTGGAAATCCAGACCAACACGGCTCAGACCTATACGGATGATATCCTGATCACCTTTTTCGGGGTACCCGGGCCCATACGCGTGGATATCCTCGACGACCTTGCTGACCAGAACAACATAGAAGTTGTGGTGCTGGCCAATGGTAGCTATGAATACGCCATCAATGGGGGCGCTTTTCAGGATTCTCCCATCTTCACGGACGTTCCCCCGGGTGAAAACACCCTGATCGTCAACGACACGAACGGTTGCGGCACCACTGAACCCATTCCCTTCCTGGTAGTCGGGTATCCGAAGTTTTTCACTCCAAACGGGGATGGGATCCACGATTCCTGGAATATCCTGGGCATTGAGACCCTGACCAACCCAACGGTTTTTATCTTCGACCGGTATGGCAAGCTCCTCAAACAACTGGATGAGTCCAGCCTGGGCTGGGACGGCACCTTTAATGGCAGGCCCATGCCCTCATCAGATTACTGGTTCCGTTTGCAGTACTCCAGGCAGGAAGGGGGAGCGCTTGTCGACAATGTGATCAAGTCCCACTTCACCTTAAAGCGTTAAACCCTGTTGAGGCCCTGCCGGCCTTCCTGTTCTAGAAATTAAGGGTGTAGGTAAACGTATAATAGCTCCGAATACGGTTTACCGAGGCCGAAACCAGATCCAGCTCAAATATGGGCACTTCTGTATTCTGCTCGGTCCGGCTATAGGCAAAATCCAGGCGGTTCGGTCCGAAGGAATATCCCAGGCCTCCCGAGTATCCCTGCAGGTCTCCCCACTGTACATTGTTCCGGTAGGGGCTTTGCTCATAGCGGTACCCACCCCTCAGGCTGAGTCCTTTGATACGATATTCTCCACCCAGCCTGAAGGTGGATACC
>CBFCWO010000038.1:0-24923 GCA_965601625.1 uncultured Flavobacteriaceae bacterium | reverse complement strand
TATCTTTCATGACGAATATACAGATTAAACCTATGTCAAACAGGGGTAGTGATTTTGATCGGAAAGAAGTACTTTCGTCTATCGCATCCGGAGGGTTTTCTGCGGCCGGATGGAACAAAAATTGCCCAACAGGCATGCAAAACAAACATATACAATGGATGGGGGTGGCTTTCATGGCCCTGCTGCTTGGGTGCAGCAGTTATCAACCCGCACTGGCGGAGCGGCCCATTCCCTTCGGGCCAGAAAGGAAACAGCTTACCCGGGAGTATTTGCAAGAGCATTATGGGTTACCCGGGGAAGAAGCGACCATAGAGCCCAGGATGATCGTGCTGCACTGGACGGCCATCCCCAGCCTGGAGGGATCTTACGAGGCTTTTCGGCCCGAACGCCTGCCGAATGCCCGGGGGGACATTCAGGGCGGGGGGGCACTCAATGTTTCTGCCCATTACCTCATTGACCGGGATGGAACGATCTACCACCTGATGCCGGATACGGTCATGGCCCGGCATACGATTGGGCTGAATCACTGTGCCATCGGGATCGAAAATGTGGGGGGCACCGCAGAAACCCCTCTTACAAAGGAACAATTCCGGGCCAACAAATGGCTGGTTCGGGAATTGTCAGGCAAATACCCGATCGAGTATCTCATCGGGCATTATGAATACACCTTATTTGACGGACACCCGCTCTGGCTGGAGCAAGACAGCGGGTACCGCACGGAAAAGACCGACCCGGGCGAAGCCTTTATGGCGGAAATGCGGAAAGCCCTGGGGGATCTCAATTTTAAACCACTTCCTGAAAACCAATAAGACTCATGAAAAGCATTGTTTTCACTCTGATGATCTGCCTGTCCACTATCCTGCAGGGGCAAACCTCAGATTTCACCTCACGTCTCTACGCCACCTATGATTCCTACCGGGAATCCAGCCTGGACAACCGGCGAATCAAACACAAGGACCTTCAGCCGTTGATAGACAAGGCAGCTGCCCTTCCCGGCATTGAGGTCCGGACGGTTGGAAGGTCCATCGAAGGGAGGGAGTTGCGGCTGATCAGCCTGGGAGCGGGGAGTACCGATGTGTTCCTATGGTCCCAGATGCACGGAAATGAGCCTACCGCAACACAGGCGATATTCGATTTCCTGAATTTCATGGCATCGGCTGAATTTGAGCAGGAAAAACAACAGATCCTTTCCGCGGTTAGAATTCATTTCCTACCCATGCTCAACCCCGATGGGGCCGAAGTGTTCCAGCGCAGAAACACCCTGGGAGTCGATATCAACAGGGATGCCCTGAGGTTGCAGTCTCCTGAAAGCCGCACCCTGAAAAGGGTTCGGGACAGCCTTGAAGCGGACTTTGGATTCAACCTGCACGACCAGAGCACCTATTACAATGCAGAACGAACCCCCAAACCCGCTACGATTTCCTACCTGGCACCTGCCTACAATTACGAAAAAGAGGTAAACGAAGTAAGGGCCAATGCCATGCGGGTAATTGGCTATATGAACCGTATCATCCAGGAGCATGCCCCTGGACAGGTGGGGAAATACAACGATGATTTTGAGCCCCGTGCCTTTGGGGATAACATTCAGAAGTGGGGAACCAGCACCATTTTGATCGAATCTGGCGGATACCCCGGGGATGTGGAGAAACAACAGATACGCAAGCTGAATTACGTCTCTGTGTTGTCTGCCGTCTACGCCATTGCGACCGAGTCCTTTAAGGAAGTCCCGCTGCAGGAATACCTGGATATCCCGGAGAACGACCGCAAGCTATTTGACCTTAAGCTGGAGAAGATCACCTATCCGCTCCTGGGTAGTGATTACATTCTGGATCTGGGGATTCAACGGCCCGAAGTGGATAACGAAGATCACTCGGATTTCTGGTACAGCAGCAGGATCATCGATCAGGGAGACCTTTCCACGTACTATGGGTATGAGACCCTGGATGGTTCCGGCTTGCGGGTAACGGAGGCAAAGGTGTATCCCGGGGTAGTGGAGAACCTGGATGCGGTTTCTAAAATGGACCTTTGGGAACTGTTATCCGATGGATACGCCTATGTGCGCGTACGGGAATTGCCCGGGGACCTGGTTTCCTCTCCCTACCCGGTGCATCTCATCTCGGAATCCTATAAAATCCCACCAGGGCGCCTGGAAGTGGGCATCAACCCGACCTTCTTCCTGGAAAAGGATTCCCGTATGCACTACGCCATTGTCAATGGGTTTCTCTACCATATCCCGGACCGGAAGGGTTCTGGCAAGAACAGCATGGTATACAGATAAACCGCCCATGCTCTTAGTATCCGTAAGAAAAGGTCATATGCTGTCCATATATGATCAGGACGGATAACATGCCCAGCAACATCAGTACGATCAGGATAAAGAGGGCAAGCACCGTATTTCGAAGCCAGTGCGTGCTGGAACCGATAGCACTTTCGCGAATTATTTGTTGAATTACATCCACAACAAGCCGATTTAAGGTTAAAAATGGACTGTTCAGGATGAATAGGTGGTCATCAGGGGTATAACAACCGAATGGTTGAAAACCCTAACTTAAAGTAATTCAACGTGTTAATATCGGTTTTTGTCGATAGGATGGCTCAATAAAGCCTGGCGGATGCCTTTTGAGATCCTTCGAAAAGGCTTACTGGCACCCGGCCGTAAAACCGCTGGCGTCAAACCGGGTCTGGACAGCGCCCTGTCTTGTCCCCTCTGTAACTTGTATGACCAGGTTGCTTACCCCACTGCCATCCCGCTTCGGGCTGCAGTATTCAAAGAGGTAGAAGCTGTTCGCGCGCTCAGATACCTTCTGGGACAACTGGTTGAAGGTGGTTTCCAGTTCTTCCTTGTTCCCTGCAAAAACGCTGAAAGTCCTGCCGATGGATTCCAGGATCTGGCTGTCAATTTCGGCTCCCAGGCCAATGGTAAAGAAGGAGATGTTGGAATCTGCATCCTCCACCTTTTCCAGGGCATCGGATTCACGATATCGGGATGCCTGATCCGTTCCATCCGTAAACAGCACTACGGAGGCGGCACCAATGGTGTTGTTGTTTTGGCTTTCGGCCAGCAGACCACTGGCGATATCCACGCTTTTTAATACAGCTCCATAAAGGTCTGTAGAGGGATCATCGCTGATGCCTGCCTGTATGCCTTCAATAGCCGTTACCAAATCCGTACGGGACGTGGTAAGGGGCTGCAGCTCGTGCAGGACATCCTGTCCATCGAACCAGTAGATGGCCATTTCAAAAGATTCATTCTCCTGTTCAGGCATGACGTTTTCCACGAAGCTTACCGCTGCGGCTTTCAGCTCCGTCAGGCTTGTGCTCAATACGCTGTTGCTCAGGTCCAGGACCAGGAGGGTGTGGTTGTTGAAAACCTGCGAATTCGGGGATATGCGACCCTGGGACTCAGAAGGGGAAATCGTCTTGAAGCAGTCGTCATTCCGACCCTGTTCATAAATCTTAAACTGATCTGCCGAAAGCCCGGCAACCGGGTTGCCAAATTCATCGGTTACGCGGAAAAAGACAGAGACCTTTCCGGGAAGACTGGTGAATTCATCCTGGATGGAGAGGACGAGCTCATTGGTCCCCAGGTCCAGGCAATCATCTACCTGGGTGCCCAGGCCCAAATCCCCTCCCAAATTGGGATTAAAGCTTACGTCGTCGTCAGAATTGCCACAGGAGGAAACTAGAAAAATCCCTAAAATTGCGAAGATCAATCCAAAGCTCGTTTTCATTTTCATGGTGCTGCTCGTTTCAATGGAAAACGGGGGATTGCAAATCCTAGTATTTGGGATCCTTTAAAAATCCAGGCCTGCAAGGAGGATTGCTCCTTTAAAACCGTGTGGAAAGCAGAAAAATATAAGGAGATCCCAGGGAAGGCGTTCCGAATATTTTTAATAACTTTAAGGGAGATATTCACCAGTTAATTTCACTTATCCATGCCAAATTATTCTATTACTGTAAACGGCCAGGCCCATACCGTTGAGGTCAGTGCAGATACTCCATTGCTTTGGGTGTTAAGGGACCACCTTGGTCTGGTAGGCACCAAATACGGTTGCGGGATCGCGCTTTGCGGCACCTGCACGGTCCATCTAAATGGAAATCCGGCCAGGAGTTGTGTCATTACTATTGATCAGGCCCAGGGTTCGGAGGTTGTGACCATTGAAGGATTGTCCGAGGACGGTTCACATCCGGTTCAGGAGGCCTGGAAAGAAATAGATGTCCCGCAGTGCGGGTACTGCCAGTCTGGCCAGATCATGACGGCCGCCGCCTTTCTCGGCAGGAATTCCGACCCTTCCGAAGAAGAGATCCGGGAAGCCATGCACGGGAATATTTGCAGATGTGCATCCTACCACCGAATCTATCAGGCAGTGGAACTGGCGGCCAAGAACATGCAGTCCAGTTAAGTGAGTATTGAGAAATTAATGTCGCGAGACCAAAAGAAATTTTACCATGGCAACTAAAATTCCAGCCCAGCGCTTCAGCCGTAGAGACTTCATGAAAACTTCCTCCCTTGCAGGGGGAGGGCTACTGATCGGCTTTAATTTGTTTGAAGCCTGTAAACCAGGGGCTGAACCTCCTGTGGATCTGGCTTCCCTGAACTACAATGACTTTAACGCCTTCATCAAAATTGCGGACAATGGTGCGGTGACTATTTTTTCACCAAATCCGGAAATAGGACAGGGAGTGAAAACCTCCATGCCCATGATCATTGCCGAGGAGCTGGATGTAGCCTGGAAGGATGTCTACGTCCAACAGGCGCCCCTGGATTCGCAGAATTTTACGCGACAGGTTGCCGGAGGCAGTCAATCGATCCGGTTTGGCTGGGATTCCCTTCGAGAAACCGGGGCAACGGCCCGGCAAATGCTCGTCAATGCAGCGGCCGCCCGCTGGGGGGTCGATCCCTCAACCTGCAGCACTAGCGAGGGGGTAATTACCAATGCAAAAGGAGAAACACTATCCTATGGGGATGTGGTGAACGAAGCCGCAACGCTTGAAATCCCAGAGGACGTGGATCTCAAGTCCCCTAAAGACTATACCATTATCGGACAGGAAATCCGCAATGTGGATATCGATGAAATCATCACGGGAAAACCGTTATTTGGGGTGGACTACAAAAAAGAAGGCATGTTGATCGCCAGTGTACTCCGTCCCCCGGCTTTCGGCCAGAAGCTCGTATCAGTAGGAGAAGCAGCTGCCCGCGCTGTGCCGGGCGTGATAGACGTGATTCGTTTTGGGGACAAAGTAGCTGTGTTGGCCGGGGATACCTGGACGGCCATGAAGGGAAAGAAAGCCCTGAAGGCGGAATGGGCTGCAGATGAATCCCTGGAAAGCACAGATGAACACCATAAGATACTTACGGGTCTTCTGGATGGCAAATCCTTTGAAACCCTGCGCAAGGATGGGAATGTCAAAAAGGCCTTCCGTGAGGCTGACATGGTATTGGAGCGTACCTATGAATCGCCCTTTTTACCGCACAATTGCATGGAGCCCATGAACTTCTATGCAGACGTCACTGCGGATCGCATACATCTTGTAGGGCCTATACAGACCCCTGAAGGCACGGCAAAACGCATTGCAGAAGTCCTCGAAAGGGATTACAGCGAGATCCAGCTGGAGATGACCCGGCAGGGAGGAGGATTCGGACGACGGCTTTATGGAGATTTTGCCCTGGAAGCTGCTGAGATCTCGAATCTTGCAAAAAAACCGGTACAGGTGGTCTTCAGCCGTGAAGACGATATGGCTGATGGCATCTACAGGCCGGCCATAAAATACCGGATTAAGGCCTCCGTAAAGGATGGTCAAATTACGGGTTACCACCTGAAAGAAGCGGCCATCAATTCCAATATGTACGGTTTGATCCCGAATTTCTTTCCCGCTGGTGCTCTGGAGAACTACCAGGTAGACGCGGCCAAGTTCGACAGCAAGATCACTACCGGAGCCTGGAGGGCCCCGTATACAAATTTCCTGGCCTTTGCCGAGCAGAGTTTCTTTGATGAACTCGCAGAAATGATGGAGACCGATCGGATACAGCTGCACCTGGATCTCCTGGAGAACGTCAAAGGAACCACTGATGAAAGGATTCAGTACGATCCAGAACGCTTGCAGCAGGTTATTCGCATGGCGGTTGAAAAATCCGACTGGGGCAAGCCCCGGGAAGGAGTTTATCAGGGGTTTGCAGCCTATTACTGTCACAACAGCCATGTTGCCGAAGTCGCGGATGTGGTGGTGGAGAACGGCCAGCCGGTCGTCAAACGCGTGGTGTGCGTGGTGGATTGCGGGATTGTCATAAACCCCCTGGGTGCCCGAAACCAGGTCGAGGGCGGAATTATCGACGGCATCGGCCATGCCATGTACGGAGATTTTGCCTTCAAGGATGGATCGCCACAGGCTACCAATTTCGATGACTACCGACTGATCCGCATGAAGGAAGTGCCAAGGGTTGAGACCTATTTCATTCAAAACGAAGAATCTCCAACAGGCCTGGGTGAACCGGCCCTCCCACCTGCCGGAGGGGCACTCGCAAATGCGATCAAGGCGGCTACCGGGCTGCGCCTCTACAACCAGCCGTTTATCAATGCCCTCTCGGAATTGAAAATGCCGGAAAAGGAAATAATTGGATAATATGACTGTATTGCTTTTTGGGATTGCCAGGGATATTGTGGGGCAGGGTGCTCTGGATATTCCGGGTCCGGACGGTAAAGGGTTAAAGTCCGTAGGTGACCTTAAGTCCTATCTGATTGGGCATTATCCCGAGCTGGACAATCTCAGTTCCCTTGCCATTGCTGTAAACCAGTCTTATGCCCAGGAGGAGGATCCCGTGCATGAGACAGACGAAATTGCACTGATCCCTCCCGTTAGTGGCGGGTAGTGCCAGCCGTATGATCGCAAAGGATATTGCCACCTTGATATTGGCTGCTGGAGCCTCCAGCAGGATGGGCAGGCCCAAGGCCCTGCTTCCCTGGGGAAATACTACGGTTCTGGAAAATATCTTAAGCGAACTGGATGTAGCGGGTCTACGTGATATCGTCCTGGTTAGTGGGGCGCACCATAAGCAAATCAGTGAAGGGCTGGCGAAAAAAAACATCCGGATATGTTTCAATAAAGGTTGGGAAGCTGGTATGGGTTCCAGCCTGAAAACAGGGGTTCAGCATATAGAAGATGCCTATCCCGAGAAACACGGGCTCCTGGTGCTGCTTTCTGACCAGCCCCTGATATCGGGTGCGTATTTAAAAGAAATGCTGGGCTCCTCTCAAATGCATCCCGGGCACATCATAGCTTCAGCTTACGGGAAAGGCGAGGGCGTCCCAGCGCTTTTCCCCCGTAGTTTCTGGTCATCGATGGCTCAAATCCCTCCCGAAAAAGGGGCGAAGGTCCTGATACGGGCCCATCGCGATCGCACCGTGCTGCTCGATGCGGGAGAGGCCATTATGGATATGGATACCCCGGAGGCCTACCGGGAGATTTTGCAAAAAGCGGGCTTAAATTCAGGTTAATATGGGTGTAATTAAAAATACAGCTGTCCTCCTATGCGGGGTAATGGCCATATCAGGACTGCAGGCACAGGAAATGAGCTTTGAGCAGTACAATCCGGTCTCTACACTTGTGGTGCCCGAGAACCCGGTTGTGCGTGCGCGGTTTCCCGTCATCGATATTCACAGTCATCACTACAACATGCCTTCCCAGGATCTTTCCGGTGTTATTACGGCCATGGACAGTTTGAATATTGGGGTCCTGGTGAATTTGAGCGGGGGTTCCGGCGCACATTTAAAAGGGGCTATCGAGAATATCCGGGAGCACTATCCAAACCGTTTTCTGGTTTTTGCAAATGTGGATTTCGAAGGCGTAGGCACACCCCAGTGGGGTGAGCGGGCTGCAGCCCGGTTAGAAGCCGATGTGCGAAATGGAGCGGCCGGGCTTAAGATCTTTAAAAGTCTGGGGCTGCGATACACCGATACCGAAGGAAAGCGCATCCCAGTGGATGACCCCCGTCTGGATCCTGTTTGGGAGAAATGTGCCGAGCTTGGGATCCCGGTCCTTATCCATTCAGCAGATCCAAAATCCTTTTGGGACCCCATGGATTCAAACAACGAGCGCTGGCTTGAATTAAAGACCCGTCCACGCCGCAAGCGCAGTGGTACGAACCCGGCCCCTTGGAATCAGATTATTGAGGAACAGCATCGAATGTTCCGAAAGCATCCCGAAACGATCTTTATTAACGCCCATATGGGATGGTATGCCAACGACCTTGGGACACTTTCCAGGCTGATGGATGAAATCCCCAATATGTATGTCGGGATAGGGGCAATTATTGCGGAATTGGGAAGACAGCCCCGGGCTGCCCGGGAATTCTTTATCCGCTACCAGGACCGTATACTTTTTGGGAAGGACAGCTGGGTGCCTTCGGAGTTTCCAACATACTTCAGAGTGCTTGAAACCGCTGATGAATACTTTCCCTATCACAAAAAGTACCACGCCTTCTGGGCCATGTATGGAATGGACCTGCCGGAGGAGGTGCTCAGGAAAGTGTACCATCAAAATGCGTTGAGGATTCTGCCCTCCGCAGACCGATCGCTCTTTTCGGTCCGGTAAACCCCTGTCATTGGTCGAATTCCCTGAGATCATTGTACTAAAGGATTGCCGCTCCCGTTTAATAGGAAACCCCTAAAAAAGAGCCATGAAACGAATAAACTACTCCAAGGCTGTCCTGGTATTTCTGCTGGCTGCTATCTTTTTGATCACGCAAAGTTGTAGCAAGGATGCCGAAGATCAGGAGCTCTCGCAGGATGCACAGCTCTCTCAGACAGAACTGCAGGTGGTGCTCGATACGGATCAGTGGACCAGTGCTGCGGATGAGATCCTCACGGATCTTTTCCGGAAATCTACCTTCCAAACCTCTGGAAAATTTGCGGATGAAGGATGTTACGAAGCTATCTATACGGAAACTGGGTTTACAGTGGTTTTTGGCAACTGTCTCCTTAATGGAACGGATAATGTGAATGGGACGCTGGAGGTTACCTATAAAGCAGCCGAGGGTGGAGTGGCCTCGTTTACAGCCATTTATAACGGATTCTTTGTGGGGGCTGCTGAGCTTAATGGTTCCAGGACCTTTACGCTCAGTGAATCCGGGGATTTGGGCTTTACATTCACAGTGATGAGTGAAATGAGCATTGCCCTTGCTGAGATGACCATTATGGAAACGGGGACCAAGGCAATTGAGTTTAAATTCGGGGATACCCTTGCCCAAAGTACTTTTGGGATGAGCGGATCCTGGATGATCGTCAACCAGGGCAACACCTACTCAGTTTCAGTTGACGAAACCCTCACGGGAAGTCTGGGGTGTCCGTACCTCACGGAAGGGCGTATGAAAATTAGCAAGAACGGCCTTGAGATTTCTGTGGACTTCGGGGATGGCTCCTGTGACCAAATCATAACCCTGATCTATCCGGACGGTTCCCGGGAGGAGGTAAGCCTCTAGGTATCGTATCCACAGAAAACAACAAATAAAAAACCGTATGCCAGAAGGCTTACGGTTTTTTTTGATCCTTTAAAGGTTTTCTGCCTAACGCTCTTTTAGTGAACGTAATTCCTGGATTCGTGCCAGCGTACCCGCCTGGTATCCCTGAAATTGGAAAAAGACGTGAACCTTCTTGAATCTGTCGGTGATTGATTGATGATTGTTTTCATGACTGTCGCGTTTTGATGATGATCGATATTCGATGATGATTGATGGTTGAACCTTTCTGCTTTGGTCCTACATTTAATAAGACGGCACTGCATCCAATATGTTACGGTACTATGCATAAAAAGGTACTATTTTAAACATTTTTTAACATTCAGCCCGCAGAGAGGGTGGAAGTCCCTGGATAAAACCCTGTTCAATAGTATCCCACCATGACCTCCAAAATCGACGCTATGGAATGGATGCCTTACAGTGCATTGCGTTTAAGAAACCCAGTATACTTGAAAAAATTCGTATTTTAAGAAAGGATCCTGCTACCTGAGCCGGACGGTCGCATAAGCAGGGTAGCGAACTGCCACAAGCACAACCATTGATGTTTCCGGGAAATAACTATATCGATTTTCATTGCCATCCTGCCATGAAGCCCTTTGGCAAGAGCTTCAGAACAACCCCGGTGGGGCAGCAAAGCCGCAACAGGTTCCACAAGACCAGCCTATGGAGGTATGATCCCCCTTCCTGGACGGACAAATTACTAAACTATCTGGGAGGGCTTACCAAGTTTTCACAGGCCAACGGACATAGTCTTGCCCGGGGTGGGGTACATGTTATCTGTGCCTCTTTATATCCCCTTGAAAAGGGCTTTGTGAACAATGAATTTGAGAGTGATCTTTTAAACGACCTGCTGCTGAATTTTGCGACGGGGATTGGGGATGCCCGCATTGATTTCCTTCAAAATATGACGGACTATTTTGAGGACCTGCAGCGGGAATATGACTTCTACCTACAGTGCAATGGCTATGTGGTAAGGCTGCCGGAAGGCAGGTTCAGGTATCAGCTGGTACGGGATTATGCCGAAATCGAGCATATACGACAGCGAACCGGGGAGTCTCAGGAAATTCAGACGATCTGCATTATCCTGAGCATTGAGGGCCTGCATGTGCTCAATACAGGGCTCGGAAAATCACCTGATCCCAAGGCAGTGCTCCATAACCTGGCCGTCATCAAAAAATGGGAGTACTGTCCGCTGTTCATAACGGTTGCACATCACTTCTGGAATCATATCTGCGGACACGCTCCCAGCTTGTCGGGCCTTGTCAGGGAAAAAACAAACCAGACCGAAGGCATGGGGCAGGGGATAACGAAACTGGGCAGGCAGGTGCTCACCGAAATGCTATCAGATACCCATGGTCCCCGGATCCTGCCAGATCTGAAGCATATGAGCGCCCGGGCAAGGCAGGAGTTCTACGCCTTACGCGATTCCGGTGATCTTGGCAGCAATGATTTCCCCCTGCTGATCAGCCACGGCGCCTGCAATGGCCTGAAATCCTTCGACAAGCCTGAGCCCGGAGACCTTTCCACCTCTCGCCAGATGAATCCGGTAGAGATCAATTTTTACGACGCGGAGATCATTGCGCTGGCCAAAAGCGGTGGGCTTATCGGTTTGCAGCTGGATGAGCGAAGGATTGCAAGCAGAGCATCCCTGAAGACAACAAAGCGTTCTGCGTTTCGGAACAAAATCATGCATTACCGCTCTGAATTGCTCTGGAGACAGGTGCAGCACATTGCTGAAACCCTGGATCGGGAGGGGCTTTTTGCCTGGGACTGCATGGCGATTGGGTCCGACTTTGACGGGATTATCGATTCCCTGAATGGGTTCTGGACGGCGGAAGAACTCCCTTACCTGGCTGATTTTCTCGAACGCCACGCCCACAACTACCTGCAAAGTGCCACATGGAAGTTGTCCCAAAATAGGATTGAGGCAGATGAAGTGATCCGGCGCATTTTCTCAGGCAACGGCCACCATTTTCTGGAGAAACACTTCAGGACCCCGAAAGGAATTCCCTGAATGAACGACTTAAGTCTTAGCGATTGGATTTCTTGTGGAATCTGCATACTTTACCAAAATGGATTTAAAAGGTCAAAACATTCTGGTTACCGGTGCTTCCAGAGGCATTGGAAGGGCCATAGCCAGGGAGCTAATGGCACAAGGTGCTCGTGTAGGGGTACACTATAACACCAATAAAGAAGGTGCGGTGCAAGGGGTTGCTGAGTTTCCCGAAACATCATCCTGTATCTTTCAGGCAAATCTTGAGCAGCCATCAGAAGTGGTTCGCCTCTTTGATGAATGTGTAACCTCCTTTGGAAGAATCAATGCTTTGGTGCTCAATGCGGGGATCTTTATTCCCCATCCGGTGGCGCAGGATGGCGATACCTGGTGGAATACCTGGCGGAAGACCATGGCGGTAAATCTGGATGCTGTAGGACGGCTTACCCAATTGGGGATAAACCATTTTCGTTCCCATGGAGGCGGGCGGTTTCTCTACATCGGGAGCCGGGCCGCATTCAGAGGGGAAACCGCAGATTATCTGGCCTATGCGGCATCCAAGGGGGGTATGACGTCCCTCTCAAGGTCGGTCGCCCGCTCCTTTGGAAAGGACAGGATCACCTCCTTCATCATAGCTCCGGGGTTTACCCGTACAGCCATGGCGGAATCCTTTATAGCATCCCATGGCGAGGATCGGCTATTGGATGAAATATCCCTGCCTGAGCTGACCCGTCCGGAGGATATCGCTCCCCTGGCAGCCTTAATTTGCAGTGGTAAGATGGACCACGCCACCGGATCCGTGATTGATATGAATGCAGGGAGCTATATGCATTAACCTGGTTAGCAGGGATGGCCCGGTATAGGGTGTACTGATTGTTATGTTTAAACATATGTTAATATAAATAAACAAAATAAAAAGATATTGTATCTTCATGGCATCAATGAAATGATGCACTCCAAGAAGAAGTCTTATGAGTTTCCGTTACTTGCAGATATGCATGTAGATGGTGTGCGTTTTAACCGGGAGTTACTGGCCGCACACCAGGAACAATGGATTTCTGATTCGAGTAGATCGATTCAATTTAAACCGGAAAAATAGAAGTGTACTATGGAATTACTGCAGCGAGCTGAGGAGTTTGAAAACCGCAAGTGGTCCAGGATTACGACCAGTGAACGCGTTCAGGCTTCCCGTGATTTGAAACAGTTGATCTTAGAAATAAACGAGGTTTATAAAAAAACACGCGAACAGCGCTTGATGGAAGTGATGAAACGCCTGACCGAAATCAAACGGAAGGTGGAAAAGCGCCTCAAGATGCGTGTGGACGTGTGAATATTTGGGATTAAAATTGCTATGAAAAAGAATACCACCCCATCGGGTGGTATTTTTTTTGCCGTTTGAAAAGACATGAAAAGACCAAAAAAAAAACTGCCCTTCTCAGGGCAGCATTTTATTTAAGCAGCATCGGATGGTTATTCCGGCAATACAACTGTATCGATGACATGAATCACCCCATTGGAGGCGTCTACATCGGTAGCAGTAATCGTGCTCTTGTTTCCTTTAGCGTCTGTAATGATAACTGAGCTACCTTCCAGGCTGAGCGTAAGGGTTCCTCCCTGCACGGTTTTCACTTTAAAGGCATTGTTGCTGTCCTGAATCGCCTTTACGACATCCTTTGCCATAAATTCTGCGCCTACAACATGATAGGTAAGGATTGCGGTCAGCGTCCCTTTGTTCTCAGGCTTCAACAGGGTTTCGACAGTTCCTGCAGGCAATTTTCCAAAAGCATCGTTGGTGGGCGCAAAGACGGTAAATGGTCCATCGCTGTTCAAAGTCTCAACCAGACCTGCAGCCTTCACAGCAGCAACCAGTGTTGAGAACGCTTCATTGCTTGCAGCAACTCCGACAATGGTCTGTGCATCTGACTTCTTCACTTCAGAGGCAACAGCAATCTCTGCCACATCCTGAGCTTCCGGATTCATTTGAGTCGTTTCCTGGGCGGATACTGCAGAGAGCGATCCGATGATGGCCAGGGCCAAAGTAGTTTTTAATAGTTTCATTTTCAGTGTTTTTAAAAGTTATAGTGCGAATGTAGACAAACCAAAGGGGGAGATATACTAAAAAATGTTTAAATAAATAATTAAAAGGTTAAACAATCATAAAATTTGATCCGGAATGGTCGAAAAGCATGCAATCCTCCGGGGGTTTTCCTGTCACACCCATAATTTGTCATTATTTACAGGTAGTCATCTGGGGATCTTCAGAGCTTGTGCAGATAGTTGGAAGATACTGCTCAGACAGGGATTTCCACGGCGAAGATACCGGGACCAACGTAAGACTTGTTACGGAACCCCGGTTTATTTGTATTACCCGCACGGTCAATGGATGTAGTTCATAATATTAAGTATGAAGGCCTGTGACTGGCATGAATAAACCCCGGCAAATTTTCGGACCACCTATTAATTTGATATCTTTAGTTGTATGATTCTGCCACGGATCTTTCCTAATCTGCGTTTAATTCTTAAAAGCACATAGAACATGCCAATTATTGCCAAGGCCTATGGTACAAAGGCCGCTGACGCCCAGCTGGATGCCATGGAAATTCAGCGAAGGACCCCCGGGGCGGGAGATGTACATATTGAGATTACCTATTGCGGCGTATGTCATAGCGATATACATACAGCCCGAAACGAATGGTTGAATTCCGTCTATCCCGTGGTGCCCGGTCATGAAATCATCGGCAGGGTCCTGGAGGTAGGGCCCGATGTATCCCGTTTTAAGGCTGGGGATTTGGTGGGAGTAGGATGTATGGTGGATTCATGCCAGGAATGCAACCCTTGCAAACAGGACCTGGAGCAGTTTTGTGCCGAGGGATGCACTTTTACATACAACAGCCCGAACCCGCACCTGGGTGGCCGTACCTACGGCGGGTATTCCACCCATATTGTAGTTAGGGAGGAATTTGTCTTAAAGGTCCCTGAGAATATCGATGAAAAGGCCGCTGCCCCCCTTTTATGTGCGGGGATCACCACCTGGTCACCCCTAAAGCACTGGAAGGTGGGAAAAGGGGATAAGGTAGGGATTGTAGGTCTGGGCGGTCTGGGTCATATGGGGATCAAGTTTGCCAACGCCCTGGGTGCCCATGTGGTTATGATCACCCGGTCTTCCGGAAAGGCAAAGGACGCCGAGGAGCTTGGGGCCCATGAGGTACTGCTCTCAACCGACAGCGATGCGATGAAAGCCCACGCGAATTCCTTTGATTTTATCCTAAATACGATACCGGTGGGGCACGAGATGGATCCGTACATCGGTTTGCTGAAGATCGATGCCACCATGGTCCTGGTAGGAGCGGTTGAACCGCTGAAGCCCTTCCATGGCGGGGGTATCATGATGGGCAGGAAACGCATTGCGGGATCTCTGATTGGCGGGATTAGGGAAACCCAGGAAATGCTGGATTTCTGTGGGGAGCACAACGTCGTTTGTGATATCGAGTTGATCCCCATGCAGCAAATCAACCAGGCCTATGAGCGTGTCGTAAATTCAGACGTGAAATACCGGTTTGTGATCGATATGCAATCGTTGAAAGCCTAAGGGGTCCAGACGCATCTACGACCCGGATATTCCAGAGGCCTAACCGGCAGAAACCCTGAGCAAATATCGGATCCCCTGAATGGGCAACGGGGCCATTTCAGGCCTGTTTTCCAATTCATGCAGGAGTTCGTAAAGCGCTTTCTCCATCATAAAGATCTCCAGCAGCATTCTGCGGTCGCTTTCCGAAGCAGGTACCAGTCCCGGGGATTGCACACGGGCTAAATATCCGTGCAGGAAGAGTCGGCAGCTGTAATGCACCCAGGCTCTGGACCATTGCAATTGCTGGGGATCAGGTTCATAAGCATCCGGGGGAAGCTGCTGTTGCATGGCGACCTGGGCAACATAGGCCAATGAGCGCATCATTCCCGCCACATCCCTCAGCCCCGAGCGCTTTAATCGCCTTTCACTATGCGGGCGCATGGCCTCTCCCTCAAAATTTCGGATGATAAAATCCTTCCCGGTCCATAAAACCTGTTCCAGGTGGTAATCTCCGTGATTCCTGATCTTCAGGGTATCGATCTTATGGTCATAGATCCGCTTGAAAAAGTTAAGAATGTCTTGCCGGTATTCCGACAATCCCCCGGAAAGGGCCTGCAATGGCTCGGGTAGCGCACCCAGTCTTTTTTTCAAAAGGTCCAGGGATCGACGCGTCAACCCCTGAAAGGATGAAAATACAGAACGCTGGTAATGCAGTGAAAAGGCTTCCGGCGCAAAGGCTTCCTGTGAGCCATTTCCCAGAAGGGCCTGGTGCAGCTCGGCAGTAATTTCCCCCAGTTGAATCAGGCGCTCCGGGAAAGAACTACCCATGAAATCCCCCAGTACCTCAGGCAACTCATCATGGGAGGCCGGATCGAAGATCGAACCTTCCAGGGAGGGAAGCAGCTCATCCTGTCCACGGGTCTCCACATCTTCCAGAAAACGAACGAACGCATCCTGCGCATACGCCCAGGCACTTCCCTGATGGTGGACTTTTTCCTGCAGGAGCGCCAGGGCCAGTTCAGTTCTTTTGTCTTTCTCGAACGACAGGAATCCACGGAATGCCGGAATGTACTCAAAATTCGTATGCTGAGAGAGGTATCTGTTTATTTCCAGGTCAGGATTAATGGTGTCATCAAGGCGTCGGTATAGCTTCAGATAATACTGCTGGCCGAATTCGAGGCCGGAGTGGTGGGTCTCGTCTTCCACCACCCGTGGAAGGAGGTGGTCAGCCTCAGATATTGCCGGGAGTTCACGAGAACGAAACTTCAGTCTCCCATCCGGGACATCCCTGGTAATGTTCTTCAGAAGGGCCTCCAGGAATGCTTCCTGAAAACTTTGGTCGTAAAATGCATCTGCAAGCCATCCGGGCATTCCGTCTATTTCCAGGCGGGAAAGAATGTCCTTTTCCACGGGATTGGGGTTTGTCTCTGAATCCGGATTCCCAATCCATGTGAGGGGTACCTGATATCGTTCCGGAAGGCCTTCATTATAGGAGCACTCTACAATATTGAAGGAAACAGGGGGCACCGTTCCCGGAAGGGAGAGCGTATAGAGGATTTCCAGGCGCTGGAGCTTTCGCTGCCGGCCCATAAACCATGCAGATTCGGCAAGGTACCGAGGCAGGACCTTATTTTCGATGTGTTTTAAGTTGGTGCGGGTAAAGAGGTTTTTCCAGGCTTTAGTCCGCAGGGAAGGCAGGGGGGTGGGCTCCGCATACCGATGTTCCTGTTCCATCACAAACCAGTAATATCCATGAGGCCCCAGACTGAGCAAATAAGGAACTTCCCCGATCTCGGGGAAGCCATTCTGGCTGAACACCTCCACGGGAGTATATCCCTTGTGTTCAGACAGGTCCAATTCTGCGGCCTGAGCAAAACGGGAAAGATTTACCACTACCAGGACCTGTTCATCCCCATACGTCCGGATAAAGGCGAGGACCTTCGCATTCGCAGGTGAAAGAAACCGGATGTCCCCCCTGCCGAAGGCCTTATACCGCTTTCGCATGGCAATGATCCGTTTCATCCACCAGAGCAGGGACGACCCGCTGAGCTGTTGGGCTTCCACATTGACGGATTCATAAGTGTATTCCGGATCAATAATAACCGGGAGGTAGAGCTTGTGAGGATTCGCCGTTGAAAAGCCCGCGTTCCGATCGGCCGTCCATTGCATGGGCGTACGCACACCATCCCGGTCCCCGAGATAGAAATTATCACCCATCCCGATCTCATCCCCGTAATAAATAACCGGTGTGCCGGGAAGGGAAAACAACAGTACATTCATCAGCTCGATCTTGCTCCTGTTGTTCTCCAGCAGGGGCGCAAGCCGATGGCGGATCCCCACGTTGATCCGAGCCTGTGGGTCTTTGGTGTATACCTTATACATATAGTCCCGTTCCTCGTCCGTGACCATCTCCAGGGTCAGCTCATCGTGATTGCGCAGGAAGATCGCCCACTGGCAGGAGTCCGGAATGTCCGGGGTTTGGTCAATGATGTCCATGATGGGATAGCGGTCCTCCATTTTAAGGGCCATAAACATCCTGGGCATGATCGGGAAATGGTAGTTCATATGGCACTCGTCTCCTGAGCCAAAATAGGACACGGAATCCTCCGGCCACATATTGGCTTCCGCGAGGAAGAGCTTGTTTTCGTACTTCGCGTCAATATGGGCCCTGAGCTTCTTCAGGAATACATGGGTTTCCGGCAGGTTTTCACAATTGGTGCCCTCCCGCTCAAACAAATAGGGGATCGCATCCAGGCGGAAACCGTCAATGCCCACCTCACACCAGTAATCCATGATTTTCATGACCTCTTCCTGCACCAGGGGATTGTCAAAATTAAGGTCCGGCTGATGGGAGAAAAACCGGTGCCAGTAATAGGCTTCCGCTTCCGGGTCCCAGGACCAGTTCGAGGGCTCTGTGTCGGTGAAAATGATTCGCACATCCCCATATTTGTTGGGATCGTCGCTCCAGACGTAGTAATCCCTGTATTTTGAACCCGCTGGGGAAGTGCGCGCCCGCTGGAACCATGGATGCTGGTCGGAAGTGTGGTTGATCACCAGTTCGGTGATCACCTTCAGGCCCCGTTTATGGGCCTCTTTTACAAACTTTTTAAGGTCCCTGAGCTGTCCGTAGGATGGATTGATGCTGTAGTAGTCGGATATATCATAACCGTCATCCCGGAGCGGTGAGGGATAGAAGGGCAACAGCCAAATGGCGGTCACCCCAAGGTCTTCAAGGTAATCCAGTTTTTGGATCAACCCTTTAAAATCCCCAATGCCGTCCCCATTGCTGTCAAAAAAAGCCTTGATATGCAATTCATAGATGATGGCATCCTTGTACCAGAGCACATCTTTTACGGTCGTAATATCTTTACCCACTGTTCGCTATATATTAGTGCTTATTATGCTGACTTCAGGCCCAGAAGCGGTCCTCCCAAAGGAGCAGAAGATACGAATTGATGCCCGAATGCAAAAACCATGGCCTGCCAGCAGCCATTACTTCAGGATGCCAGGGGAGGTCCTGCAGAAATGGTATCTTAGGGAGCTCGAACATAACCCATAGAAATTGATTGAGCATCCATTGTATCTCCTTATGGCCCTGTCCGCTGTCCTGTTCCTCGCGGAATGGATATGCCGGAAACCCTTTTTCAAGTCCTTCGGCATTGCCCTTGTGGTGATCCTCCTGGGGGCCCTGTTCACGAATATAGGGGTACTCCCCAGCAAGGCCAATCCCACGTACAATGCCATCTTTGAGTATGTGGCACCTGCCTCCCTGTTTTTGTTGCTTTTGAATGTCAACCTCGCACAGCTCAGGAAAACAGGCCTGCCGATCCTCGTCCTTTTTTTGCTCGGGAGCCTTGGCACTGTTATCGGCGTGCTGACCGCTACCCTGGTCATTCAGGATGGTCCCCTCTTCGACGGGATGTATCCTGCCCTGGCTGGCATGCTGGCCGGCACCTATACCGGGGGTAGCATTAATTTCAATGCGGTTGCCCTGCATTACAGGGTCATGGATGAAGGCTTGATCTACACCAGTGCGGTAGCCGTCGACAATGTGCTGACCACCCTTTGGTTCTTTGTGACGATTGCAGCCCCGGTGGGGTTGTCCAGGCTATTTCCATTGCGCAAAAAGGAGACTGACAAAAGCGAAGGGGAGGCAGTTCATCCCGGGGTGGAGGATGACAAGGCTACCCTGAACATCCGAACCTTTTCCCTTTGGACCGGACTGAGTGCGCTGGCCCTGCTGCTCACAGATCTGATAACGAATTACCTGGTTCAGTTGGGCTGGGGGATCCCTTCCATGATCACGCTTACGACCCTGGCTCTTTTACTTGCACAAATCCCGGCCCTGCACCGTCAGAAAGGAAACATGTTCCTGGGCAGCTGGGGCATCTATCTCTTCCTCGCCGTGGTCGGGGCGTTTTGCGACCTGGAGGCCATGGGGGCGGCAGGAAAACTCTCCCTCTTATTGCTCGTCTTTGTAACCATCACCGTCAGTATGCACGGCCTTGTTATTTTTCTGGGCACGTACCTGCTCCGCTATGACTGGGATATGGCTGCCATTGCTTCCCAGGCCAATATCGGGGGAGGGACTACGGCTATGGCACTGGCCAAGAATTTCGGCAGGAATGAGCTGATCCTGCCTGCCATCCTGATCGGTTCCCTTGGAAATGCCCTGGGTACCTATCTGGGATTTCTGGTTGCCGGAATGCTGTAAAATAGCGTACGTGGGTTAATTTGTTTGTGAGAATAGCCTAATATTGCGTCATGCAGCACAGGTCTCAACTTCCTCTGATCATCGCGGCTTTTTTCGCTATCTATGTGATATGGGGATCTACCTATCTGCTCAACAAGATCGCCGTTGGACAATTGCCCCCCTTTATGCTGGCCGGGGTGCGTTTTGTGGTTGCGGGCATCCTGATTTTTGCCATTGCGCTGCTGATGGGCAAAAGCATTCGCATCAACCGAAAACAATTTATAAATGCAGGCATTGCCGGTTTTCTTTTCCTGAGTTATGGCAATGGGATCGTGGTCTGGGCGCTGAAATATGTGGACAGTAATTTTGCTGCCCTGGAGATCTCTGCCCAGCCGCTGGTCATCCTGCTGATGATGTGGCTGGTGCAGGGCAAGAGGATCCAGCCCATGTCCCTGGTCGGGGTAGGGTTGGGGATTATCGGCATGTACCTGCTGATCGATCAGGAAAACGTGGTGCAACAGGAACATTCCACTGCGGGTATCCTGATGATCTTTTCCGCCATGCTGGCCTGGGGGTATGGCAGTCTTTTCGTGGGAAAGGCGGACCTGCCCTCAAATTACTTTGTAAATACCGGATATCAGATGCTTATCGGGGGGATCCTGCTCGGGATCATGAGCCTTGCATTTGGGGAGACCTGGGTGCCCCTTGGAGCCTGGCAGGAGCCTACGCTATGGGCTATGATCCTCCTTGTGCTCTTTGGCAGCATCGTCGCCTTTACCTCCTTTAATTTTCTCCTGAAGGTGGTCTCCCCGGAAAAAGTGGCTACCAATACCTATGTCAATCCCATAGTGGCCATGTTCCTGGGCTGGTATTTCCTGGATGAGACCATCCCATTCCAGTCTGTGGCAGCTGCAGGAATCCTTTTAACCGGTGTCTACTTTATCAACACCCGGAAGAAAATTGCAGGATTGAGGCGGTTTCGCAGATAGCACTTTCCCTATAGTCTTGATGCGGGCAGGAGCATCATTTGAATCTGTTAAAAGCAGGGGTTGACGCTTAGAAGTGTCAGGGAACCCATATCTGTTTTCTTTAGTCGGATAGTTCGGTGAAAATGCCCCTATGTTCAATTTTTTATATATTTTCCTGCTGATGAAATATTATGTATTCCTTTGTTTGGTCCTGGCAGGACTACAGCTGACCAGGGCTCAACCGAATTACTCCCAGCTTCGGCAGCAAATGGTAACCGAACAGCTGGAAGGAAGGGATATTTTCAGTGCTGCCGTCCTCGATGCCATGGGCAAGGTTCCCCGGCATGTGTTTGTCCCGGATGAATACAAGTCCTGGTCGTACAGCGATCAGCCACTGCCCATAGGGGAGGGGCAGACGATCTCACAACCCTATATCGTAGCGTATATGACGCAGGAGTTGAGAATCAAACCAGGAGACCGGATCCTGGAAATTGGTACGGGATCAGGGTACCAGGCAGCAGTGCTGGCAGAGCTCGCCCGGGAGGTCTATACGATTGAGATCGTGGAATCCCTGGGGAAGGCCGCTGCCCAGAGGCTTAAGCGCCTTGGTTATGAAAATGCAGAGGTTCGTGTAGGCGATGGATACAACGGATGGCCGGAGGCTGCTCCTTTCGACGCCATCATGGTGACCGCCGGGGCGGAGGAACTCCCGGAACCCTTGATAGAACAGCTTGCGGAAGGCGGGAGGATGATCATCCCCATCGGGCCCCATGGCGGGGTCAGACAACTCACCCTGATCCGTCGAAAGAAAGGCAAATACAAATCCGAGAAACTAATGCCCGTTCGATTTGTGCCTTTCGTGCGGAAGGACAGCGACGATCCCGAATAAGCACCCATCCTGTGGCATTTTTGAGAAGGAGGAAATCTATCCGGCTAAGAGAGGGGTTTTCTGTGCAGGCGCTACGCTCTGCGATATCTTCTATACAAGGCCTTGTTCAATGAAATTCCTGAAATAATCCCAATTCATTCGTCTATCGGACTTCCAGCCTGTACCTTTGCAGCCTCAATTTAAAATAGGAAGCATTATGAGCAAGGTTACTGAAAATGATACTGTACGCGTGCATTATACCGGCAAATTGGTCACCGGGGAGGTATTTGACAGCTCTTTGGAGCGGGAACCCCTGGAAGTAGAGCTCGGACAGGGAAGTCTAATTCCAGGCTTTGAAAAAGGGCTTATCGATATGGAGGTTAACCAGACCAAGACGATAACCATCCCAAAAGAAGAGGCCTATGGAGAGGTCCAGAAGGAATTGTTCCAGGAGATCGCTAAAGCAGAATTGCCATCCGACATTACCCCGGAAGTGGGAATGGGCCTGGTAGCCCGGGGGGAAGACGGCCGTGAGCGTCAGCTTCGGGTAGCAGAAGTCAGGGAAACGAGCATCATCATCGATGCGAACCATCCACTGGCCGGTCAGGACCTGATCTTTGATCTAGAGCTGGTGGAAATCAAATAGTCTATTAACAACTGCCAATATAAAAGCCATCCGATATCGGGTGGCTTTTCTTGTTGGGTCTTTTCTATGACCCGCTTTTCGCAATTCCGAAAACCACCATTGTCATATTTGGGTCACTCCATGCTCCAGGGAGAGGCTGCCACTAAGGCTTGAGGGCATTGGATTTAACATCAATTTAGATTTTGCTTAAAATTTATCAACTTTCTTTGTTTTATCAAAAACCCAAAAAGTTAAACAAAACATGGGAAGACGTATTTCATTTCTTTTGGGAATGTGTTTTTTGCTGCACGCCGGCCTTGCCGCTCAGGTGGCCACTTCGGTATTCGGAAAGGTGGTTGACGAGCTGGGGGAACCCCTCTTCGGAGCCTCTGTATACCTGGAGGGCACCCAACTGGGCGCTCAAACCGGCATGGATGGCACCTATGAAATTTCGGAGGTTCCACCGGGTTCCTATAACCTGGTGGTAAGTTATCTGGGGTTCCGCTCTCAAACCCAATATAACGTCATTGTCCGTTCCAAGGGTACGCCCCCTTACAATTTTGTCATGGAAGAAGCCTCCGAACAGCTGGAGGAGGTAGTCGTTTCAAATGAGAACGTCATCACCCGCCCGCGGGAGACACCTTTGTCCACCCAGTCCCTTTCCGTTGTGGAAATTGCGACCTATCCAGGAGGGAACAACGATGTGGTCCGTGTTGCCCAGAGTTTACCCGGGGTTTCTCCATCCATCGGAGGATTCCGCAACGACCTGATCATCAGGGGAGGGGCTCCCAATGAAACCGTCTATTATCTGGACGGGATGGAGATTCCCAATATCAACCACTTCAGCACTCAGGGGAGTGCTGGGGGGCCTGTGGGCATGATCAATGTATCCTTTATTGAGAACGTCACCCTGGCTACTTCCGCTTTCAATGCCCGATACGACAATCCCCTTTCAGGGACACTGCAGTTCCAGCAGCGGCAGGGCAACCCGAGGGATTTCTCAGGAAACTTCAGGCTAAGTGCCAGTGAAGCAGCCCTTACCCTTGAAGGGCCGCTTTTCAAGGGAGGAGAAGAAACTGCCAAGACGACCTTTCTGGCTTCCGTACGCAGGAGTTACCTGCAGTTCCTCTTTCAGGTCATTGGTCTTCCCTTCAGGCCGGATTATTGGGATTACCAGTACAAAGTCCAGCACGAAATTGATCAATACAATACGATAAGCTTTCTGGGCCTGGGATCTATAGATGATTTTACGGTGGCCCCTCCTGATGAATTTGACCCCGGTCAACAGGCACAACTGGAGCAGGCTCCCTTTATTGAGCAGCGCACAAATACGATCGGCCTGAGCTGGAACCGGCGGTTTAGGAACGGGAAGGGCTATATGCTGACTACCCTTAGCAACAATACCCTTGTCAACGACTTTACGCGCTATGAGGACGCTGAAAATCAAACAGGGGTCATCTTTAACAACGACGCCACGGAATCGGAAACGAAATTGCGTTATGAATTAACGCAATACATAGGGAGCTGGAAACTCAGTACCGGCGCCAATTTGCAATATTCGGATTACAGCAACCGCACCTTTGACCGCACGAACGCCGCAGTTTTCGAATCCGAGATCGATTTTGTTAAATACGGCCTGTTCGCCAATCTTACCCGTTCCTATTTAGACAACACCCTGGACCTTTCCTTTGGTTTTCGGATGGATGACGACACCTTTACCCGCAACGAGAGCCTGATCAGTACCTTTTCACCCCGCATTTCCGCCTCTTATGAATTCGTGCAGGACTGGAGGTTGAATGCCTCGGCAGGCCGGTATTTCAAAATCCCGCCATATACCATATTGGGTTTCAGGAACAACCAGGGTGAGCTCATCAACCGGGATGTGGATTACACCCGGAGTGATCACGTGGTTTTGGGTATACAGCATTATTTTTCTCCTTCTTCCAGCATCTCCCTGGAGGGCTTTTACAAAGGCTATGGGGACTACCCGGTTTCCATGCGGGATAGTGTTTCCCTGGCCAACAAAGGCGGGGGGTTCGAGGTCCTTGGCAGTGAACCCATTGAAACGGTGGGGAAGGGCAGGAGTTATGGGATAGAACTGCTCTTCCAGCAAAAGCTGTCTAAAAATTTCTACGGCATATTGGCCTATACGCTTTTTGTAAGCGAATTCACCGGTTTTGACCCCGAAGTCTACCTCCCCTCGGTTTGGGATAGCCGGCATTTGCTCTCGTTTACCGGAGGGTACAAATTCAAAAGGAACTGGGAGTTTAGTGCGCGCTATCGCTTTGCCGGTGAGACGCCCTTCGTACCCACGGATTTAGATGCCACTCTGGAAAACTACCCTGAAGTGGTCCTGGATTATTCCCGCCTTGGGGAAGAAAAGCTCGGGATCTTTAGTCAGCTGGACATCCGGCTGGATAAAAAATGGAATTTCCGGAATTTTGCTTTTGACCTTTTCCTAGAGATCCAGAATGTGCTGGGACAGGACATCCCCAGTCCACCCGAATATGGCCTGAATCGGGATTCGATGGGAATGATCATAGAACCTCCCAGCCTGGTGGAGATCCAGCAGGACAGCGGCCAACTCATTCCCAGCATCGGTATAGTGGTGGACTTTTAAGTAAGGGGGTGCTGACCCGTGATCAGGCCAGAATGCTCTCATGGCCGGAATCCTTAACAAAGAGGCACGAGCTCATC
>CBFCWO010000037.1:0-25146 GCA_965601625.1 uncultured Flavobacteriaceae bacterium | reverse complement strand
TTGATATTGCCGTAGAGGGAGCGGGTCACTATTTTTTCATATAATTCCCGGGAATGGGATTTTTGCCCGATTTTCTGAAGGGCGTATTGCTGGATTACCAGCAGGGGCAATACAATGCGTTCCCGAATCTTGATGGATTCCTTGGAAACCAGCTCGTCTTCCATCAGCTCCGTGTATTGGGAAACCTCCAGAAGCAGGGCTTTGGAGAGCCTGTACTCCTGGTGCAGCAACTTCCAGAAAGCCCCAAATTCGGGGTCCTCCTCCATATAACGGGTCAGCTCGAAGTGGGATTTTGTCAGCGACATCATGCTGTTCAGCATCAGGGCCTTGAAAAAAGGTACCTCCCGGAATAGTGTCTGTATTTCCTCCATGCGTCCCTGATCCTTCAGGATCCTCAGGGCTGTACCGATACCGTAATACCCGGGGACATTCTGCTTTAGCTGGCTCCAGGAGCCCACAAAGGAAATGGCTCTCAGGTCCGAGAGCTCCAGTTTTGCCTTGTTTCCGCGTTTTCCGGGCCGGCTTCCGATGTTAGCGTTTTTGTAATACTTCAGCGTAGACCGCTGCTCCAGGTAGGGGATGAATTTCTCGTGGTTCTTCAGGTCCGTATACTTTTCATAGCTGATCTCCGAAAGGGTTTCCAGGAGCTCCCGCTGCCCGGGTGTGATCATATTTTCTTTCCCGTAGATGGCATTGGAAAGCCCCGCAGTCAACAGTTGTTCGCTGTTGTGCATAAACTGCTCCGGGGTCCCATAGGTACTGGTGATGGTCTGCCCCTGAACCGTGAGCTGGATCTCATGGTTGGCTATGGCCCCGGTCTGGGCCGCATAGAAACGGTGGGTCTTTCCCCCACCCCTGGCCGGAGGTCCTCCCCGGCCATCGAAAAAGAGGGCCTTGACCCCGTTTTTCCGGCAGACCTCCGAGAGGGTTTCCTTAGTCTTGAAGATGGACCAGTTCGCCTTGAGGTAGCCCCCGTCCTTGGTCCCGTCGGAGAACCCGAGCATCATGGTTTGTGCGTCCCCCCGCCTGGCGATGTGCTGGCGATAGATCGGCAGGTCGAAAAGGGTTTGCATGATGGACTCCGAGGCTTCCATCCCCTTCATGGTTTCAAACAGGGGCACAATGTCAAAGGTGATGGCTTTGGAATCCCATCCGCACCAGCGGAAAAGGCCAAAAACAAAAAGGACGGAGTAGATATCCTCTGAGTTGCTGATAATATATCGATTGCAGCCCGCCTCCCCGTTCTTTTGCTGAATCTGACCCAGTTGGGAAATATTCTCCAGGGTGTCCCTGACAATGGGGTCCTCATAACTCTTCAGGTTGATTTCAAGATCGCTATGCAGCAGCAATTTCCGGAGCACCGCATCTGAAAGTTCATCCAGGGAATCCTTTATCCGTCCGTGCTTCCTGAGCACGGCTTCAACCGTCTTTTTATGGCCCCTGTGGTCCTGCCGGATGTCCAGGGTGGCGAAATGGGTGCGGAAGATGCGCACCTTATCGATAAAGTCATCCAACTCCTTCAGATAGAGTCCGTGGTATTCCCGGATCAGTACTTCCCGGATTTCCATAAGGGGTTCCATCAGCGTTTCAACGGGAAGGGCGTGCTCCCTGTCAAACATGGCTACATAGACCTGATCCCGGAGTTTTTGGATGGCCCCGTGGACGTCCCGGAAGGAAAGCTTCTTTTGAAGGGCCTTAAGGTCATTGTAGTAGCACTTCATCAGGGTGGTGCGAAGCTCATCGGCCACATCACGTGTAATGTCGGCCGTAACAAAGGGGTTCCCATCCCGGTCCCCCCCGGGCCAGAAGCCCAGCTTGATGATATCCGGGTTGTTGTATTGTTCATTCCCTATACTGCCCTTAATATAGGCATAGAGGTCTCCCGCGGCCTGATAATACACATGGCGGAGCGTATAGATAATGTTCTTGGCCTCCTCCAGAGGGGTGGGTTTTTTCCGGTTGATCAGGGAGGTGAGCCCCAATTGCTGCAGGGTTACATCAATCTGGTCGATTTTGTTCTCAAGGATCAGCCGCCTGAGCTCCGAAATGATGTCCAGGACAGCTGGGGTATAAAACTGGGTGGGATGTGCCGTGAGGACGATCCGCGCGCTGAACGTATCCAGCTTGTGAGAGACCTCCTCTCTGCTTTTTTGTTTTAGGGCCAATTGCAGGAAATCACGGATGGACAGGGAGTCTGTATGCAGGTGTAGTTTGGGAAAGGCGGCGTCCTCCACGCTGTCATAAAGAACCACTTGCCGTTCCACATACTGAATGATCCGGAACATCAGGTCGATGCGCTCGGTTTCAGAACCGGCTTCGGTATAGGTCTCGAAAAAAGCATCCAGGATCTGGGTGGGGTTCTTCCCCTCAGAGAGACCCTTTTCGGATTGCTGGAGGAGGAAAGGTATGAGAATGCCTACGTTTTCTCCCTCCGTATACGGCAGGTTCAAAAAAAGGCTGTTGTACACATTGAAGGGGTTGCGTACGGATTTCTTGAATTCCTTCAGTCGTTCGGCCTGGCTCATATAGATATTTTTTCGGTCGTTGGAACGTTCTGCCCCATGGATCGCAATACTATTCAAAAATCGGGCAATTCCGGGAATCCCCGGAATTATCATTAGGTTACTAACAAAGTAGGGGAATCCCGAAACAAAACCAACAATACACCACAAAATCTGGCGGCCGGTTGCCACTGGAAATCCATTCATCTATCAGCACATCCTGGAGAATATTACAGGCACGGTTCATCGTATTCTGATTGGCCGATCAGAGCATTGAATCCCTTGAATAAAAATTCCGGGGAAACCGCCATTGAAAATATTAGTTATCCCTGCCAGAAATAAACGGACAACCCAAGAAGGGAGTTCTCATTATATTTCACTAATTTGTTGAAATTCAAAGAAAAACAATCTACCATGAAAACAAAATTCGCTTTAGTATTCGCATTCGCAATCAGTGTTATTGCCATTGGGTGTAAAGAGCAGCCGGAACCTGCAATACCCGCGGAACCTGTTGTAGAGGCAGACCTTATGAAGGATCAATTCCCGGAGGCCCAGGAAGAGATCGAACAAACCCTTGCCGCAATCGAACAGAGCATTCGGGATGGGGATATGGATAAGCTGATTGCCTTTCACGCCTATGGTCCCAAGTTTACCGAGTTTATTAACGGGGCCCCGCGCTCGGGCAGCATGGAAAATGAGAAAACCGAAAGAGAGACGTTTAGCAACGTTACGGAAGTGGTGAAATTGGGGATGGATGACCTTAAGATTGCCGTCTATGGGGATGTGGCCAACGTAACCTTTCATTCCGATTTTCATTTGATGTTCGGGGAGGACCTGGCGGTGGTCAATAACCAGATCTCCCTCTTGTTCGTCAAAAACGCGGAAGGGGAATGGAAAATCGTCCACGAGCACCATTCGCCTTTGAAAGCGGAAGAATCCTGAGTACTAGCCAGGGATCCGCTCCTCAAAGCACACCCCCTTTAATGGGGGTTTTCTTTACCTCATTCTAGACGACTCCGATGTTTCCTTTCCAAAAGGCTCAGGGCTGAAAAACCTCCGATACTGCTCCACCCGAAAATCCATGACGGTGTAGGCAGGGTTTTTCGCTTTTCGCTCTTTGTACTCCGACAGGGAACCAACTGCCCTATTTGCTGAACCCGAAGGAGCGGTGAGCGATACGGTGGTGATCTCCCGATCGGTTCCCGGCAAGGGAAAGCGATGGATTCTGGGCACCTTTTCGACCACGGGTTCCAGTTTAATCCCTTCGGAGCGCAGGAGTCTGCGGAAATGGTATTCCGGTCCGTTCTTGCTGTTGCCTCCGGTAAAAAGAAGCGTTTCTACCCTGGGGTATTGGCGGAGCAGCCCGAGCATATCACGCAATTGAATGTTTTCCATCCCCAGGTCCGTAGCATCGATCTTTTTTCGTTCCGCCCGGTCCACGATATCGCAGATCCCGATACCGCTCCGGATCAGAAACTCCTTGCGCTGTGCCACGGCCTCCGGGGTGGTTTCAAAAGAAAGCTCCAGCCCGAAAATACGGTCCAGGATTCGCCAGAGCTGTCCATCCCGGCTGCCATAGCAGAAATCCACGTCCCCGGGTTTAAGTATCCCCTGAGAAAACCTGGGAGGGGGCAGGGTTCCGACGATCCATTTAGTGGCCCCTTCAAAGAGGAATGGCGGATAAGGATGTCGGTGGACAAACATTGGTGGCGGGCATTACGCCCTAAAAATACCGAAATCCGGAAAAACCCCGCCCCCTGGAAAAGGGCCGGACTTGAAAAAGGGGAAATCCCCTAAAACCCCAGGGATCAAAATAACCTCTGTCCGCGCAATTTCATGGCAGGACGCAGGTCTTTTCAGAACTCTTTTTTTGTATATTAAAGAGTCTAAACTACAATGTGATATGGGTAAAGGAGATAAAAAATCGAAAAGGGGGAAGATCGCCAATAAATCCTACGGGGTTCGCCGTCCAAGGAAAATCAGGAAGAAAACCCCCGTGGAGGAAAAGATCTCGATCCAAGGGAAAAGCTGACTGCAAAGATCGGCGACAGGGACCTGGGATGCAGGGCTGGAGACGACTATCCGAAAGGCAACGTTTAGCGAATGAAGACGGGCTGTTCCGCTTTAAGCGTATGCTCCTGACTAAACTGATATCCCTCATAATCAAAGGCGCGAATGGCCTCAAGGGTATCTGCTCCGCTGTCCAGGACATAGCGCACCATAGCCCCGCGGGCCTTTTTGGCAAAGAAGCTGATTACCCGAAGCTTGTCCTTGCTCCAGTCTTTGAATACCGGGGTGATGACCGGTACGTTCAGGGCTTTTGCGTCCACTGCACTGAAGTATTCGTTGCTCGCCAGGTTCAGAAACAGTTCTCCCTCTACAAGCTCGGCGTTCAACGCCTCCGTAATCGTCTTTTTCCAGAAATCATACAGATTCTTTTTCCGACCCACGGTTAGCTTAGTGCCCATTTCAAGCCGGTATGGCTGGATGAGATCCAACGGTCTGAGGATTCCATAAAGTCCGGATAAGATCCGGAGTGTATCCTGCAAACGATCCATCTGTGACGCTTTTAGGGTGTAGGCGTCCAGTCCCTGATATACATCCCCATTGAATGCAAAAACTGCGGGGCGGGCGTTTTCCACTGTGAAAGGTCTTGAGAATTCCTGGTTCCGCTGCCAGTTGAGTTCTGCCAGGTTGTCCGAGATCCCCATAAGCTTTGAGAGCGCTTTGGGCTTCTTTTTAGCCAGTACATTATTGAGCCTTTCCGCCTGATCCAGAAATAGGGGTTCAGTATGGCGGTCCGTAGGCATGGGCGTCTCAAAATCCAGGGATTTGGCCGGTGAAATAACGATCTTCATAGTCGGAATTCTCTTGAATTATATTCAAAGTTAAAGCTCCCAGGGGAGATTACCACACCCCTGCAAGAAGTCTTTTTTATGGTCCTATTGATCCGCCCTATGAAGGATTCTGGTGGCGCGTATATTGCCTCCATTTTTCAATGCAGGCCGTCATGTCCTCAGGGATATCCGCCTGAAAGAACAACTGCTCCTGACTGACCGGATGCGTGAACCCCAGCGTCCTGGCGTGCAAAGCCTGACGCGGGAGGATCTTAAAGGCATTCTCCACAAATTGCCTGTATTTGCTGAAGCTGGTGCCTTTGAGGATACGGTCCCCTCCGTAGCGCGCATCATTAAAGAGCGGGTGCCCGAGATATTTCATATGCACGCGGATCTGATGGGTGCGTCCCGTCTCCAGCCTGCAGGACACCAGGGTCACATAGCGAAAGCGTTCGAGCACTTCGTAGTGGGTGACGGCCGGCTTTCCCTGCTCCCCCTCAGGAAACACCTGCATCTGCAGCCTGTTTTTGGGGTTACGCCCGATCGCTCCTTCCACCGTCCCCTGTGCTGCTTCCACGTTGCCCCAAACCAGGGCCACGTACTCCCGCTCGGTGGTTTTATCGAAGAATTGCCTGGCCAGATGGGTCATGGCCCGTTCGGTTTTCGCAATGACCAGGAGTCCAGAGGTGTCCTTGTCGATGCGATGCACCAACCCCGGGCGGTTATCCGCATTCAGGGGAAGATTGCCAAAATGATTGGCCAGGGCATTGACCAGGGTGCCCGAGTAATTGCCATGGCCGGGATGCACTACCATGCCGGGTGGCTTATCCACGACCAGCAACGCATCATCTTCATAGACGATCTTCAGGGGGATGTCTTCTGGCAGGATCTGATATTCATAGGGAGGGTGTTCAAAAAGCACCCGGACCGTGTCCCCGGGCTTTACCCGGTAATTTTGTTTGACCACCTCGTCATTCACACGGATATTCCCGTCCCTGGCCGCCTTCTGAATTTTATTCCGGGTAGCGTTCCGGATGAGGTTCATAAGGTATTTGTCTATCCGAAGGGGTTCCTGACCGGCCGCCGCAGTAAAGCTGTAGTGCTCAAAGAGTTCGTCTTCTTCAGGTTGCTCCTGTCCCTGGGGTTCCTGCTTCATTCTTCCGATCTGGCTTTAATCCGTGCCTGCTCAGGAACGGTCCCATTGCCGCATACCAACTCAATCCTCGAGGTTTTGGGAAGCTTATCGCCCGGGTTCACATATTTTCCCTGGTATCGGATCCGGTAAACCATGTCCTTGCCCAACTCATCGATATAGGTGACCTCATCGACTTCGAGGCCCACGGCCCGCAACATGGCCGTTGCATTGCGGCGAGTCACCTGAATAATATCGGGAACGGTCACCTTTTTATAGCCTGAAGGGTTTACCGTCACATAGATCTTCCGGTTTTGCTTGACCTGGTTCCCGGCAGGAGGGTCTTGCTCTATAATGGAGAATCGCGGATAGTCAGGGTTGTAGTTGGCCGAATCGACGACTTCAAATCGCAGGTCCGATTCATCAAGGACGTCCCGCATCTGCGTCACCGTCATCCTGGAAAGATCCGGAACTTCTACAAACTCCCCATGGTGGGTCGATTGTTTCAACCACTGGAGGGCGAGGAATACCAGTACCGCCGTAAGCAGGGCCGCCAGGCCGAGTTGTACTAAGAAAGACCGGGATCCCAAAAATTTGAAAAAGTTGCGCATAGCCATATCGTTGTCCCGACAAAGATAGGAAACACCCTTCTTTTTTAGTTACATTTGATTTGGGATCTAATTCCCGGAACACTTTAGCAGAGATCAAAAAATGAAGAAGAATGTCGCCATCGTCATGGGGGGGTTCTCCAGTGAATACGACATTTCGATCAATAGCGGGAATGTCGTCTACAAATGGCTGGACCGTGCCAAGTACAGGCCTTATCGAATCCTCATAACCCGGGAAAAATGGGTGATGCTGGACCAGGAGAATAAGGAATACGAAGTGAACCGGCATGATTTCAGTGTGCAGACCGCCTCAGACCTATTGCATTTTGATTGCGTTTTCAACGCCATCCATGGTACGCCTGGGGAGGACGGACTCCTGCAGGCGTACCTGGACCTGCTGGATATCCCCTACACTTCCTGCGGGGCCTACCAGGCAGCCCTTACCTTCAACAAAAGGGATTTATTGAGTGTGCTTAAACCCCGGGGGGTCCACTGCGCCACCTCCTATTTGCTGGATCGCGGCCAGGCCTATGACCCAAAGGCCATTTTCGATAAAGTCGGACTCCCTTGTTTTGTGAAGGCCAACCGCGCCGGCAGCAGCTTTGGGGTGAGCCTGGTAAAAGACCCCTCTGAATTTGAAGCAGCCCTGGAAGCCGCCTTCAGGGAGGACGAGGAAGTGCTCATCGAGTCTGCCCTCAGCGGCACAGAGGTCTCCGTGGGTGTGATTCGCTATCAGGGAGAAGTAAGGGTCCTGCCGATCACAGAAATCATCCCGGATGGGGAATTCTTCGATTACCATGCCAAATACGAGGGCAAATCCAGGGAAATTACCCCCGCCCGGCTGGCACCGGAGGTCCGCAAAATAGTGGAAGAAACAGCTCGTTTTATTTACGAGAGCCTTAAAATGCAGGGCTACAGCCGCAGTGAATTCATCCTGGTGGAGGATACCCCCTATTTTCTGGAGATAAATACCACCCCAGGGCTGACTGAGCTCAGTATCCTGCCGCAACAGGCCCAGGAAGCGGGTATTTCCCTGAAAGACCTCTTCGGAAGTGCTATCGAAGCGGCATTGGACAAAAAGTCCTAATTTTACACAAACCCTGACTTATGAAACGGGCTATTTTCCCGGGATCCTTCGACCCCATCACCCTTGGGCATTACGACATCATCCAGCGGGGTATTTCCCTTTTTGACGAACTGATCATAGCCATAGGGGAAAATGCCGATAAAAAATACATGTTTGATCTGGGCCAGCGCATGCACTTCATCCAGGAGGCCTTCAGGGACGAGCCCACGATAAAGGTACAGTCCTACAGCGGCCTTACCGTGGATTTCTGCAGGCAGGTAGAGGCCAACTTCATCTTGAGAGGCCTTCGCAACCCGGCTGATTTTGAATTCGAAAAGGCGATTGCCCATACCAATCGAAAACTCGCCGAGATAGAGACGGTTTTTTTGCTGACCTCTTCGGGAAAATCCTATATCAGTTCTTCCATAGTACGGGATGTCATCCGCAACGGAGGGGACTATACCGGGCTGGTGCCAGAGACCGTGCGCTTTTAGGATTGAAAGGAATTCAGGCCCACAATGCAATTTAAACTTTGAAGATCTTTAGAAACAAACCGGGGTATTCAAGAGGTTTGTTAACCTTTTTTAAGGGTTTGCTGCTCCTTATTTTGGCGGCCTGCCAGAAATCCCCTGAAGCCAAACAGGCGGCCTTTCAGACGCCCTATGAAAAGGGGGACGGCAACCAAACGGCCACCTACCAGGAGCTGTTGGCTTTCTATCAGGAGCTCGCCAGGGAATTCCCAGAAATCAATTTGCAAACCCTGGGACAAACGGACAGCGGGGAGCCCCTCCACCTGGTGACCTACAATGCTGAGGGAAATTTTAACTTTCAGAAACTAGGGGAAGATAAGGCAGTCGTTCTGGTGCTCAACGGGATACATCCCGGGGAACCCGACGGCATCGATGCAACTTCCCTCCTGCTCCGGGACCTGGCAACCGGGGCGGTCACCGCCCCGGAAAATGTTGTCCTGGCCAGTATCCCGGTTTACAATGTAGGGGGGGCACTTGCGCGGAATTCCGGAACCCGGGCGAATCAAAATGGCCCGGAATCCTACGGTTTCCGGGGTAATGCCCGGAATTACGACCTCAACCGGGACTTTATCAAAATGGACAGCCGGAATGCCCGAACCTTTGCACAGATCTTCCACCTGGTGCGCCCGCTCGTATTTTTGGACACCCATGTGAGCAATGGTGCAGACTATTCCTATACCCTTACCCACCTTTTTACCCAGCACAACAAGCTGGGAGGCGCGTTGGGAAGGTATCTGGAAACGGTTTTAAGGCCTGAGCTCGAGAACCGGCTTGCGGAAGAGGACTGGGATATCACGCCCTATGTAAATGTCTTTAACCGCCCACCCGAAGGCGGGTTCTCCCAGTTCCTGGATCACCCCAGATTTTCCACGGGCTACACTTCCCTGTGGAATGTTCCCGGACTCATGCTGGAGACCCATATGCTAAAGCCCTATGAACAACGGGTGGCCGGAACCTATGCCCTTGAGCAATCCCTGTTGTCCATAGCCAGCGCCCACAGGGATACCTTGAGAACCCTCCAAAGCGAAGCCCTACGACCCTACTCCCCTGCTTCCTACTATCCCATCGGGTGGGAAGAGGACTCGGCGAACTATGAGGTGCTCAGCTTCAAAGGCTACCGTGCCGCGACACTGACCAGTGAGGTAACCGGCAAACCCCGCCTGAAATACCAAAGGGATCAGCCGGTCACCAGCGAGATTTTCTACTTCAATCAGTTCAGACCCACTGATTCCATCCCCGTGCCCAGTGCCTACCTTCTTCCGGGTGCATGGACAAAGATCAGGGAACGGCTGGACTGGAATGGGATTTCATACCGGGAGCTCGATAAGGACACTACCATTGAAGTCACATCCTACCGCATAACCGACTACCGTACTTATACCCGCCCCTATGAGGGGCATTACCCCCATTACAATACCAAAATCAGCAAAGCGGTCCGTACCCTGGAATTTAAAGCCGGGGACCTCTGGATACCCACCCAGCAAACCGGTCTGCGCTATCTTTTGGAAACCCTTGAGCCCCAGGCCGTGGATTCTTTTTTCAACTGGAATTTCTTCGATACGGTCCTGCAGCGCAAAGAGGGCTTCTCACCCTATGTCTTTGAGGACATCGCTGCAGCATTGCTCCGGTCAGACAGTGTTTTGAGAAAATCCTTTGAAGCGAAAAAGGTACAGGACACCCTGTTTGCTTCCAGCGCCTACCGGCAGCTGGAATGGATCTACCAGCGAAGCCCGCATTATGAAGCAGCCCATATGGAGTACCCGGTCTACAGGGTTGAATAGTTTTAGTAGGTAGGGGGCTTGAAGAGGATACGGATGTTTACATAGGAATTCTCCAGGGCTTCACGGATCTTTCGGGGTCCCTTCCACTTGACCTTTTCGATTCCCTCGCTGGCCTCGCCCACAAGGTCGCCGGTGTACTCTGTCTTCATGGCGTACCAGTGGACTTCCTTGAGCTTAAGCTTTCCGTTTCGCTTGAAAATGTGATAGGTGGTGCGAAGAAAGTTCTCAATTTTCAGGTTCTGTACACCCGTTTCTTCTTCCACTTCCCGGATGGCACAGTCCTCCAGGCTTTCCTTCTTTTTGATCACTCCTTTGGGCAGGTCCCATTTGTCATTTCTGTAGATGAACAGTACCTTGCCTTTCTTATTGGTCACTACTCCTCCGGCAGCCACAACCCTGGGAATATACTTTGTAAATTTTGTAAGGATCTCCTCTCTATTCGGATGGTAGATATAGGCCTTGGGCAGCTTGTTCTTTCGCAGGGCGTCCACCGCTTTTGGCACCTGATCCTTGTTCATCAGGAAATACCTTCCTTCTTCCGGATCCACGATCTTATCCGTGAGGATAAGGGGCCTTTCATTCACAAAAACTTTATACATTTGCGGCATGGTTTTAGACAAGGACACCGCCCTCAAAACAGCCGAGCTGTTGCTGCAAATAAATGCAATTAAATTAAAACCAGAAAATCCTTTTACATGGGCTTCCGGCTGGAAATCACCCATCTATTGCGATAACCGGGTCCTGCTTTCCTATCCGCCTATCAGAAATTTTGTTCGACAACAAATGGCCCGGCAGGTGGAAGAACTCTACGGAAAGCCTGACGTGATCGCAGGGGTGGCTACCGGAGCCATCGGGATCGGAATCCTGGTGGCAGAGCAAATGGGGCTGCCCTTTATTTATGTCCGGCCCAAACCCAAGGCCCATGGGAGGCAAAATCAGATCGAAGGTCATGCCGAAAAAGGGCAGAGCGTTGTGGTTATCGAGGACCTGATCAGTACCGGGCAGAGTAGTCTGGGCGCCGTGGATGCTCTGGAAAAAGCAGGTTTACAGGTCAAAGGCATGCTGGCCATCTTCAGCTATGGCTTTGATTTGTCCGCCCAGCGCTTCAGAGAGCGCAACCTCCCTTTGCACACCCTAAGTAATTATGAATTTCTGATCTCCCAGGCTTCCCGGACGGGCTATGTAAATGAAGCTCAGCTCGATACCCTGCAGTCCTGGCGATCGAATCCCGAAAAATGGAAACCCTGATATGCATATAGAATCACCGAATAGCCGCGTAATGCGCCCGCGAAAAGAGGTCTACGAGTTCCTCAACAACCTCGAAAACTTCGAAAAGCTCATGCCTGATTCCATCGAGACCTTCGAAGTTCTCGATCAGGACACCTTTCGATTTGCCCTCAAGGGCATGCCTGAAATCGTTCTCCGCCGCAAGGAACAGGTCCCGCATGAAAAGCTTGTGCTCGGTGCGGCCAGCGATAAGCTGCCTTTTACCTTAACGGCAGACCTGTCGGAATCCGGAGATGAACAGACCGATGTAAGCCTGAGTTTTCAGGGAGAGTTCAACGCCATGATGGCCATGATGATCAAGAGCCCGATCACCAATTTCCTGGGTACCCTGAGCCAGAAGTTGGGGGATCTCTGAGGGGTTTCAGTAGAGGTAGCGGACTTCCTTAAACCCAAAAGCTTCCTGTCTGCCCGGGGCGGTTTCCAATAGCAGTTGCCCGTCCGGGGCTACGCCCCTGATGATGCCTTCGAAAACAGGGCCCTCTGGCCGTTGGAACGAAGCCGGAACATCCCTGAGGAACAGATTTCTTTCATAGGAGCGAAACCATTCGGGGTAGGATCCTGTCTGCATCCTCCCATAGTATTCCTTAAGGGAGGAAAGCAGGGTAGTGAGCAGTTCGTGGAGGTCATAATCCTGCCCTGTGGTGTTTTTAAGAGAGGTAGCCCGGGGCAACCCGTCAAAGGATTGCTGGTTTGCATTCAGTCCAATACCCACGATGCTTTGTGAAATAAAGCTTCCTTTGACCTGGTTTTCTATGAGGATCCCACATATTTTTCCGGGGCCTGACATAATGTCGTTAGGCCATTTGACCCGGAGATCGGGAATTCCCAGGTTTTTCAATGCCTCCATAAGGGCCAGGGAGACCAGGATATTCAGCAGAAAATGATCCCTGGCCTGGAGTTTGTCAAATTTCTTTAAAATGCTGAATGTTAGGTTCTTGCCTTTTTCAGAAACCCAAATATTACCCGGTTGGCCCCGCCCGGCCTGCTGATCAACAGCCCATACGACCGTAAAATCGGGCACCTTTTCACGTGCTGACATCCCCTTTAAATAGGTGTTTGTGGAATCCGTGGCACTAAGTTTGATCACTTGCATGCAGAAGTGTTTGTAGGTAATAAGCTTATGTTAAAAGCGGTACCCCAAAAAACAAAAAAATAATAACTTTGTAGAAACTAAAATTATTGAATGCAGAAACGGAAAGCTAGCGCAGATGAGTTGATTGCCTTAATCTTACACGGAATAGAAGAAGTAAAAGGTCTAGATATAAATATACTTGACTTACGAGAAATAGAAAACACGGTTTGTGACTACTTTATCCTTTGCAATGGCACTTCCAACACTCACGTTAATGCAATTGTAAATTCCATCCAAAAAACGGTCAGTAAAACAATTCACGACAAACCCTGGCATGTAGAAGGATCTGATAATTCAGAATGGGTGCTGATGGACTATGTGAACGTGGTAGTGCACGTCTTTCAGAAACACACCAGGGAATTCTACGATATCGAAGGACTTTGGGGAGACGCCAAAGTCACCCTCGTAGAAAGCAGCTTTAATTAGTAAAACAGCACATGGCAAAAGAAAATACCCCTCAGAAAAAACCCCGCTTTAGTTCCTGGTGGATATATGGCCTGATCATTGTTTTTTTGATCGGCTATCAGTTTTTTGGTACGGACAGTTTCTCACCTACCAACAAAACAACCACTTCTGAACTGCAGGAATTCCTGCGCAACGGGGACATCGACAAGATCCTGATCATCACAAACACAAGGCAGGCAAAGGTTTTCCTCACGGAGGAAGCCCTGGCCAAGGATGTCCACAAAGATGTGGCCAACCAGCCGTTTTCAATCTCATCGGGTTCCGTTCCGCAATACGTTTTGGATTACGGAGACTTACAGAATTTTGAGAACGACATCAAGAAGATCAAGCAGGAGAACAACCTGGATACGGTAGTGGATTACGACACGGAGTCCAATGTCTTTATGGAATTGCTCCTGACCCTATTGCCATTCGTCCTGATTATCGGGATCTGGATCTACCTGATGCGCCGTATGAGCGGCGGTGGCGCCGGAGGTGCCGGAGGACAGATCTTCAATATCGGCAAGTCCAAGGCTAAGCTCTTTGACGAGAAGACAGATACCCGTACCACCTTTAAGGACGTGGCCGGTCTGGAAGGCGCCAAAGAAGAGGTGGAAGAGATCGTGGAATTTCTGAAAAACCCTGATAAATACACTTCTCTGGGAGGAAAGATCCCCAAAGGAGCACTGCTGGTAGGCCCTCCCGGGACGGGTAAAACCCTCCTGGCCAAGGCCGTTGCCGGCGAAGCCAAAGTACCTTTCTTTTCCCTGTCCGGATCGGATTTTGTGGAGATGTTCGTGGGGGTTGGAGCCTCCAGGGTGCGTGACCTGTTCAAGCAGGCCAAGGATAAATCCCCTTCCATCATCTTTATCGATGAGATTGACGCCATTGGACGGGCCCGCGGAAAAAATAATTTCACCGGTTCGAACGACGAGCGGGAAAATACGCTCAACCAGCTGTTGACGGAAATGGACGGATTCGGCAGCAATGTCAATGTGATCGTGCTGGCGGCTACCAACCGTGCTGACGTACTGGACAAGGCCCTGATGCGGGCCGGTCGTTTTGACCGCCTGATCTACGTGGACCTCCCGGACATTCGGGAACGGAAGGAAATTTTTGAAGTGCACCTGAGGCCTATCAAGACGGCGGAAACCCTGGATCTGAACTTCCTGGCAAGGCAAACACCGGGATTCTCCGGGGCAGATATAGCCAATGTTTGCAACGAGGCCGCTCTAATTGCCGCAAGGAAGGAGCGCAAAGCGGTGACCAAGCAGGATTTCCTGGATGCCGTAGACCGAATCGTCGGAGGCCTGGAGAAAAAGAACAAGATCATCACTCCGGAAGAGAAAAAGACCATTGCCTATCACGAGGCCGGGCACGCCACCGTGAGCTGGATGCTGGAGCATGCAGCCCCTTTGGTTAAGGTAACCATCGTCCCTAGAGGCCAGTCCCTGGGTGCGGCCTGGTACCTGCCTGAGGAGCGTCTTTTGGTAAGGCCGGAACAGATGAAAGACGAAATGTGCGCCACCCTCGGAGGGAGAGCGGCTGAAAAAGTGATCTTCAATAAGATCTCTACCGGGGCCCTGAGCGACCTTGAAAAGGTGACCAAGCAGGCAAGGGCCATGGTCACGATCTACGGACTCAATGACGAGATTGGCAATGTGACCTTCTACGACTCCTCCGGGCAGTCCGAATACGGCTTCACCAAACCGTATAGTGAGGAGACCGCTCAAAAGATCGACCTGGAAATCTCAAAGATCATTGAAGAGCAGTACGCAAGGGCAATCTCCGTTTTAGATGAAAATAAAGACAAGCTTACGGTGCTCGCTGAGCTACTTTTAGAAAAAGAAGTTATCTTTAAAGAGGATCTTGAGCGAATTTTTGGCAAACGACCCTTTAAAGAGAACTTTGATCAGCTCGGTCAGGAGAAAGCTCTTGGGGCGGCAGAGCAGGAAGAAAACGCGGGGACTGAGGGTACAGAGCCCACCACAGTGAATTCCAGCGAAGCGGATACGAAGTCCGATAGTTCGGAAGAGGCTGAAGAAGCCGTAGAAGAAAAGAAATAGAACCTACACCGGGAGGACATATGTAAATTTCGGAGGAGGAGCCGGCCGGTTAATACAGACACCTAACCAATACATGGGTCTTTTTGACAAACTTTTTGGAGGGGGAAAGCGAAAGAAGCGTTCCAAAGAGACCGTACAGACCAGGGGTGTTCATATGCCCGATCTCAAGATACCGGTAGATGAAAAATTTACGATTCAATTCAAAAAGAATGGTGGAAAATTCATCTACTGTGACTCACAGGAAGAAGTACTGGAAGGGCTGAGGAATATCATTGAGGAAAACCAGTGGGATGCAATGCCTTTCTACAGTCTGAATCCCTCCCTTCAACAGCGATTCGAAAAGGAAAACCTGAGTTTTACACACAGGGCCTCAGAAAGTGAAGTGTTTTTCACTACTTGTGAGCACCTGGTTGCCCAGAATGGCTCCATATTGGTGAGCTCCAACCAGTTGTTGGAGAAAAAGCTTCACGAAATCCCCTTGAACATCATTGTATTCGCTACCACAAGCCAGTTGGTGGATACCATAGGAGAGGGGTTAAAGATCATCAAGAAAAAATACAGGGAGCGTATTCCCGCCAACATCACTACGCTAAAGCACTTTAAACCCGCCTCGGAAGAATCCAAAGACTTCCTGACCTACGGCAGTAGCTCTAAGCATCTTTATCTGTTACTACTCGAGGATTTATAGGATGAAGGAAGTTTTCAGAAGGCTGCTAACCGGTGTTCTCTATGTGCTGCTGTTGCTTTCAGCGGTTTTTTTAAGCCCGGACGCCTACGACTTTCTTTTTATGGTATTTGGCCTGGCCTGTCTCTATGAGTACAAGCGCCTGGTTCGATTAAAGGGCTATTATATCTTCATCGCCTACCTGGCCCTTTGGTGGGTCTTTATCTATCTGACGCGGGACCCTGTGCTCATACAGGTGCTCCTGGCCCTTACCATCGCCGTGAATCTGGGATTGATTGCCTATCTCTACAGCGGCAGGACACTGGAATTCAGTTCCCTTCAGAAATACCTGATTGGCCTGTTCTACATAGGAGGGGGATGCATATTCCTGACGATGATCCCCTACCGGGATGAGTTCTTTGCAAAATACCTCATCATCGGTATCTTTATATTGATCTGGGTAAACGATTCTTTCGCCTACCTGGTCGGAAAAACCCTGGGACGTCATAAATTGTTCCCATCGGTTTCTCCTAAAAAGACCATAGAAGGAAGCCTTGGAGGCCTTCTGTTTGCATTGGTGGGAGCCTATTTGCTGGGAAGGTTTGTTCCCGTGCTGGAAATCACACAATGGATCTTGCTGGGCTTGATCCTGGTCATTATGGGCAGTTTCGGAGATTTGATAGAGTCCAAGTTCAAGCGAGCTGCGGGCATCAAGGACAGTGGGGCAATCCTGCCGGGTCACGGAGGAATGCTGGACCGTCTGGACAGCCTTGTCTTTGCCGCTCCCTTCGCCTATCTAACGTTAATTATCTTTAACTATGTTTCATAAAGAGGGCCAAAACATCATCCTGATCACTTTCTTTCTTTGTGCGGCTGCAGTGGTGGCAGCACAGTTTTTGATCCCCCTGGAATGGGTTCGCATTTTGGTGCAGGTGGCCGCCCTGATCCTGCTGATCCTGATCCTGCAGTTTTTCAGAAATCCAAAACGGGTGGCGCCCCGGAACTTTGATGAAATCCTGGCACCCGCAGACGGGAAGGTGGTCGCTATCGAAGAGGTGGAGGAATCAGAGTATTTTAAGGACAAACGCCTCCAGGTATCCATCTTTATGTCCCCCCTCAATGTGCACGTCACCCGGTATCCGGTAAGTGGCAATATCGTTTATTCAAAATACCATGCGGGGAAGTACCTGGTTGCCTGGCATCCTAAATCGAGCACGGATAATGAACGTACTACCGTGGTGGTACAAACCCCCCTCTTTGGAAAGGTAGGTTACCGGCAAATTGCCGGGGCCATGGCCCGCAGAATTGTCAATTACGCGGAGGTGGGCGATAACGTACAGCAGGGCGAAGATGCCGGCTTTATAAAATTTGGTTCCAGGGTGGATTTGTTATTACCTTTAGATGCGGTGATCACGGTAAAACTGCATCAAAAAGTAGTGGGAGCCAAAACCTGTATAGCCGCGCAGGCGAATCAGGATGAGTGATGAAAAAATACATACAAAATTCAAGGAGGCGGTTGCCTACATCAACAATTACGACCGTCTGATCCCCGCTGACCTCTTACTGAAGCTCTACGCGTACTACAAGATCGCCAATCAGAATTTCAACAATCCCGGAAGCAAAACACCCCTGATCAACGCCTTTAAGGTGAATGCGCTTATTCAGGCCAGGGACATCTCCCCGGAGGAGGCCATGCAGGAGTATATCGACCTTGTCAATAAAGAAGTGAAGAAACTTACTTGAAATCCTTTAGGTCGCAAAAGGGGCATTTTTGGCTTTCTCCTCGAAATAGGTGAAGTACAGCCCCCCGAACAGGGTAATTGCAAAATACAGGCCAATCACAAGCGTACCGGCAGCCCATTGTTCCCCCAACCCAAACCAGTCTCCCGTCAGCCCGATTAGGGCGAATCCTGCAAGAGCCCTTCCGGACTCGATCCAGGCAGCATACCGTTTTCCGTCCATCAGGGTTGTGTACCCGTAGATCCCGGCAAAGATAAAGGCCCCAAAAAGCAGCAACCCATTAAATCCAATCGCTGAATAGTTATAAAACATAAAGAGCAAAAGGGCCAGGGTGCCGATCATTTGAAAAATGGCGTAGGCCTTCAATGCGCGGGATGCCGGAGGTTTATACCGCTCAAAATGATAGACATCCTCTATGATTTCCCGCGGGTATTTCCCACTGACATCAGCGGGTCGCCATCCCGTCGGCATGAACCAGATCCTGAATTTGTCCCAGGGATTCTTTGTGTGCCAGGCATCCTGCATCAAACGCCAGAGGTGCTGGAAGTTAATGTGGATTGGATTCCAGGTCTGGGCGGGTTTCAATACCCCATATTGTGGGGGAACCTCTTCCAGTTCTTCCTGGAAGGTACCGAAAAGACGGTCCCAGATGCAGAGCACCTGCCCGAGGTTCTTGTCGATGTATTCCGGGTTGATGGCATGGTGAACCCGGTGCTGTGAAGGGGTAACGATCACATACTCCAGCCAACCCATTTTTCCAATATGCTGTGTATGATACCAGAATTGAGCAAATAAATGGACCGGTGCGAGAATGGCAACCACCTGCTCAGGAACCCCGAGAAATGCAGCGGGCAGCAAAAGCAGGGGAAAATACCCTATCAGGTTTGAAATGGATTGTCGCAGGGCACAGGCCAGGTTGAATTCCTCGCTGCTGTGATGGATGACATGCTGGTTCCAGAATAGATTGACATGATGGCTCAGACGATGGTTCCAGTAACCCGCAAAGTCAATGGCAAGAAAGGCGACCAGCCACACCAGCCAGGAAGCTTCGATTTGCACCAGGGCGAGGTGTTTGACCAAATAAGGGTAGCTCACCAGGATGACCCCAAGCCCCAGGGAGTCCTTTACAATATTGGTCAGACCCGAACTGATGGAACTCACGGTATCCATCACTTTGTATTTCTGTTGTTTTACAAAATGTCCGTACCCGATCTCAATGAGCATCAGCACAATAAAGAAAGGGATGGCATAAAGCAAGGCCGTGGCATAGGTTTCCATAGGCATCAAAAATAAGAAAAGTGAGCAACTTGGAAGGGAGTGGATCTGGGGTTAATGTCTGAATCCATCCTGATGGGCGAAAGGGAAGTGCAGGGGAAGTGCATAAATTATATACTGGGGAGGGGGGCCAGGGCCCCATTTAGCAACCCAAGAAACAGACCAACCACTTAACTCTTATCCAGGCACCTATATCGATCTTTCAGGCCTTATAAAAAAAGGTCAATTTCGGGTAATCCCTGCATGCTCTTCAAGCGTATTTTCGTATCTTTTACAGTCCTAACAAAACCCTTTCAAACCACAATTATGAAAGCTCTTTTCACCCTTCCCTTGATCGCAATGATGTTTGGCATGACATCCTATGCGCAACACTCTCCCGGCCTGCCCACGCCGAACAAAGACGACGTACCTCAGAAGAAAATGGACAATTATTCTCCCTACGCGGGCAGAAATTTTCCCACCAACGTCTACTGGGGGGATACCCACCTGCACACGGGCATGTCCATGGATGCCGGGGCATTCGGAGCAAGGCTTAAGCCTACGGATGCCTATCGCTTTGCTTCCGGAGAGGAGCTTACCTCCTCTACCGGACTGCAAGTAAAGTTGTCGCGACCCCTGGATTTCCTGGTTGTAGCGGATCACTCGGATAATATGGGTTTCTTCCCCCGTCTCTACGATGGTGATCCTGAAATGCTCAAAGATCCCACTGGGAAGCGCTGGTACGAAATGGTACGAAAAGGCGGACAGGAAGGGGTTCAGGTCGCCGTTGAAGTCATTGAGGGATTCTCCCAGGGCACCTTCCCTCCTGCCCTTGAGTCGAGGCCAGGGGATCCGGCCTACCAATCTGCCTGGGATATGACCATAGACGCTGCGGAACACTACAACAATCCAGGCACATTTACCGCCTTCATAGGATACGAGTGGACATCCAACACAGCGGGCAACAACCTGCACCGGGTAGTGATCTATCGGGATGATAAAAACAAAGCCAGCATGTCCCTGCCGTACACCACACTTAAACCCCAGGGCAGCGACAACCCTGTTGACCTCTGGAAATGGATGGAGGCCTATGAACAAAAATCTGGCGGGAATGTCCTGGCCATTGCGCACAACGGGAACCTCAGCAACGGGATCATGTTTCCCATGGTGGATTCCTTTTCAGGCAAGGCTATTGACAAGGCATATGCCGACACCAGAATCAAATGGGAACCCCTCTACGAAGCCACACAGATAAAGGGTGACGGAGAAACCCACCCCTTCCTTTCCCCCAATGATGAATTTGCCGATTACGAAACCTGGGACAAGGGAAATCTCGATCTGAGCGTCCCAAAGGAAAATGACATGCTCCAATACGAATACGCCCGTACCGGCCTGCAAACCGGTTTACAAATGGAACAAAAGATCGGTACGAATCCCTATAAATTTGGCATGATTGGTTCCACCGACAGCCATACAGGGCTCGCTACCGCCCAGGAAGATAATTTCTTTGGCAAGCATGCGGGAACCGAACCCAATGCTGAGCGGTATCTGCACCCGATGGCAAAAACTGACAATGGCTCTTATGAAAGCTGGGAGATGGTTGGTTCCGGACTGGCCGCAGTTTGGGCCAGGGAAAACACCAGGGAATCCCTGTTTGATGCCATGATGCGCAAAGAAACCTATGCCACCACAGGTTCCCGGATGCTGGTGCGTTTCTTCGGCGGATGGGATTTCACAACCTCCGATGCCATGAACCGACTACCCGCCGACGTGGGTTATGTCAAAGGTGTTCCCATGGGTGGAGACCTTCCGGCGGCTCCCAGTGCTAAAGCGGCCCCTACCTTCCTGGTAGCAGCCTTAAAGGACCCGCTTTCGGGCAACCTGGACCGTATTCAAATCGTAAAAGGCTGGGTGGACAAAAGCGGAAACCGACAGGAGAAAGTCTACGATGTGGTATGGGGAGATGCTGATCAACGGAAACCCGGACGGGATGGAAAACTGCCTGCCGTTGGAAATACAGTGAATGTAAAAGAAGCCACCTGGACCAATACCATAGGAGACCCTGAACTGATTGGCGTTTGGGAAGACCCGGATTTTGATCCGGAGTTGCCGGCAGTCTATTATGCCAGGGTCCTGGAAATACCTACCCCAAGATGGACCGCTTACGACGCCAAAAAATACGGAATTAGCATGCCGAAAGAAGCGAAGATGATCACCCAGGAGCGCGCCTATACCTCTCCCATCTGGTATTCACCGAGATAATTAAGATTCCCCGACATAAATTCCTTTCGCTAAAGGATTAAACGAAAAGAGCCCGATTGAAAATCATATCGGGCTTTTTTTTTGGCTTTTGTCGAATCGCTTTAATTCCGTTACCGAATGGAATTTGCAGGAGACCGGGTTAGCTTGATGTTGGGGAGGGGGGGGCGCCCCCCTTAATTATTCGCAATCCAGACTCCACGTATCCTCCTCATCCTTCGTCCAGGTAGGCGGAATGTTTTCCTGCTGTTGGGGACTCACCAGGATGCAGGTCAGTGGATTCCCTGAAATATCGAATTCCCGGAATGAAGGAACGGGCAGGGTGGAAACATCCATTACCGTAATTTCATTGTTGGCCAGATCCAATAACTGAAGGCTGGTGTAGTCAGCTACCACCAGGGAGGTGAGCTGATTATTCGAAGCCCCGATTTTCTCAATGTCGGGATTGTTTCCGATCACCAACTGGGTAAGTTCATTGTCCTCGGCCCATACAAAGAGCAAATTGGTGTTCGAAGAGATATTCAGTAGCCGAAGCGAATTGGCGCGGACATTGAGATCGATAAGGGCTTCAAAATCCTCAATCCCGGAAAGGTTTGAAATTCCACGGCCTTCCAGATTCAGGTTTTGCACACCCACAATGCGGGAGGTCAGGACAGACCCGTCCACTTCATCATCCAGGTTGAGATCGACCAGCGCCGCCTCAAAATTAGCATCGGGGATTGGGGTACGCAGTTCAGGGGTTGGCGTTTCATCCGGTGGATCCGACTCTGAGTCATTGCTGCATCCAACCGTTAGCAGACTTGCCAAAAAGAGGGGGAAAATATACTTTTTCATGTTTTTTGGGGGCAAAGATACGAAACTTTCCCCTCCGGGAGCCTTGCCTGCAGTTCTATCCTTATTCCGGTACCCTCAGGATAAAGCCCTGTCCGTGTACATTCTCTATCCGAAGCTCAGGATCCTTCTCCAAATGTTTGCGAAGACGGGTTATAAATACGTTCAGGCTCTTGCGGTTGAAATAGTCATTGCGCCCCCAGATTCGCTTCAGGATATCCCCATGGGTGCATAGCCGGTTGCGGTGCCGGAAAAGATACCCCAGCAATTCATTTTCCCGGCTGGTCAGCTGTATTTCATCCGTGTCGAAGCGAAGGCACTGATTCTCCACGTCGTACTGATATCCTCCAAGTATGGATAGGGTATCCACCACTTCCGATACAGGTGTCATGCGGGAAAGCAGCGTTTCGATCCGGACCACCAGCTCCTCTTCATCTATAGGCTTTTTAAGATAGTCTACAGCTCCGACGGAAAAGCCCTTCAGGACATCGATCTTCATGGATTTGGCCGTGAGGAACAGGAAGGGGATGCGCGGAAAACGCTCATGGATCCGCGCTCCGAGAGTGAACCCATCCATATCCGGCATCATGACATCCAGGATCAAAAGGTCAAAAGCTTCTGCCTCCAGGAGGGGGAGGACATTGGAAGCCTTCTGTTCCCATACCACATCCATTCCTTTCATTTTCAGATATTCTGAAAGCAGGTATCCGAGGGACGTATCATCTTCAACAAGCAATATGCGGTACATATTAATTCTAAGTCTGGTCCAAAGGTACTATAAACTCCACTTCGGTTCCATTATCAGCATCGCTTCGGACAGACACTTTGCCCTTATGCCGCTCTGCAACGGTCTTTACATAACTGAGCCCTAGTCCATACCCCCTGACCTTTGCCCGATCCCCGTCAGAAACCCGATAATACTTCTTGAAGATATTCTCAAGGGCCTTCCCGGGAATGGGAGTACCCCCATTGTGGATCCGCAGATGCAGGCGGTTGCCTACTTTATAGGCGGTCAGACGAATAGGTGATTCATCCCCATACTTTCGTGCATTGTCAAGCAGGTTGTTGATCGCGTTTTCCAAATGAAAAAGGGAAGCATTCAACGGAAAGGCTTCCTTTTGAATATCAAATCGAAAAAGCCGTCCTTCCAGTGCACATAATTTTTCAAAATCTTCGCACAGCCGCTCTAAAGCAGGCCTGAAATCCATATGTTCCTTTTGGATCACCGTCCGTCCATGTTCCAGGGTACCCAGTTCGAGCACTTTATCGATGTGATTCGAAAGCTTTTTGGATTGGTTGAGTATGCTTTGGGTGAATTCCCGTTCTTTCCCGCTTGCCTTTTCATGCAGGATCTTTGCCGCCAGGCTGATCGAAAAGACCGGGGTTCTCAATTCATGGGTAAGGTTGTTGATAAACTCGTTGGTGGTGGTGATGACCTTGCGCTGCCAGTAATAGGTGCGCAGTACCCAAAGCACAACGATAATGATTCCCAGGAGGAACATCAGGCTCGGGAGGGTAAGGCCATTGAGTTGTGATAAAAAATAAGCGTTTAGGTTTTGAAACTCCAGTTGCAGCACCATTCGGGTACCAAGCCTTTCAGGAAGATAACCCGTGATCTCCAGGGGATATACAAAGCCGTGTTCCTCCTGAGCAACAGCAGTTGTGGACCGAAGGTAATACGTACTGTCCCTGGCCATGAGTTCAAAGCCGAATTCGCGATCTATCTGATGATCCACCAGGCGTTCCCGCAGGTAGTCCTTTAGAAAATAGCGAGAGGCATCCGTAAGTTGCGCCGGATCCGTGCGGAAAAAGCTGGTATCCTTTTCAAGGGCATTGGCCAGCAGAAAGGTGAGTTGGTTTCGGGTTTGAAGGTCTGTTGTAATCTCGGAACCCGCACCGGCAATTTGTTCGCTGAACTGGACCCTTGCCAGCCGCAATCCAATTTTCAGGTAGCGGTACTGGACCACTGCCAGGCCTACAATGGACACTACAAAGAGCGTGATAAAAAATATCCTTCTTCGCGCCATAATCAATTGCAACAAAGGTGCAGATAGCATCCCGGGTTAATCGCGAATTAAGAAGATTAACTTTTCATTAATCTACTTTGATTTCCCGTAATCCCAGCCAGTCCGCAATTCTTGTACTTTAGCTAATGATAAAGGTACGGCTTTATCGAGGTATGAAAAGTTTAGTTAATCAGGGAAGGTCGGTGTGGCGCCGGCCTTTTCTATGCGCTACCCCTTCATCACCCACACAGCCCTGTCGATAGGTGGCGCTCAAAGCACGTGGATCCTACTTCAAATTGGCAAGGCTCTTTTCCAGGACCTCTATTTTAGACTCCGCATCCGCGGCCTTCTTCCGCTCGAGTGCCACTACCTGTTCAGGGGCATTATTCACAAATCGTTCATTGGTCAGTTTCTTCTGCACGGAGGTTAGGAATCCCCGGGTATAATCCAGCTCCTCCTGGATTTTCCGGATCTCCTCCTCCAGGTCCACCGTCCCCTTTAATGGAACAAAATACTCATTCCGCTTCACCCGGAAGGAAAGGGCCCCTTCAGGCGCCTTTGGCACATAGGTGACCTGGGAAACATTCCCAAGTTTCTGAATCAGCACATCCCATTCGCGGTCCACGGCCTCTTCGTCGATCAACAGGAGCTCCATAGCCTCCCGGAAAGGAATATTCTTTTCCTTTCGTATGGTTCGAATCCCCGATATGACCTCCCTGGTAAATTCAAACGCAGGCAGCAGGGATGGCTCATAAGCACTTTTCTCTGGCCAGGATGCTACAATCAATGCCTGTTCGGGGCTACGATCCGATATATGCTGCCAGACCTCCTCGCTGAGAAAGGGCATAAAAGGATGTAACAGCTTTAGGTTTCCTTCAAACAGGCGAATAACCTCCTTATAGGTTTTTTGATCGATGGGCGCTCGGTAGGGAGGTTTGACAATTTCCAGCAACCAGGAGCAAAAGTCTTCCCAGATCAGTTTATAGGTCGCCATCAGTGCATCGGAAA
>CBFCWO010000036.1:0-25725 GCA_965601625.1 uncultured Flavobacteriaceae bacterium | reverse complement strand
CATTCTGGGGAAAAGACGCCCAAAATCTGTGATTATACAATATTTTAATTGTTTCTTTGTTAAGTAATTGTAAAGAAGCAGGCGCGAAATGCAATCAAACAACCCTAACAAACTGACCGCGCTGATCATTACCTACAATGAGATCGGGTATATTGAACGCTGTATTGATTCCGTGCGGTTTGCCGATGAGATCATTGTAGTTGATTCGTTCAGTACGGATGGTACATACGAATATTTGAAGCAGGACCCGGATGTGCAGATTATGCAGCATCCCTTTGAGAACTTCACTCAACAAAAGTCCTACGCACTTTCACAGGCTTCCAACGATTGGGTGCTTTTCCTGGATGCAGATGAGGTGGTAACACCGGTGCTTGAGCAGGAAATCCGGGAGGTTACTTCCTCAGACACGCCTCATGCGGCGTTTTGGTGCTACCGCAAATTTATGTTTCAAGATGAGCCACTTCATTTTAGCGGTTGGCAAACCGACAAAAATTATCGCCTCTTTCGAAAGAGCAAGGCTTGCTTCACCGACCGAAAACTAGTACATGAAACCCTGGAGCTGGAAGGTACTTCAGGCATCCTGGAAAACAAGCTGATCCACTATTGCTACAAGAACTACGAAGACTACAAGTCCAAAATGCTTCATTATGGCCGACTAAAAGCCAAAGAGGACTTTTATAAGGAAAGTACGTTCAATTACTTCCTTATGATTGCAAAACCGTCCTGGAGGTTTATACACCACTACTTCCTGAGACTTGGATTCCTGGACGGCAAAAAGGGAATAATTATCTCCTATCTAAATGCATTAAGCGTGTATGAAAGGTTCCGGGAACTAAAAAAACTGGAGGCCAAGAATAAGCTTACTTCTTATTTGGTGATGCCGTGATAGGTCCAAACCCGTTTTTCCTTTCGGGTATTTCTGCGAATTTGCGCGTTTTTGGCCAGGGACTCCGGAGTCTTATAGCCCCTTTTGTGGTCCAGGTGCACGCATACCGCACTATAGCGCAGCTGTTTGGACTTGATGCCGAAGTTAAAGAGCCTTTCGCCCAGTTCCCTGTCCTGCCCGCCATACTGCATGCGTTCATCAAAACCGTTAACGTTCAGGATGTCCTTTTTCCATCCGGAGCTGTTGTGACCATTCCAGCTCGCATTGGTAGGGGTAAAGGTGTTCAGCAGGAAAGCGACCATGCCATTGGCGGTAATCTTGTTGTTCTTAAAGGTTTTAGGGATCCCCTGGTCTTTTAGCCAGTTTATGTCAAAACAGCGCTGCTTCTCAATATCCTCCCGCGTGATCATTACAGAGATGTTCATCGGCAGCATATAGTACCCGCCCGAGATAAAATAGCCTTCTTTCTTATTGATATAATGTACCTCCACGAAATCCTCCCTGGGGATGCAGTCCCCATCGGTCATGATAACATATTCGGCATTGCAGGCAGTTACCGCCTTGTTCAGAATCCTGGATTTTTGGAACCCGTCATCCTCCTGCCAGACATGGATCAGCGGATAGAAAACCTCAGCCTTCATGCGTTCCAGCAATTCCTTTGTGGCAGGGCCCGAGCCGTCATCCGCGATAACCACTTCAAAATCCCGAAAGCTCTGGCAATTGAACCCCCATAAGACTTTCTCAAGCCAGGCCTCGGAATTATACGTGCTGACCACCACGGAGATTTTAGGATTTGAGACGATTTCACTCATACCTGCAAATGTATAAAAGTCTGCTTGTTTATATTTGAGTTTTATTGCAACTTCAACGAAGCTAAACCCAACCCATTGAAAAGAATCTTCCTAGGCCTTCTAAAAAAGCTAAAATTTTTACCTCCTGCTTTTTATGTAAAGGTCTACTATGAGTATTACACGGGAAAGAAGCTAAACCTGGAAAATCCGAGGGAATTCAACGAGAAGATTCAGTGGTTGAAAGTGTACTACAAAGATCCACGGCTGACGCAGCTCGTGGACAAATACTCCGTACGTCCTTATGTGGCTGAGAAAGTAGGTGAAAAATACCTAAATGGACTGCTCGAGGTTTATGAAACGGCCAGGGAGGTGGATTTTGACAAGCTCCCGGAGAAGTTCGTTATCAAAGGGGTCCATGGATGCAACTGGAACCTGATCGTCCCGGATAAGTCTGAGGTGACTCCCTGGAAAGCACGACTTAAATTCAGGAAATGGCTAAGGCGGAACTACTATTACCGCAGTGGCCTGGAATGGGCCTACAAGAACATCAAGCCCAGATTGATTGCGGAAGTCTTCCTGGAGGAAATTGGGAAAAAATCTATCAACGACTATAAATTCTTTTGCTTTGGAGGAGATCCGCGCTTTATTCAGGTGGATTTGGATCGCGGAGCAGCTCACAGACGCAGGTTTTTTGATCTGGAATGGAATTTACTCCCCTTTATTGACACAGGCTACCCCCCTTTTGAGCACACTCTGGAGAAGCCCAAGAACTTTGAGGAAATGGTTGATGTGGCCAGGCGGCTTGCATGGGATTTTCCATTTGTCCGGGTAGATCTTTACAATCTCAATGGCCTTATTATCTTCGGGGAGATGACGTTCTACCCGGCAGACGGAAGGTTCGAGTTTATCCCGGACAAATACAATGAGATCATTGGAGATTATCTGGTACTGCCGGAACCGGTGGGGTGATATAGGCCAGGATGATTAATGTTAGTTATCGGGACCCCGGGGGGCTTCCCCCTCCCCCACATCCAAAATACCTTCTACAGCTGCAAATTCCTGTCAACTTCTCAAAACACCCTTCCAATTTTAACAGGTGTATAGGATATGGTACCTTTGTAAAACCTTTTCAGGAGGTGGTATTTACAGGGGAAATGGGCTGCAAAGCACCTTATCACCGCCTGAACTGTGACCCGGCATATGGAACGACCCACACATATAAAAGCGCTTTCAAACCCCATCTTTAAGCTGATCAACCAGGCTGCGGATGAACTGACCCTGGACTGCTATGTGATAGGGGGATACGTGAGGGATTACTTTTTGGGTCGTGGACAGCAAAAGGATATTGATATTGTGGCCGTCGGCAGCGGGATTTCCCTCGCACGTGAAGTGGCTAAACGCCTCCCAGGGAATCCGAAGGTTCACGTCTACAAGAACTTTGGCACAGCCATGATACGCCAGGGAGATTTGCATCTGGAATTTGTCGGTGCCCGGAAAGAGAGCTACCGCCAAAACAGCCGCAAACCTATTGTGGAGGATGGCACCCTGGAGGACGATCAAAAGCGGAGGGATTTTACCATCAACGCCATGGCCCTATCCCTTAAACAGGCTGATTTTGCTGGGCTATTGGATCCCTTTGGAGGCATGGAGGACCTTAAAAACGGGGTTATCCGTACGCCCCTCGAACCCGGGACCACGTATTCCGACGACCCGTTGCGCATGATCCGGGCCATTCGATTCGCTGCACAACTGGACTTCACTATTGCCCCGGAATCCCTTGAGGCGATCCGTACCCACAGGGAGCGGATACGCATTGTATCCAGGGAACGCGTTGTGGATGAGTTGCACAAGATCATGCTGACCCCAAAGCCATCGGTTGGGTTTGGGCTATTATACCAAACCGGACTGCTGGAATTCATACTCCCGGAACTTACGGCCCTTCAGGGCATTGAAGAAATCGAAGGACAACGACATAAGGACAACTTCTGGCATACCCTCGAAGTGGTGGACAATATTTCCAGGAAGTCCGAAGATCTATGGCTTAGGTGGGCGGCCCTATTGCATGATATCGGCAAGGCCCCCACCAAAAGATTTGACAAAAAAATTGGATGGACGTTTCACGGGCACGAGTTTGTGGGTTCTAAAATGGTCCACCGGGTGTTTAAAAGATTGCGCATGCCCCTTAATGAACATATGAAATATGTGAAGAAACTCGTTCGAATGAGCTCCAGGCCCATTGCCCTTTCTGACGATCACGTCACGGATTCTGCCGTTCGCAGGCTTGTTTTTGATGCCGGGGAGCATGTTGAGGACCTGATGACCCTATGTGAAGCCGATATCACCACAAAAAATCCAAGAAAACAGCGAAGGTATTTGAAGAACTTTGAATTGGTTCGCGAAAAAATCAAGGAAGTGGAGGAGCGGGATCGCATTCGGAACTTTCAGCCCCCGGTCAGCGGAGAAGAAATCATGGAGGCTTTTGATTTAAAACCCTCCCGAGAAATTGGGATCATTAAGGAGGCTATCAAGGAGGCTATCCTGGAAGGGGAAATTCCAAACGAACACCTGGCAGCCCGGGAATACATGCTAAAAAAAGGTCTGGAGCTCGGTTTGAAAACCAGTTCCGGTTGCTCAAAACCTGAGGAGAAATGAAACATTGGATGAAGAATGCCTACCGCCCCCTGGCCAAAACCTCCCTGGTCCTGGTCTACCTGGTAATCCTGGCCGGAGCTGTGGTGCGGATGACCGGGAGTGGCATGGGTTGTCCGGACTGGCCTAAATGCTTTGGATATTTGATTCCTCCAACTCAGGAAAGCGAACTGCTTTGGGCCCCGGAGAAATCCTTTCAAAAAGGACAGGTCATCATCCGCAACGAATCCCTTTTGCTCGCTGAGCGGAATTTTCGGACAGGCGATGTTTTCAATCCGTCGAATTGGGTACCCTACACCAAGCATGAGTATGCGGTCTTCAATGCCACACATACCTGGATAGAATACATCAACCGGCTGTTAGGAGCCCTTGCCGGACTTGCCATGCTGCTTCTCGCCCTTTCCTCCATCGCCTGGTGGAAGGAGCGAAGATCGCGAGTCCTGCTGGCCTGGTTTGGGGTGATCGCCATTGGTTTCCAGGCATGGCTTGGGGCCACTGTGGTATACTCCGTCCTGGAACCCGCCAAGATCACCCTGCACATGTTTATGGCCCTGTTGATCGTCGCCCTGCTGATTTGGATGGTCCAAAGGACGGATTCGCCTGCCGGCACATTGATCACTGACAAAACTACCAACCGGATCTGGTGGCTGGTTGTTCCCCTCAGCCTGGTCCAAATCCTAATGGGCACCCAGGTACGTCAGTTTATCGATGAGCAGTCTGAAGTCCTGGGTTATGGGGCAAAATCCCTGTGGCTTGAAAATGCAGGGGCCGTCTTCTTTGTCCATCGTTCGTTTTCCATCCTACTTCTCTTGCTTCATCTCTGGGCAGCCTACCGGATATACCGCCTGAATTTAGGTTATAAGAAAATATATGCTTCCCTGGCCGTTTTATTGGGAATCATAGTCAGCGGAATAGCGATGAATTATTTCGCATTTCCCTGGGGAAGCCAACCCCTGCACCTTGCACTGGCATCCATCCTGTTCGGGTTGCAGTGGTATGTGCTTTTGGAGCTGAATCTGGCCCCAAGAAGCCGTATTTCTTCGTAAATTTGCCGGAATCCCGTAAACCCTATTCCCATGATCTACAAGATCAGAGTCATTTTGGACGCAGAGGAAGATGTCTTTCGCGACCTTGAAATCAATGCCGAAAGCACCCTCGAAGAATTGCACAACAGCATAACCCAGTCTTTTGGGTTTCTGGGGAATGAAATGGCTTCGTTCTATACGGTGGATGAAAAGTGGAACCAGGAGGAGGAAATACCCCTGTTCGATATCAGGGAGCAGGACGAAACGGTCCGGCTGATGCACGATACCCTGCTTTCCGATGTAATGGATGAGCAGGCCCCTAAATTGCTCTATGTATACGATTTTTTGAATATGTGGACCTTTTTTGTAGAGCTGGCTGATATCGTACCCCGGGAAGATGGAGGAACCTATCCGAATCTGTTGTTCAGCTTTGGCGAATTGCCGGATACTCCTCCTGAGAAACACTTCGAGGCAGACCCGGATCAGGGGATGGATGAACCCTTCGGGAATTACGACGATCTGGATTTCGAAGAAAACTGGAACTAAGCCCTGGTCAGGAGGTCCATAAACTTTAAACACCTAATTAGTACATGCTTAATTTATATGCAACCCAGCTCGAAGCACTATCGCTTCATCGCGTTGGGAACAAACATCGGGGAGAGCCCCTTTTCATTTCAGAATCTCCGTGTCCATTAAACGATGAATTGAATGGTCTGTTCAAGGAGTATTTTTTTAAATCCTTCAGGGAGAAGGAAGAAAATTACTACCGGTTTCACCACGAGGCAGATCTTGAATTTCACCCCCTGCAGGAAGCGGCCCAAAAGGTTTTCAGTTCCCCCGATAAACTGCACGAGGTATCGCAGGAGATCGCCAGGCACCTCTATGCCCAGTCAAATCATCCGCACATCAAGAATGGAGAGTGCTATGTGGCCTATTTCACGGATGTGCTCCTGGACAATGAACGCGTAGATGCCCTGGGTATCTTTAAAAGTGAAATCAAACAGGATTTCCTTGAATTTGAGGAAAAACAGGCCAACCTGGAGGTACTTGTTCGTCAGGGCGTCAATTTGCTTCGCCTCGACAAGGGCTGTCTGATTTTCAACAGGGAGGCTGAGGAAGGTTATCGAGTCCTTTCTGTAGACAGCAACAGGTATGACGCCAAATACTGGATTACTGAATTCCTTGGACTGGCCCCCAGTACGGATGAAAATTTCTATACCAAGAACTATCTGAAATTCTGCCAGAATTTTGCAAAGGATGTCGTTCTGCCCGCAGAAGACAAACAACAGGAAGTGCTGTTTGTAAACAGGGCAGTAAACCACTTCGCTAAGAATGACACCTTCGAGGAGAGCAAATTCCTGAACGAGGTAATGGACAACCCGGAGCTCATCCCGGAATTCAAGCACTACAAAACAGAGAAAGGACCCAAATTCAGCATCGAGGACGTTTCCAGCTTCCAGATCGCCAATAAGGCCGTGTCAGATAGCCGGAAAAAGATCAAGAATGTAATCAATCTCGATACGCATATCCAGATAAAACTGGACTTCATAAACCCTGAATCGGCAGAGAAATTTGTGGAAAAAGGTTGGGACGAAGAACGCGGCATGTACTATTACCTGGTGTACTTCAACCAGGAACAGAAGTCCTGATTTCCTTTCGCGAACTTATTATCTCCCGTCAAAGGTCCGGAGGCCTCAATTGAATTGTCCTGATTGACTTATGCAGTATCCCTGACTACCTTTTAATTGGGCGGGAGGCGGGGGTTGCCCATATGGCTTTATTTACAAATAAATAATCTTTGCCTATAGCTTGCTTTGCTCCCCTTGCCTATCTTTAGTTTTTCGATTGAATCCTATGAAACGAATGCATAAAATTCTGGTGCTGTTTTTTTTGTCCTTCACAATCCTGCACAGTCAGGATTCGACAAAAGGGCCGGTAACCATCGAGAAAAACACCTTTGCCTTTATAGAACGGGACTCCACGCTTTATATGGACTTTTATTCCGATACGAGTGATTCAAAAACCCGTCCATGTGTCATCTTTGTATTCGGGGGTGGCTTTGCCAGAGGCGCCCGGGACCGTGAATTTTACCATCCCTATTTTAGGACACTGGTGAAGAACGGATATAGAGTCGCTTCCATTGATTATCGCCTTGGACTGGCCGGCATTTACGATGAGGTCAACATCTTTAATACAGACCCCCTGAAAAAGGCCATTGATATGGCTGTTGAAGACTTGTATCTAGCCACTGCATTCCTGCTATCCAGGGCGGAGGAGCTACGGATCGACCCTGAGAATTTCATCGTTTCAGGCTCCAGTGCCGGAGCCATCACCAGCTTGCATGCAGATTGGTATAAGCGAAATGCGCATGTACTATCCGAGATATTGCCCAGCGGATTTCAGTACAACGGGGTAGTTTCCTTTGCTGGCGCTATTTTCAGTACCCGTGGAAAGCCTACCTATAAGATTCCACCTGCTCCCACACTTTTTTTCCATGGTTCCGAGGACAAAACCGTGCCATTTAACAAAAAACAGCTTTTTAACAAAGGGTTTTTTGGCTCAAACTACCTTGCCAAATTGTTTTCAAAGAAAGCATATCTCTACTACCTGTTTAAGCAGGTAGGTGCAGGTCATGAGGTTGCTGTGACCCCGATGACTGAAAGGCTTCCTGAAGTATTAGAATTTATGGAGACGGCTGTTCTTCAGCCATCGGAATTCCGGAGGGAAGTCACCATTGCACCAGTAGGTAGCCAGTAGCATTGCACAGCTCACAAAATTAAATGTGCACTGCAAGGATTAATCAGGAAATTCCGATAATTTGATCCTGGGTGGGGGTCCTCCCCATTTTCTTTACAGAATAGGATTCAAGATACTTAGTCAATACCCGGCAGGCATTGCTCTGAATCAATTTTTGGACTTCTCACAATGCCGGATCACGAGATGCGCACCAGGCCTTACAAATCAATTTTCTTATCGATGATCTGCCTCATGCTTACATCTTCATAATTCCGTCTCACAAAATCCAGGGCCCAGGCCAGGATTTCGCCCATATTGGCACATTTCTTAAAATGAACGTCATGGGTAAGCTCATAGATCTCATTCCTAAGCCGCTCGATATGCTCCGGCAGGGAGATATGGTCCATTTTGACAATCTCGATCAATTTTTGGATTCGGTCTCCGGCACTCAGAATGCGTTTCGCCACAATGGACCGCTCTTCAACAATATACTGGTCCACGGAGTCCTTTAACAGTTTGTTGCTGACCAGTTGAACCATAGTCAGGTTTTCCTTGAAGAACTGAGGACGGTAGATACGCAATTTTCCTTCAAAGCTCTGCTGGTCAAAATCAATGGCGCGGATCCGATAGACGACATGATCAAAATCGATCATGGGAACAATCACGTAATTGTAGGAGCGCATATCCCCCAGCAAGCGAATCATGCATCGTTCATTGAACTTCACGAATTCCTTGGCCAGCTGGGCCTTTTCGGATTCCGAACAGGACGGGAGCATCTCCTTGATAAATACATCGCCGGGGATTCCTGCAATATGTTCTTCGATAAGGGTATCCTTGCAAACCAGGAAGTTCAGATGGTAGGGTGAGAGCATATGCTCCAGTTCCAGGCCATAGATACGGGACGCATCTGTTTTCTTGACGTAGAAATAGGTGAAATTATCGTTCAGGATATTCCGCACTTTGATCCGGAAGGGCTTCGAATTTCCGAAGGTGCAGTAATCCACGGCATCGACGTTCAAATACTGAAATATCCGGTCGCTTCCGTCCGAATGCAAGATGGAATACACCCCCTTGAGGGCCAGATCGATCTCCTCCCGTTCTGAATCCGTATAGTAAGCGCGTACCCACAAGGTGTCTTCCCCGTTCTGATCATAGACCACTACCGAACCTGCAAAGCGCAGCAGGTCATCATAGTAAATGGGCAGCTCTATCTTGCGATTATACGTCTCCAGATAAGCGTCCAGGGCAGGGATTACGGGGAATGCCGGCTTTTTCCTGGACATCAGGCGTTCTTCAGACATCGGCCTTGGATTACGGGGTTGTTGTAACAAATTACGGATTATATCGTCAACTAAAGAAACGCCTTTAAAAATTCCACTGATTGGAACCGATACTAACCGTTGACAACCTTACCAAGAAATTTGGACCGCTTACCGCTGTAAAGAACCTTTCCTTCACCATTGAAAAGGGAAACGTTTATGGCATTCTTGGACCTAATGGGAGTGGCAAGTCCACCACCCTTGGAATTGTATTGAATGTGGTAAACCGAACCGAAGGTTCTTTCCGTTGGTTTGATGGCAATACCACTACCCACCAGGCACTGAAAAAAGTCGGGGCCATCATCGAGAGACCCAATTTTTACCCCTATATGTCGGCCGCGCAAAACCTGAAGCTGGTTTGCAGGATCAAGGAGGTATCCCAGGACCGGATCGAAGAGAAATTGCGGCTGGTGGGATTGTGGGAGCGCAGGGACAGCAATTTCAAAACCTTTTCCCTGGGCATGAAACAACGTCTCGCCATTGCTTCCGCCCTTTTGAACGATCCCGAAATCCTAATCCTGGACGAGCCCACCAATGGGCTGGATCCCCAGGGCATCCACCAAATCAGGGAATTGATCAAGAAGATCGCCTCCAAAGGCACTACCATCCTGCTGGCTTCCCATTTGCTGGACGAGGTCGAGAAAGTCTGTACGCACGTGGTGATCCTGCGCAAGGGAGAGAATCTATATGATGGAACCGTGGATGGGATGCTTGCCAGCCATGGTTACTTCGAGCTCCGGGCGGCTGATCAGGAGAGGCTCAAAAAATTCCTGGAAGCGAATAAAAGCTTTTCGGGCATTGAATCAGAAAACGGCTTGCTGACCGCCTATCTGGCCGAACCCATGGATGCCTCTACCCTTAACCAGCTTTGTTTTGAAAACGGCATTGTACTTTCCCAACTGGTCAAGAAGAAAGAAAGCCTCGAACAGCAATTCCTGAGCATTACCAACAACCAAGACGCCCGTTAAGGCCCTGCACATCTATGAAACGACTGCTTCAAATCGAATACATAAAGCTCTGGAACAACCGTTCGAGCAAGTTCCTGATCATCTCGTATTTCGTGCTGCTGACCTCTATCGCCCTGATTGCAGCCATCAAATTCGATATTGGCCCCATACAGTTCCATCTGGCGGAACAGGGTATTTTCAACTTCCCCTACATCTGGCATTTCAATACCTATGTGGCAGCCATTTTCAAGCTTTTTCTGGCCATTGTGATCGTCTCGATGATGTCCAATGAATACAGCAACAAGACCATCAAGCAAAACCTTATAGACGGGTTGTCGAAGCGGGAGTTCATCGCTTCGAAGTTTCTCACCGTTCTGGCCTTTGCGGGAATATCCACCCTTTTTGTTTTTGTGGTTTCCCTGATCCTTGGGATTGTTTATTCCGATTATAACGAACTGTCCATCGTATTCTCAGACCTTGAATTCCTGCTGGCCTTCTTCGTTAAACTGGTGGGGTTCTTTAGCTTCTGTCTCTTTCTGGGAATCCTGGTAAAGCGATCTGCTTTCGCCCTGGGGTTTTTGATCATATGGGCTATTTTGGAGCAGGCGATCTTCGGGATTCTCGGATGGAAATTTGTGTCCTGGGATACGGCCAGCACCATCAAGGGGTTTCTCCCCCTGGAGGGCATGGCCCGGCTGATCAAAGAACCCGTCACCCGGCTGAATGCCGTCCAATCCGTGGCAGACCAGATCGGGGAACAAATAGAACTCAACTACCATGTGCACTGGTATGAGTTTTTGCTGGTGCTGGCCTGGACTGCCCTGTTTGTTTACTGGTCTTATGCGCTGCTTCGCAAGCGGGATTTGTAGCCCAGTCCTCCATCCCTGCCTTTAAACCTCCTTTTCCTTCGTTTAACCTTTTCCGGCCCTGCATTTGGGGATAAATTCGTATTTTACTCCTCCCCCGCTATGAAAAGGTTAACTGGAATATGGTTCCTGATGTTGTTGCTGTGCAGCCTCAAAGGTATGGCGCAGGAATGTCCGACCCTGCTCTTTCCACAGGATGGAGATACTGATGTCCCTATAGATGGCGTGATCCGTTGGACCGATACCGATAGTGAATTAGTTACTTCGTGGGCCGTGAGCGTCGGAACGACCCCTAATGGAGAAGAATTTGCCTCACGGGAGGGGACAGGCCGGAATAATGAGTATCGATTGCCCTGTGGAATACCGGGCAATACACAAATTTATGTCGACCTCTATATTTTTACCCTTACCCAGGGCTTTATCCTTTGTGAATCCTTCAGTTTTACCACAGAAACCCTCACAACACCCCCTGAATGTTCAAGCCTGACCCTCCCTGAGGACGGTTCTGAAAACGTCTTTGTGGGTACGGACCTTATCTGGGAGTGCAGTACAGGGGCTACCGGATATAACCTCTCGGTGGGAACGGCCCCCGGGACCTACAACATTGTTCCCAATGCAGTCCTGGATGCCGGAGAGCTTTCCTACGATTTTCTAGACGATTTGCCCCCGAATCAGGACATCTACGTGAGGTTGGTACCCTTTAATGAAAATGGACCAGCCACGTGTGAGGAGCAGCGTTTCCGCACGGGTGATTTGATTGAGCTGCCGGAATGCACTTTCATGCTGAGTCCTCCAAACGGAGCGCAAAACGTGGAGCTCAATACGGTGCTCACCTGGAATGCGGTCGATAATGCCACGGGGTACAGGGTTTCCATTGGAACTTCCCCCCAGGAAAATGACGTGCTGGATAATGGAGTGTTCAGCACGAATACGACCGGCATAACCCAATTGGAACCCAACACCGTCTACTATATTCAGATCACCCCCTTCAACGAAGCGGGAAATGCCCAGGGGTGCTTTTTACAGGAGAGCTTTTCTACGATCCTGGGATGTGGTCCCTACCTGGACCAGGACGGAAATACAGTGGACCTGAGACCCCCACTCGATTTCCCAGACATCATAGGGTTTTGCGGTACGGGGGAAGAATCCACACTGACTGCTACGGACCCCGCAGACGGATACCGTTGGTTTTCAGTGCCCCCTTCCGGACCTGAAGTTTTGCTTGCGGAAGGCCCGCAATTTGATGTCCCGGGAGAAGGTGACTACCGGCTTGAAATCTATAACATCCTCAATGACCCGAACGATCCCGATATAACCTTCGAATGCAGCAATTCGCAGGTATTTTCGGTATCCCAGTCGGAACAGGCCGTCATCGAAGGCACTGATGTGCAGCTCGGTGTAGGGGTGATTAGCATCGAAGTGACTGTGAGCGGGATCGGAGACTACGAATATGCCCTGGATGATCCGGAGGGTCCATACCAGGACAGCAACCGCTTTACCAACCTTCCCATAGACAATTACCGGATATATGTCAGGGATAAAAAGGGATGTGGCATATCGGACGTCCTGGTGGAACCCGACCTTACCCTGGAAGGGTTTCCCAAGTTTTTCACCCCCAACGGGGATGGGGTTAATGACCTCTGGCAGTTTATCCTCCCGCCTTCCGGGATAAACCCGATCCGGGAACTCTATGTCTTCGACCGTTACGGCAGGCTGCTCAAACAGGTAGATCCACAGGCGGGTTGGGATGGTACCTTTAATGGCAAACCCATGCCGGCTTCAGACTACTGGTTCCGGGCGGTAAATAATTCCAACCAGGAAGTGCGGGGTCATTTCACTCTTAAACGGTAGAATTTAGTTTTCCCGCTTCCCTGTAGGAACCCGCTTTTGTATTTTTGGGCTATGAAATTCAAGGTGGTATCAGACTTTAGCCCCACGGGAGACCAACCGGAGGCCATTTCACAGCTCAGTGGCGGTATTTTTGAGGGAGACCGGTACCAGACCCTGCTTGGGGTTACGGGATCCGGCAAGACCTTTACCGTAGCCAATGTGATCCAGGAGGTGCAGCGACCTACCCTGGTGCTGGCCCACAACAAAACCCTGGCTGCCCAGCTCTACTCTGAATTCAAGATGTTCTTCCCCGAGAATGCTGTAGAATACTTTGTGTCCTACTACGACTACTATCAGCCGGAAGCGTACATTCCCACTTCAGGCCTGTATATCGAAAAAGACCTCTCCATCAATGAGGACATCGAAAAATTGCGTCTGAGCGCCACTTCCTCCCTTCTCTCCGGACGACGGGATGTCCTGGTAGTGGCCTCGGTTTCCTGTCTTTACGGTATCGGAAACCCCATCGAATTCAAGAAGAACGTGATCCGCCTGCATCAGGACCAGGTCATCTCCAGGACCAAATTGCTCCACTTGCTGGTACAGAGCCTGTATTCCCGGACCACAGCCGATTTCAGAAATGGGAATTTCAGGGTGAAGGGGGATGTGGTGGATATCTTTCCCAGTTACGCGGACCACGCCTACCGCATTCATTTTTTTGGGGATGAGATCGAAGAGATCGAATCCTTTGACCCACATAACAATACCGTTCTGGAGGTGTACGATACCCTGACGATCTACCCCGCCAACATGTTTGTTACCTCCCCTGATATCCTGCAGCAAGCCATACATCAGATACAGGACGACTTGACCAGGCAAATTGAGTATTTCAAGGAAATAGGCAAACCCCTGGAGGCAAAACGGCTCGAGGAACGCACGAATTTCGACCTGGAAATGATCCGGGAACTGGGGTATTGTTCAGGGATCGAGAATTACTCACGCTACCTGGATGGACGGGAACCCGGCACCCGGCCCTTTTGCCTTTTGGATTATTTTCCGGACGATTTTCTGATGGTCGTGGATGAAAGTCATGTAACCATCCCACAGGTTCACGCCATGTACGGGGGGGACCGCTCCCGGAAGGAAAACCTTGTAGACTACGGCTTTCGCCTTCCTGCTGCCCTGGACAACAGGCCACTGAAATTTGAGGAGTTTGAGATGCTTCAAAACCAGGTGATCTACGTAAGTGCCACCCCCGCAGACTACGAAATGGAAAAGAGCGGCGGAGTATTCGTCGAACAGGTGATCCGGCCTACCGGACTATTGGATCCCATGATCGAGGTGCGTCCCAGCAAGAACCAAATCGATGACCTTGTGGAGGAAATCCAGCAGCGGGTGCAGCTCGATGAGCGCACCCTGGTCACTACACTGACCAAACGGATGGCGGAAGAACTGACCAAATACCTCACGCGCATCGAAGTGCGATGCCGCTACATCCATAGCGACGTGGATACCCTGGAGCGTGTTGAGATCATGCAGGACCTGCGGAAAGGATTATTTGATGTTTTGGTTGGGGTGAACCTGCTTCGGGAGGGACTGGACCTGCCCGAGGTTTCCCTGGTGGCCATCATCGATGCGGACAAGGAGGGCTTCCTTAGAAGCAACCGTTCCCTCACGCAAACGGTTGGAAGGGCTGCCCGACATTTAAACGGGAAGGCGATCATGTATGCGGACACCATTACCGACAGCATGCAGAAAACCATCGACGAGACCAACTATCGGCGGGAAAAGCAGATCTCTTACAACAAAAAACATGGGATAACCCCCAAGGCCCTGAAAAAAAGCCTGGATAATGTCCTGGCAAAGAATTCGGTTTCCACCTTCCATTTCGAAAAAAAAGAGCGAGATGCCCAGGAGCCGGATCCGGCATATCTCACCGCCGAACAACGACAAAGCCTGATACGCGAAAAACGCAAGGCCATGGAACGTGCAGCCAAAGACCTGGACTTTATGATGGCTGCCAGGCTGCGGGATGAAATAAAGGTGTTGCAGGAACAATAAAAAAAGCGCCCTGACTCGAAAGTCAAGACGCTTCCCTAACTAACCAACTAAACAAACCAACCATTATGAGGCCCGTTAGGTGGGCCAACCATAATACTTTTACACCCCGATTTCAATCAGCCTTTTGGGCTTTGGAAGCGCTTCCGCCTTTTTGGGCAGCGTAAAACGCAAAATACCATCCGTGTAATCGGCTTTGATATCATCCTGGTCTACGCTTTCCGGCAATGTAAACGCCCTTTTGAAAGTGCTGTAATGGAATTCCCTTCGGGTATAGTTCTCTTCCTTCTTGGAAGTTTCCATTTTTGATTCCATGGAAATGGTCATGACATCATCATCGACCTCCACGTTGAAATCCTCCTTCTTCTGTCCGGGAATCGCAAGTTCCAGGGTAAAGTCTTTCTCGCCTTCCCTGATATTTACTGCAGGAAGCGAACGGTTAAATTGATCCACGCCCCCAAACCAGTCCGGTGTGAATACATCATTCCATAGGCTGGGAAACATACCTGAATTTTTCCTTATCAAACTCATAACTCTTATGTTAGGTTATACATGCTATTTTATCAACAACCACATAAGAGCAAAGGGTGTACCGATTGCAAAATCCTGCCTTTTTGTCTTAAAAGCAGGTTGGGTTCCTGTCAAAAAGACAGCAAACTTGATGATGTACTAGTTGTAATGCGCCTTGAAGATATCGACCAGGACTTTGGGAGGGATGATCATATCAGGGTATTGGTGCATGATTACAAGCACCTGATCGATCGCGGAGGGAGGTAATCCCATGCGCAGGCCAATATTGTGAAGTTTGTCGATCTCCTTGAAGGTCTGCTCCCGGTCGACATTCATCAACAGGACCAGCCTGTGGAACTGAATGATCCTTTGAAGCAGCGTTTTGGGGATGATGTTTTTGACGGGCGAGTCAAAAAGGCTTTCAAAGTCTTCCCGGTCCACCCCCAGCTGTTCCGCCACCCCCCACAGGAATTCGAATTCAACATCCTTGATCCCCTGGTTAACACGGGCCAATGAGATCATTTCGGACAAAATGCTAAGTTTTTCCTCGTACTTGCTCATAAAAGGCTTCAAACTGATCCTAATAACAGAACTGTTTTTTTGATCTTTTCGTATACCATGTCCCATCTGATTGGCAACGCATTCACAACCAAAATGAACAAAAAAAAGCCCGATGGAATCCATCGGGCCTTAGATTTTTGTCTTAATTCCTATGCCCTGAGTCGGATGGGCAGGGTGTAGATCTGTCCCACCTCCAGGGTCTGATCTTCTACTTTTTCGTAATTCAGCCGACCCTTCACGAAATTTTCCAGCCGCTCTTCCTCCGTGCGAACGGAAATAACCACAAGTTCCTTCTCACTGTTAACCATAAAACGGACTATTGCAGACAGTTCATCGGCTTCCCGGAGGTCAAAACCGTCGTTCTCCTTAAGCAGGTGTTCAACCTGGTCCGCAATATTGGATGGAGCTGGTTCCAGGAATTTCAGGTCTTCGGAGCAGGGATCCACTCCTTCCGTTGCGAGCAGGTTTCCAGAAAACAGCAGCGCAACAGCAACAAATAATACACTAATTTTTCTCATGATGATGATGGTTTGATGATTGATGAATAATTGATTGTTATAGTATAATAGACGAATATTATTCTTTCTTGTTACATACAATGTTGCATTTAACGATTCCTTAAAATATCCCGAACATCCTTCCGGGGGGCCTGAGACTGAATAGTTACCCCCGGTAAGGGCACATTCCGTATCCTCATTTTTTAAAAAGTGCGAATACTAAAGCAAACTGCACCAGCGGAAGACTTCCTCAAAGAACTCGACACAAAGTTCTGGCAGGTATAACTCCTGCACAAGGGCAGGCTTAAGAATTGATAGAAAGGCAACATTTGACGAACAAATGAAGGGGGGGCATAAAAAAAGGGTTATGTCCATGTAACATAACCCTTATAAAGCGATGTGTTCGGGGTTCAGGATAACACTTCCTTAACCTTATCGGCAGCCTCCTGAAATTGGACTGCAGAATGTACGGCAAGACCCGAATTATCGAGAATTTCTTTGGCAAGTTCCGCATTGGTTCCCTGCAGCCTTACGATGATGGGAACCTTGATAGCGTCCCCCATATTCTTATACGCATCCACAACCCCCTGAGCCACGCGGTCACAACGGACGATTCCGCCAAATATGTTGATGAGGATGGCCTTTACATTAGGATCCTTCAGAATGATCCGGAAAGCCTCTTCCACACGCTTGGCATCGGCAGTCCCTCCAACATCCAGGAAGTTTGCAGGTTCTCCTCCGGCCATCTTGATCAAATCCATGGTAGCCATAGCCAAACCGGCACCATTGACCATACAGCCCACATTTCCGTCCAGATCCACATAATTGAGTCCTACCTCCCGGGCCTCAACTTCAATAGGGTTTTCCTCCCTAAGATCCCGCATTTCAGCATAGGACTTTCTCCTGTAAAGGGCGTTGTCATCGATGGTTACTTTGGCATCCACAGCCATGATCTTGTCATCCGATGTTTTCAGCACTGGGTTGATCTCGAATAAATTCGAATCGCTCTCCTCATAGGCCTTATATAATGCCATGACGAAGCGGACCATTTCCTTAAAAGCAGTCCCCGAAAGCCCGAGGTTGAAAGCAATACGGCGTGCCTGGAATGGAAGCAGGCCAACGGATGGCTCAATTTCTTCCGTGAAGATCAGGTGAGGGGTCTTCTCGGCTACTTGTTCAATATCCATCCCTCCCTCAGGGGAATACATGATCATGGTCCTGGCCGTTGCCCGATTGAGCAGCACGGACATATAGTATTCACTGGTCTCTCCAGGCCCGGGATAATATACATCCTCAGCAACCAGCACCTTGTGTACTTTCTTGCCTTCTGCGGAAGTCTGTGGGGTGACCAGGTTCATCCCGATGATCTGATCCGCAATGGATTCCACTTCCTGCAGGTTCTTGGCGACTTTCACCCCTCCCCCTTTTCCCCGGCCCCCGGCGTGGACCTGTGCTTTGATAACGTGCCAGCTCGTACCCGTTTCCTGGGTGAGCTGTTTGGCTGCTTTCACTGCCCCCTCTGCATTATGGGCTACTATACCGCGTTGGATACGCACCCCAAAACTGGCCAGGATTTCCTTGCCCTGATATTCGTGTAGATTCATGTCGGTTTAATGAGAAGTTGGGTGCAAAAATAGGAAACGGGAGTGATATCCCCTAATGGAAATGGAAGGCTTCCTACTCGATCTTATAATCCTTGAAATCAAGCGGGTCATAATTCCTGAAGTGACCATTCATCTCGATCAGTTCCCGGGTCCGATTTAGCTGTTGGAGGACCTTGTTGGTTTGTCGGAGGTGGTCAAGCAGGAATTGAAGCCGTACTTTTTCACTGGCCAGTTGCAGCAATTGATATTCCTGTTGAAAGGACAATCCCATTTTATGGGCCAGGGTAAAGCTGTTGAACACTTCCCTTTTAATTGGGCCGAAGGGTACATCCATAAGCGCATACAACTCTTTGCAGGCCGCTAGAACCGCATCTGTCATGCCAGGGTCTGCATCGGACAGGGGCTCCAAAAACTCAACCTCTCCTCCCGGATACAACTTCCCTTCCATTTGGGGATTAAAGCGTATGACCTTGAAAACCTGCCGGGCTACACAAACCACATCCATCGAACCATCCGCATAGGTGTTCACCACTTCTTTTAGCTGCACTTCAGTGCCGTATGCGATGGAATTGTCGATAAAAACCGGGATGCCAAAGGTCACGGCTTCTTTCAGGCAATCGGAAATCAATTCCTTATAGCGTTCTTCAAAAATATGCAGGGGAACGGTCTCTCCTGGAAAGAAAACAGTCTGTAGTGGAAAAAGTGGAATTTTCATAGGCCTCGTAAAGTACAAAGCATCCTTCACTCTGTCAAGAAAATTTAATTGTTATAATTAAAACAATTTGTTTCATTTTTAAGTATTACAACTACTATTTTTTGGCCGCATCCCAAAGTGAATTAGATTTGCCTAAAATCAGTTTTCATGGAAGCCAGAGTTTTACAGAAAATTGCGCAAGAGTATGGCGCTCCGCTCTATGTATACGATTCCCGGAAGATCCGATCCCAGTATGAAAGATTGACCCGGGCATTTGATAAGGTACCCCGTCTAAAATTGAATTACGCAGTCAAAGCCCTGTCCAACCTTACGATACTGCGATATATGAAAGAACTGGGGTGCGGTCTGGATACGGTCTCCATTCAGGAGGTACAGCTCGGATTGATGGCGGGCTTTTCTCCCGAAGAAATCATCTATACTCCCAATGGGGTTTCAGTTGAGGAACTGGAGGAAGCGGCATCCCTGGGGGTACAGATCAATATCGACAACCTTTCGGTCCTGGAACAATTCGGGACCAGCCATGCGGACATCCCTGTCTGTATCCGGATTAACCCGCACGTGATGGCCGGGGGGAATTCCAAGATATCGGTAGGCCATATTGATTCTAAATTTGGTATCAGCATCCATCAAATCCCCCACCTGCTAAGAATCGTTGAGCTTACGGGCCAGCGGGTCAATGGCATCCACATGCATACCGGCAGCGATATCCTGGATATCGATGTTTTCCTGTATGCCTCTGAAATCCTCTTTGAAACAGCCCGGAATTTTTCCGAACTGGAGTTTATCGATTTTGGAAGTGGTTTCAAGGTTCCCTACAAGGAAGGCGATATCCAAACCGACGTAGAAGAACTGGGACAAAAGCTGGGCAACCGATTCAATGAATTCTGTGAATCATATGGCCGGGAACTCACCCTGACTTTCGAGCCCGGTAAATTCCTGGTGAGCGAAGCCGGGTACTTCCTCGCAAGGGTCAATGTGGTAAAGCAGACCACCTCCACCGTATTTGCCGGAGTGGACTCCGGATTCAACCACCTGATCCGCCCCATGTTCTACGGGGCCTCGCATGAGATCAGCAACATTTCGAACCCTGAAGGGAAACAACGCTATTATTCCGTAGTGGGTTATATTTGTGAAACCGATACCTTTGGCAGCAACCGGAGAATCAGCGAAATCTCAGAAGGGGATGTGCTTTGCTTTAAAAATGCCGGAGCCTACTGCTTCAGCATGGCCAGCAATTACAATTCCCGTTATCGCCCGGCCGAGGTGCTATGGCATGAAGGGAAGGCCCATCTGATACGCCAGCGGGAGACCCTGGAAGACCTGATCCATAACCAGGTAGATGTCAATACGCTGTTCCAGACGGATAAATCCAAAATATCGGTAAAATAAACCCGTAAATTCAGCGTTGAGTTTAAATAGATCCATCCGGATATTTAGCTGTGTTATGATACGTAAACTACCATATTTCACCTTGCTCTTAATCGCCTTTGCATTCCCCAGAATACATGCACAGGAAGTTGCCTGGATCAGCTGGGATGAAGCGGTTGAGAAGGCAAGCACCGACGCCCAACCCAAAAAGATCTTTGTAGATGTCTACACGGACTGGTGCGGATGGTGCAAGAAAATGGATAAGGATACCTTTCGGAATCCCGAGGTGGCCGCCTATATGAGTGAAAATTTCTATATGGTAAAGCTGGATGCAGAACAAAAGGATCCCATAGAGTTCAGGGGGAATACCTACTCTTTTGTACCATCAGGCCGAAGGGGGTACCACCAACTGGCTGCTGCCCTCCTGCAAGGCCAGATGAGCTATCCGACGGTGGTCTTTTTGGATGAAAGCCTCAACATGCTATCTCCGGTCCCAGGATATCAGAAACCCGATAATTTTCTGAGGATTGCCAGGTATTTCGGGGAAGATATTTACAAAGACACTTCCTGGGAGAGCTATAGCGGCAGCGGTCGTTAACCCTACTCCCGCTCTCTCATACTCTCCCCCTATAAAGGGGAACGTGGAATTTATCTGCTGTAATTTGGGGATTCCTTGGTGATGGTGACGTTGTGCGGATGACTCTCGTGAATACCGCTGGCCGTAATCTTTACAAAACGTCCCTTTTCCTGAAGGTCTGCGATGTCCTTAGCCCCGCAATAGCCCATTCCGGCCCGCAGGCCACCGACGAATTGATGTATGCTTTCATAGAGGTCTCCCTTGTAGGGAACCCGACCGACAATCCCTTCCGGAACCAGTTTTTTGATATCGTCCTCCACGTCCTGGAAATAGCGGTCCTTAGAACCTTTCTTCATGGCTTCAACAGATCCCATTCCCCGGTATGATTTGAATTTTCGCCCTTCGTAGATAATGGTTTCCCCAGGGGACTCCTTCGTACCAGCCAGCAGAGAACCCAGCATAACAGAATCCGCCCCGGCTGCAATGGCCTTGGGAATATCTCCGGTATACCTGATCCCGCCATCCGCAATTACGGGGATGCCGCTTCCCTTGATAGCTGCAGCCACCTCCAGCACGGCGGAGAACTGTGGAAATCCTACCCCTGCCACAACCCTTGTGGTGCATATGGAGCCGGGACCTATACCCACCTTCACGGCATCCGCTCCTGCATCTACCAGGTACCTCGCTGCTTCCGGAGTGGCAATGTTCCCGACGATCACCTCCAGATCAGGGAAGGCGTTTTTCACCTCCTTCAGGATCCTGACGACTCCCTGGGTGTGTCCGTGGGCCGTATCAATGACCACTGCATCCACCCCGGCACCGACCAGGGCTTCTGCCCGCTCCAGGACGTCGGCCGTTACCCCCAGGGCGGCTGCTACCCGAAGTCGTCCATATCTATCCTTATTGGCAATGGGCTTCTGAGTGAGTTTGGTGATATCACGGAAGGTGATCAGACCCACCAGCTTATAATTATCGTCAACTACGGGAAGCTTTTCTATTTTGTTTTCCTGCAGGATGTCTTCCGCCTCTTCCAGGGAAGTTCCTTCAGCCACCGTTACCAGATTCTCTGAAGTCATCACCTCTGATATGGGCCTTTCATTGTTCTTTTCAAAGCGCAGATCCCTGTTGGTAACGATGCCGATAAGTTTTCCAGCCTTGTCCACAATAGGGATCCCCCCAATACTGTGTTCCCGCATACTGGCCTTGGCATCGCGGACCATGGCTTCCCTGGGCAGGGTCACAGGATCGAGGATCATGCCGCTTTCCGCACGCTTGACCTTGCGAACCTTCATGGCCTGTCCCTCGATGCTCATGTTCTTATGCAGGACACCAATCCCACCTTCCCTCGCAATTGCAATGGCCATCCGGGATTCGGTCACCGTATCCATGGCGGCAGAAACAATAGGGATGTTGATCTGTATGTTCCTGGTAAACTGGGTTCGAATGTCAACTTCCCGGGGAAGTACTTCAGAATAATTTGGGACCAGGAGAACGTCGTCGTAGGTAAGGCCTTCTCCCAGGATCTTGGCGCGGTGGGCTTCCATGGCAATTAAGGATTAATTGCGTGCAAATATACTACATTTCGGGCTTATAGATACTTGTGCCCGGGAAAAAGGCCCTAAAGGGTACGCCTAAATCTCCTTCGGAAAGTGGATTGGAAACTGCTCCGGTTATGCGCAGGGCACACTGCGCCCTTCAGAACGGTGCGAATCGTTAAATTTCCAAAGGCAATTATGGATATTATTACTGCCTATCCGTATGCAGAGAACAAGTCTTTTGCCTTATTGAATGCTGCCTCAAAGGCCATCCAATTGACCCCCGTTTCTGCCTTTTGAGAAGTAAAAAAGGATAACAGCTTCTCTGTGGGCATGTTCCCGGTAAGCTCATCCCTGGCCATCGGACATCCTCCAAATCCCTGAATGGCCCCGTCAAACCTTCGGCACCCGGCCATAAAGGCCGCCTCGACCTTCTCATGCCAGCTTCTGGGATGTGTATGCAGGTGTGCGCCAAACTCTACTTCCGGGTACCTCGGGATCAGGTTCCGGAACAAATTGTCTATGACCTCCGGGGTCGAACTGCCAATGGTATCGGAGAGGGAAAGAATGCCCACCCCCATATCCACCAGTCGCTGTGTCCATTCCGAAACGATCTCGGCGTTCCAGGGATCGCCGTAGGGATTTCCAAATCCCATGGAAATATAAGTGACCACTTCCTTCTCATGCGCCTTGGCAATCGCCAGGATGTCCGATAGGATTTGGATGGATTGGTCAATGGTCTTGTGGGTATTGCGCATCTGAAAATTCTCCGAAATGGAAAAAGGATATCCCAGATACCGGATGGCTTCGTGCCGGCAGGCTTCTTCCGCTCCCCGCAGGTTGGCCACAATCGCGAGCAGCTTGCTCCTGGTAATCGATAAATCAAGACCTTCAAGGACCTGGGCCGTGTCAGCCATCTGAGGGATGGCCCTGGGAGAAACAAAGCTTCCAAAATCAATCGTATCAAAGCCGCAGTTTAAAAGTGCCTGAATATAACGGATCTTGGCCTCTGTGGGAATAAAGGTCTTGATGCCCTGCATGGCATCCCGGGGGCATTCTATGATCTTTACATTTTCGGGCATCCGCGTGGTAGGGTACTTCTTCCAAAAGTACCATTTATTCTATTTATCTGAAGGGTGTCTTCATGGCTTGCAACCCAATTTTTAGTACTTTTCCAATGAGCAATCGATCTTTTCTTACATATGAGGTTTTCACTGCTGGTTTTATTGCTGTTTACGATCCTTGGGGTTCAGGGGCAAATCGTAGATTTATATGAGAAACCTGGCACAACGCAGGCAAAATCTCATAAAATGCTTCGACACGTCGTCCTGTTCAAATTCAAGGAAGGAACACCGGAGGCTAAAATCCGGGGAGTCGAGGAGGCCTTTTATGCGCTCCGAGACAAAATCCCTGAAATTGAAGATTACGAATGGGGCATCAACAATTCCCCTGAAAGACTGAACAAGGGGTTTACCCACTGCTTCTTCCTCACTTTTACCTCTGAGGCCGCCCGCGACAGGTACCTCCCACATCCGGATCACAAAGCCTTTGGGGCCCTGCTCTCGCCCTGGCTGGAAGACGTTTTGGTCGTGGACTATTGGGTTCAGGAGTAATGTTGTCCGCAGGGATTACCCTCCTGTAATACAATTGCTTTCAGCCTTACGGGTTCTTTTCGTATGTTTTTTCTTACGTTCATCAGGGAAATTCTGTGATACAGCTAGCATTTTTGAATGTTTTTGCTTTTTCCAGGTACTTTGAATTGAATAATCTCTGTCAAGAACCCAAATAGTCCTATGACCGACGAACTCATTGTCAATTTCACGCCCACCGGGATGATTCCCACCAAATCCATGACTGAATTTGTTCCGGTCCTGGCATCTGAAATCGTAGAGGATGTGCGCAAGGCCTGGGAACTAGGGATCACTATGGTGCACTTGCACGCCCGGGATGCTGAAAGCGGTGAACCTACCTACAAAAAAGAAATTTATGCAGAGATCATCCGTGGGATTCGTGATTTTGCCCCGGAACTCATTATTTGTGTGTCTCTGAGCGGGCGCAATTTCAAGGAGCTTTCGCAGCGTGCGGATCCCCTCTACCTGGAAGGGGACCTCAAACCAGATATGGGCAGCCTGACGCTGAGTTCACTGAATTTCAATCAGACCGCCAGCATGAACGCTCCGGCTATGGTACAGGAATTGGCCAGGATTATGAAGGATAGAGGGATCCTACCGGAACTGGAGGCATTTGACGTTGGCATGATCAATTATGCACGCTATCTGCAAAAGAAAGGTCTGATCGAGGCGCCTTTTTATTTCAACTTGTTACTCGGTAATATCGCTTGTGCACAAGCCAACCTGTTGCATGCGGGAATGATGGTCAATGAACTGCCGGCAGATTCCTATTGGAGCCTCGCAGGGATTGGGAACGCCCAGCTAAGGATGAATTCCACGGCCATTGCAATGGGAGGCGGAGTACGCGTGGGTATTGAGGACAACATTTGGTATGATCAGCGAAGGACCCGCCTGGCTTCTAACATCGATCTGCTAAAACGGGTACATAAATTAGCGGAAGTACATGAACGAAAATTGATGAAGCCTGATGAATTGCGAGCTAAACTGAATTTGAGTTCGGGTAACGGAAATTATGGGCTTAAACTGACTAAGGGGTGAACAAGGTCAAAGAACAAAAGAAGCTTTATCGGTTCAGGATGATACAATCCAGAATTAAACACGGATTGCTTCTCTTGACCATACGTAACGCTCTCATGAGAATCGGCCTTGATTTTGAGCCCTATTGGGTGGAGTTGGAAGGTCTATCCTTGTGCGACGAACCAAAATTGAAGAATGACGATCCCAAGAACTACATCCTTAAAAAGTTGGATGATCAAATAATATTGGATCAATATGAGTTACTTTCCTGGAATACGTCCGAATTAATACCTGCACTTCAATCCGAACACTACTCAATTGGTCTATACAATAAGGATAGGCTTGCCGCTTTTATGATCATTCGAATCGGCCAATATACCTATAAGAACCGAAAAATTCCTTTAAAGAGGAATGAGGCCTATCTGGAAAATATGTATACCTATGAAAGCTTTCGCGGGCGAAATCTAGCTCCGTTTCTTAGGTATCAATCCTATAAGCTGCTGGAAGAAGAAGGTAAAACGAGTTGCTACAGTCTTACGCAATATTTCAATAAGTCCTCTCTTCGATTTAAGCAAAAACTCAATGCCAAACATCTTGAGCTCTGGT
>CBFCWO010000035.1:0-26144 GCA_965601625.1 uncultured Flavobacteriaceae bacterium | reverse complement strand
GCCAGCAATGAAACCCTGATCGGGGTGAGCATCCTGGTCCCGGAATTGCGGACCGGAGCTACCACCAATGAATATGGCTTCTATTCCCTTACCCTGCCGGAGGGCACCTATGAGGTGGTGGTGACCTATCTCGGCTTCCAGGATATCCGAAGGACCATCACCTTTGAGGGCAACCAGCGGATAGATTTTCAAATGCAGGAAGAGGCTGAACAACTGGACGAAGTAGTATTGGTAGAAGATGTGGAGCGCCTGGACATCCGGAAGCCCCAAATGAGTGTCAATGCACTATCGGTGGAAACCATAAAAAGCATCCCGGTGGTGCTGGGGGAGGCCGATGTGATCAAATCGATCATCCTTTTGCCCGGGGTAACAAGTGCCGGGGAAGCCGCCTCGGGATTCAACGTTCGGGGGGGAGCCGTGGACCAAAACCTTATCCTGCTGGATGAGGCCATTATTTTTAATTCCAGCCACCTTTTCGGGTTCTTCTCTGTCTTTAACCCGGATGCAATAAAAGATATTAAGCTGTTCAAAGGCGGGATCCCCGCCCGCTACGGCGGTCGTGTTTCCTCTGTACTGGAGATTTTTCAAAAGGAAGGAAACAGCAAGGAATTCCACGTAAGCGGGGGGATTGGGGCCGTATCCAGCCGGCTGCTGCTCGAGGGGCCCATCGTAAAGGACCGGGCTGCCTTTCTGGTAGGGGGCCGTGCCTCCTACGCCCACCTTTTCACCCCATTGTTTGACATTCAAAACAGGGCATATTTCTACGACCTGAACACCAAGTTGAACTACCGGATCGACGAAAAGAACAACATTTTCCTTTCGGGATATTTCGGCCGTGACCTTTTCAGTATTAACGAGCAATTCGTAAACACCTATGGGAATGCGGTGGTAAATTTCAGGTGGAACCATATCTTCTCCGACAAGCTCTTCTCCAACCTTTCCCTGATCTATTCGGATTACTATTACGGGCTTGAACTGGATTTTGCGGGCTTCGAATGGGACTCGGGGATACAGAATTTTAACCTGAAATACGACCTGAAGCACTACCTGAACGACAAGCTGCAAATCAACTACGGACTCAACAGCATCTATTATGTGTTTAACCCGGGGAAGATTAGTCCGAACAGCGAGGAATCCGGAATTTTGGAGGAACAGCTGATTAAAAAATATGCCAACGAGAATGCCGTATATGTGGATGTCTCCCATGAGATTACCGACCGCCTCAGCCTGGGGTACGGCCTGCGCCTGAGCCAGTTCAACCGGTTCGGGCAGGATGAATTCTACGTTTATGAAAACGACAACCCTGTGGATTTCGATCCCTTCAGCCTCGTCTATCAGGAAGCCACTCCCATCGATACCTTAACCCAGGGGCGGGGGGAGATCCTGAAGGATTTTATCAACCTGGAACCCCGGGTTTCGGCTTCCTACGCCCTGAATGACCGCAACTCGATCAAGGCGAGCTATACGCGCATGGCACAATACCTGCACCTGCTTTCCAATACGAGCTCCCCTACCCCCCTGGACGTATGGACGCCCAGCGGCCCATATGTGGAACCGCAGCTGCTCAACCAGTACGCCCTGGGATTCTTCAGGAATTCTTCATCGGGCGAATACAGTTTTGAGACCGAGGTCTTCTACAAGGATGTGGAGAACCGCATCGACTATATCGACGGGGCGAACCTGATCGCCAACAACGCTATAGAACAGGTCATCCTGAACGGGGAAGCGCGGGCCTATGGTTGGGAGGTGCTGGTCCGCAAGAATACGGGGGCCCTCACCGGCTGGATCGCCTATACCCTGAGCCGTTCAGAACAGCGCACGCCGGGAAGGGACCTGGATATCGACAACGGCCGCTCGGGCATCGAGACCGGGATCAATTTTGGAGACTGGTACAGCACCCCTTTCGACAAGACGCACGACCTGACTGTCTACGCCAATTACCAGCTAAACCGGAAATGGAGCTTTAATGCCAATTTCCTCTACCAGACCGGGCAACCCACCAACTACCCCGTTGGACAATTCCAGTTTGAAGGACTGGTGGTCCCTTATTACGGGCTCCGAAATGTGGAACGCCTCCCGGATTACCACCGCCTGGATATCGCTGCCACCCTGAAGCCTCAAAACCGTATCGGCAAGAAATTCCAGGGGGAATGGGTTTTCAGCATTTACAATGTTTACAACCGCATGAATGCCGCCTCCATCAATTTTCGGCAGAACCAGGATACCGGCCGCAATGAAGCGGTACGGACATCTATCTTTGGGATCGTCCCATCCGTCACGTACAACTTCCGATTCTAAGGCTATGAAGAAGTGGATGCTGGTCATAGGAATTGTTTTTTTGGGACTCGGGGCCTGTGAAGATGTCATTGAGGTCGATACCCCCACTGAAGACCCCCGCCTGGTCATCGAGGGGCTTTTGCGGGTAGACACTGCTGAGACCTATATCCCTGTGGAAATCCGCCTGACCCAGACGGCCAATTTCTTTGACGAGATCCAGCCCGTAACGGATGTAGATGAAATCGTCATCGTCTATCAGGAACTGGTTGATGGGATCCCCTCAGGAGAAACATTTAGATCCAGCCTTACGCAATTGGATCCGGGTAGCGGGATCTATGTGCCGGACCCTTCTTTTGACAACGACCAGCGTATCCCGACCCGCATCCTGGAAGACGACTATCTGTTTACCCTGATCATCCGCTGGCGCGGAAGGCGATACGCCGGTCAGACCCAGTACGTCACTTCCGTACCCATTGACAATCTGCGCATTGGGGATGGCACGCTCTTTGACGAGGAGGAAACCCAACTCATCGTGAACTTCACGGACGACCCGGACCGGGATAATTTTTATGTCTTCGACTTTGGATTCGGGAATTACTTCCCTACTGAAGACACCTTTTATAAAGGACAACCTTTTGAGTTTTCCTATTTCTACGATGAGAAGTTTGCCCCTGGGACCATACTGGAAGTAGGCCTTTTGGGAGCTGACCAAAACTTCTACAACTACATGGATCTTTTGCTGGAGCAGACGGAGGGGCAACAAGGGCCATTCCAGACGCCGGTTACTACCGTTAGGGGGAATATGTTCGACGTCACGGACCTGGATAATGACGGAAATACCGATAATGCCGGACAGGCCGATATATTCCCGCTCGGGTATTTTGCCGTGGTGCAGGTATTCACCGCTGAAATCACCATTGAATAGGCCATGGAAAGACTGGGAGCCGCCATTTTGCTTCTGCTCCTGATGCTCTTTGCTTCCTGTGAAGAAGTCATAGAGGTGGACGTGCCCGCGGAGGAACCCAGGCTCATCGTGGAAGGCCTGCTGCGTGTAGATACGACACAGACCTTTGTTCCTGTGGAAGTCAAGTTGAGCCAGTCGGCTGGATTTTTTGATGAGATCCAACCCGTTACCGATGCCGAGCAGGTAATTATCATCCTCTCGGTACTGGACGAATTCGGCCTGCCCGCGGCTTCGGGGACCAAATCCCTGACCCAACTGGAGGCAGGAAGCGGCATATATGTCCCGGATCCCAGCTTTGATACGGATCAGCGCATCCGTGTATCTACCGTTACTGATAACGATATCCAGTATACCCTGGTAGTGACCTGGAAGGACAGGCGGTACGCAGCCCAGACCAAATATGTCACCTCGGTTCCCATAAACGAGCTTCGACAGGGAGACGGGACCCTCTTTGACGAGGATGAAACCGAGCTCATCGTCAACATTACGGACGACCCGGATCAGGACAACTTCTATATCTTTGATTTTGGATTCGTGAACTACCTGGCCTCTGAGGATACCTTCTATAAGGGACAGGAATTCGAATTTTCCTATTTCTACGACCAGAAATTTGAACCTGGGACCCTGCTGGAAGTAGGTATATTGGGAGCTGACCGCACTTTTTACAATTATATGGACTTGCTCCTGGAACAGACCGAAGGGCAACAGGGTCCGTTCCAAACCCCTATATCCACCGTGAGGGGAAATGTCTTCGATGTGACCGGGCTTGACAATCTGGACCGTTTTGACAATGCCGACCGCCCGGAGGTCTTTCCGCTTGGATATTTTGCGATCGTCCAGGAATTCAGGGCTCAAATCACCGTGGAATAAGTCATGAAAATAGGCGGATTACTCTTTATGGGGGCAGCAGTATGGTACCTCCTTTCCGGCTGCGAGGATGTGATTCCGGTGGAAGTGCCGGAGGATCGTCCCCGCCTGGTGGTAAATGGCCTGATCCGGGTGGATATGCAGGAGGCTTTCGTACCTGTTCGGATCACCCTGACAACATCGAGCAATTTCTTCGAAGATCCTTTGCCCACACAGGCAGAGACGGCCATTATTGGGGTAGAACGCTTTGACGAGGAAGGCAGCCTGATCGAGTCCTTTACTTCTTCCCTGGCCGAAGAAAGCCCGGGCAGCGGCATCTACATCCCGGACCCGGATGCCACCTTTGATCAGCGCATCCCGACCATTTTTCTCAACGAACGGGTTCGCTTCACCCTTCAGATCAGACACAACGAACGCCAGTATCTGGCACAAACCTGGTATCAGCCAGTGGTTCCCATTGATTTTATACTGCAGGGGCGGGCGACCTTATTTGAGGGGGACGAAACGGAGGTCATCGTGGCATTTACGGATCCATTGGGCAAGGGGGATTATTACCTGTTCGATTTCGGACCGGGGAATTTCCTGGTCACTGAGGACACCTTCTATGACGGGCAGTTCTTCCAGTTTTCATATTTCTATGACGAACCTATAGAGCCGGGGACGGAGCTCAATATCAGCATCATGGGGACAGATCAGAGCTTTTACAACTATATGGACCTGCTGATCGAGCAAAGCGGAGCTGCACAGGGCGTCTTCCAAACCCCCGTGGCTACGGTCCGGGGCAATGTGGTGGACGTGACGGGTCTGGACAATGAGGATCGTTTTGATAATGCTGACCGTCCGGAGGTGTTTCCCCTGGGTTATTTTGCCGTGGTACAGGAAGAGCGGAGCTCCCTGCTGATCCAATGAGGATTACGCTTTATGCAATTTTCTAAAATACGCCTCAACGGTATTTCTGACCTGCACAGCCGCATGGGCCATGTTGTAGTCCAGGGGTTTCGAGGAGTCTGATACCTCAAGTACATCATGAATACCGGCAGCATTCAGGTCAGATACTGAAACCTCACAGGTACCACAAACCGCCAGCACGGGTATCCGATACTTTCCAGCAAGGTCCAGGACCCCCTGAATCAACTTTCCATGCAGGGTTTGTGCATCAATTCTACCCTCCCCCGTACAGATATAATCCACCGGATGCTCCTGAAGGTATTCCGCCACCCCGGTGATGCCCAGCACATATGCCGTTCCGCTTATAAATTGGGCGCCCAGAAAGCAATGCAGTCCATAGGCTGCCCCGCCTGCGGCCCCAGCCCCGGGCCTGCTTCCGGCATCCACCCCCAATTGTTCCGTTACCAGGGCATCTAAATGGCGTAAACCCATATCCAATAAGGAAATATCATCCCCTGAAGCCCCTTTCTGGGTGGCATAGACCATAGCCGCCCCCTCAGGACCCCACAAAGGGTTGGACACATCGTTTACCGCGATGACCTCCACCTTGCTTAAAACATCATCCCCGGGTTTCTCTATTCGGGATAAGGAGCCCAGATGTGCTCCTGCCGGCGAAAGCTCCTGCCCCTCCTCATCGAGGAACCGGAATCCGAAAACCGTGGCAATCCCGCATCCTCCATCATTGGTTGCACTGCCCCCCAGGCCGACAAAAATTTTCCTGGCACCTTTTTCTGCCGCAGCCCGTATGAGTTGTCCGGTTCCCCGGGTATGGGCCCTCAGGGGGTTGCGCTCCGAATCGGAAAGAAGGAGCAAGCCAGAGGCGGTTGCCATTTCAACAAAGGCCTCACCCCTGGCGGGGTCATAAAGGAAGGGAGCGCGGATCTTCCGTCCAAGTGGATCTTCCACTTCTACCTCAATGGTCTCCACGGAGCGAACCGACTGCACGACCTCCAGGAAGCCATCCCCCCCGTCAGAAGCCGGAAAGGTGGTGATTTCCGCCTCGGGAAATACCTCCCTCACCCCGGCGGCAATAGCTGAGCTCACCTCCGCTGCAGTCAGCGAACCTTTAAATTTATCCGGGATCAGAAGCAGTCTCATCCGTAAAGGGTTGGAAGGGCGTAACTAAATAGCAGGATCAGCAGGAAAAAACCCAAAAGGATGTAAACCTCTTTCGTCTTAAAGGCATCCCACCCCGGCATCGAGATCTCGAAAGACTCCCGCTGCGGCCCTTTGTGGGGGAATACCCAGCTCACCAAATAGGCCACAACCAGGGTTAGCAGCACCCCGGTAAAATTCAGCCAGATCCAGAAAATATGGATTCCCAGGTCAATACCAACGATCTGCTGCATAGTCTTGCTGAACAGGAGGTTGACCCCCACGGCAACAATGATGCCTGCGTTCATGCCTGCTCCTGTGACTTTCTTTGAAAACATGGCCAACAGGAAGGTAACCAATACCGGCCCGTAGAACACCGATCCAATGGCATTGATGATTTCAATCACGGCACTTTTGCTTCCCCCGAAAAGGAAGGAAGCAGCCATGCAAACGACCCCCCAGAAAACGACAGCAGCTTTTGAAATCAGCATGTAACGATGGGGAGCCAGCTTTTTTTCCCCCCGATTGAAAAAGTCTTCCACGCTTACGGCCGAAAGCGAGTTAACCGTGGAACTCAGGGAGGACATGGCTGCTGACAGGATCCCTACCATCAGCAGTCCGATAAAGCCGTGGGGCAGGTATCGGGTGATGAAAATAGGGATCATCAGGTCTGCTTTGGTGCCGGTAGCAGCGTACTCCTCCGGAAAATATTTTTGGGTCATATCGCTGATCTCTTGCAGAAAGTCCGGAGCCAGGGTAACCAGGCCCCCGATAAACAGACCAACCGTACAGTAGAGCAGGACCACCGGAAATCGGATCAGCCCATTGGCCAGCAAGAGCTTTCGTATGGTAGCTTCATTCTTTGCGGACAACATGCGCTGTGCCTGGGTCTGGTCACACCCGTAATAGGATACATAGAGAAAAAAACCTCCTATCAGCATCGGCCAGAATCCATATTCCTCCCCTTCTTCCAGCCCCCAGTTGAAATCGATCACCTGCAGCCGTTCAGGGACAAACCCCAGTTCCGCACCACCATGGGTGCTCCAGAGGTGCCAGCCATAGAACAGGCAGGTCAGCAGGCCGGCAAAAAGGATGATCATCTGAATGGCATCCCCCCAAACCACGGCTTTCATCCCTCCCTGCCAGGAATAGATGATAGTTATGACGCTGATGATCAGGATGGTATATACAAAGTCAATGTCGAGCACGGCTTGCAGGATAATGGCAATGGTATAGACCATGACCCCGGTTCCCAGAGCGCGGCTCACCTGAAATACCAGGCTGAGCACCAGGCGCGTGGACAGGCCGAATCGCCTTTCGACAAACTCATAAATACTGACAACCCCCGAGCGAAACAGGGGCGGGATCACGAAGATCATGATAAAAAGCATGGCCAGGGGCACGGCAAATTCAAAGGTGAGCCACTTCATACCCCCTCCCAGCTTCAGCCCCACAAAAGCCGGGGCAGACACAAAACTTATGGCCGAAAGCTGGGTAGCCATGGTAGACAGGCTGAGGGGAAACCAACCCATGCTCCGGCCTCCCAGAAAATAGTCCTTGGAATCCTTGTTATCCTTAAAAAAGTAGCCCATGCCCAAAAAGCCCAGGAGATAGATGGCGACGATGCTGTAGTCCAGTGCATTCATGATTCGGGGTGTTGGATGAGGTCCAGATAGAGGGCTGCCGACCAGGAAAAATTGTTCCCACCATAGGCATGGGACTTCCCAGAGTCCAGCTGTTTCCTTGGGTCAAAATATTCATAGAAGCCGTATTGTTCCAGCAAATCCAGGGTATCCTTCCGAACTTTTTCAGCCAGCGTTCCAAACCCATAGCGCCCCAGGCCGTGGTACAATAGCCAGTTCAGATTGACCCAGACCGGACCCCTCCAGTATCGGCCGGGGTCAAAGGCTTCCGAGGTGGGGTCAAAAGAGGCACAGAGGTAATACGCATCCCGGGGGCCTGAAAAACGACCCTGTTCAAAATGATGGGCTACCATTTCCCGGGCGATGGCGGGGGAAGGAATTCCTGCGAAAAGCGGAACGAAAGAAGAAGAAGAAACGGCCTCCAGCCTCCTTTCATTGCGGAGATCATAGTAGACATAGGCCTTGTTTAGGGGACTGTAAAGCTTTTTGTGAAAATGTTTCAAGGACCGCTCCTGCCATTGTTCCAGACGGGCCACTTCCGCTTTCAGGCCAAGCAGCTTCCCAAGACGGATCAGACCTTCATTGGAACGCATCAGAAGCGCATTGAACAACGGATCCTGGATTAGGAAAGGACTGTTTGCTCCGATTTTGGCATCCTCATAATCCCAGGATTTGAAGAGCTCCACCAAATGCATATAGTGCTCATACTCCCGGTTACTCGGCCGGTTGGCAGCATCCACGTGCTGGGTATCCCTCCGGTTGAGGGCATAACTCGGGGAGTCCATGCCTTCCCAGATGGCGTCCCATACCGGGGTATTGTCCGTCCCGGCCTCCCAATTGTGGCAGATATAGACCAGACCTTCGTTATGGAGGTCTCTATGGGTATATAAATAGGCGTGCCAGGCGTAGAGGGCTGGAAAGACTTCCGCTACAAAATCCATCAGCGCATCCCCATGGCGGTCGTACAGGGATTCCAGCACAAATCCAAGCACCGGGGGCTGGGTGATCCCGGAGGTCTTCTTCTCAGGGGCAAAGCGACTTCTGCCCACGTCCCAGACATCCGGTCCGGGAAAATAGGTCTCAGCCTCATTGTGAAAGACAATATGGGGCAAAAAACCGTTCTGCCATTGCCCGAGCAAGAGGGACCGGATCTCCATTTTGGCCCGTTCCACATCGAGGTGTCCCCAACCCAGGGCGATAAATCCTGAGTCCCAGTTCCACTGAAAGGGATATAGCCCTTCACAGGGAATGGTAAAACCATCCTGCCAGTTGTTCTTCAATACTTCGGCGGCTTTTTCAAGGAAGTCTGTTTGCATCAGAGGGGTTTGTGAAGGCAAAAGATAGCAATTCTTCCTATTTTTGAGCCTCCCAAACGGAACTCCCATTGAAAACCGACAGAGACTTATTGATAAAAGGGGTCAAACGGCTTGCCTATACGTTGGCACTTATGTTCCTGGCCCCCATTGTCCTTTACCAGGCTTTCAAGAATCAGGACCATCCCTGGTTCCTGCCCGTAGTGGTTGTGGGAGGTTTGCTGGCTATAAGCGCTATCGGTATGGGTTTCTACAGTATCAAGACCCTTTTGGACGCCCTTTTCGGGGGACGGAAATAATCCCCTGGAGCGCCTTAACGGTTGTCCGCATCCCCTGGAGGTGTTATCTTTGTCCACTTATAGGAAAACGACCATGATCAAAATTACATTACCAGACGGCAAACAGGTGGAGTACCCGGCAGGGGTGACCCCCCTGGAGGTTGCCCGGGACATTAGTGAAGGCCTTGCCCGCAGCGTGATCTCAGCCCGGTTTAACAACCGCAAGGTTGAGACGGTAACCCCCCTTGAAGAGGATGGTGCCCTGGTTTTGTACACATGGAGGGACCAGGAGGGCAAGAAGGCCTTTTGGCACTCCTCCTCTCACGTACTGGCCCAGGCCCTTGAAGAACTCTACCCGGGGATCAAGCTGACCATCGGGCCCGCCATTGATGCCGGTTTTTACTACGATGTGGATTTTATGGACCACACCGTATCCGAGAAGGATTTCCCTTCAATAGAAAAGCGGGCCATGGAGATATCCAGGGGAAAACACGCCTTCAAAATGCGGGAGGTCTCCAAGGCAGATGCACTTGCCTACTACCAGGAGCAGGAAAATGAATACAAAGTGGAGCTTATCGAAAATCTGGAGGATGGGGATATCACCTTCTGTGACCATGATTCCTTCACAGACCTCTGTCGGGGGGGACATATCCCAAACACCGGGCTGATCAAGGCGTTCAAGATCCTGAATGTTGCCGGGGCCTACTGGCGAGGGGACGAAAACCGGCCTCAGCTTACCCGGGTTTATGGCATTTCCTTCCCGAAACAGAAAGAGCTTACCGAATATTTGCACCTGCTTGAAGAGGCGAAGAAAAGGGACCACCGTAAACTCGGAAAGGAACTCGAGCTCTTTACCTTCTCCCAGAAAGTGGGCCAGGGACTCCCGCTTTGGTTGCCAAAAGGGGCGGCCCTGCGGGAACGCCTCGAGGAGTTTTTGAAAAAAGCCCAGAAAAAGGCGGGGTACGAAATGGTCGTCTCCCCACACATCGGGCAAAAAGAGCTGTACGTTACCTCCGGTCATTATGCCAAATACGGGGAAGATAGTTTCCAGCCCATCCATACCCCCAAGGCGGAAGAGGAGTTCTTGCTCAAGCCCATGAACTGCCCCCACCACTGCGAGATCTACAACGCCAAGCCCTACAGCTATCGGGACCTGCCCAAGCGCTTTGCAGAGTTCGGGACCGTGTATCGGTATGAACAGAGCGGGGAACTCCATGGGCTGACACGGGTTCGAGGATTTACCCAGGACGACGCCCATATCTTTTGTACCCACGAGCAATTGGACCAGGAATTCAAGGACGTGATTGACCTGTCGCTCTATGTGCTGGGATCTCTTGGCTTTGACAACTTCACGGCACAGGTCTCCGTGCGAGACCCGGAAACCCCGGAAAAATACATCGGCTCTGTCGAGAATTGGGAGCGGGCCGAAACGGCCATCATCAATGCCTCAAGGGAAAAAGGCCTCGATTTTGTCATAGAGCCGGGGGAAGCGGCCTTCTACGGCCCCAAACTGGATTTTATGGTGAAAGATGCCCTGGGCAGGCAATGGCAATTGGGTACCATACAGGTGGACTACAACCTCCCTGAGCGGTTTGACCTTACCTACAAGGGGAATGATAACGAACTGCACAGGCCCGTCATGATCCACCGGGCCCCATTTGGAAGCATGGAGCGCTTTGTAGCGTTGCTTTTGGAACACACGGGGGGCAATTTTCCTCTCTGGTTGATCCCGGAACAGGCTATCGTGCTGCCAGTCAGTGAGAAACACGAAAAATACGCCCAAAAAGTTTTAAAATCCCTGGAAAATTGCGAAATTCGCGCCCTCGTAGACGATCGCAGCGAGACGGTAGGCAAGAAAATCAGGGAGGCGGAGATGCAGAAATTGCCGTTTATGCTTATCGTCGGGGACCAGGAGATGGAACAAGGCACGATTTCAGTGCGCCGGCATGGAGGCGAGGACCTCGGCGCCATGACCGTAGAGGCCTTATCTGACTTGGTAACCAACGAAATAAATAGTACCTTAAAGTCGTTTTGAAATAAGTTTAATTAAAACCTTTACGTCATAGCAATACGAAGACGATTCAGGCCACGGCCAAAGCGGGAGAACAAATTTCCGCACAATATCAATGAGAAAATCACGGCGCCCAAGGTCCGTCTGGTGGGCGATAACGTGGAAATGGGAGTTTACAGCACTCAGGATGCCCTAAGCAAAGCAGAGGAAATAGGGCTGGACCTGGTGGAAATTTCTCCCAAAGCAGAGCCGCCGGTCTGTAAGATTATCGATTACAAGAAATTCCTTTACGAAAAAAAGAAAAGGGAAAAAGCCATGAAGGCCAAAGCCTCCAAGGTAGTTGTAAAGGAAATACGGTTTGGACCCAATACGGACGATCACGACTACGACTTTAAGAAAAAACACGCGGAAAAATTCCTGAAGGAAGGGGCGAAATTAAAAGCCTATGTCTTTTTTAAAGGAAGATCCATCGTGTACAAAGACAAAGGGGAAATCCTGCTGCTCCGCCTCGCACAGGATCTGGAGGATTACGGCAAGGTAGAACAGATGCCTAAATTGGAAGGCAAGCGGATGACCATGTTCATCGCCCCCAAGGCAAAGAAATAAGTACGAGAGAGCGAATTAATATTTAACAAGGAACAGATGCCTAAAATGAAGACCAAATCCAGTGCCAAGAAGCGTTTCAAGCTGACGGGGTCTGGAAAGATCAAGAGAAAGCACGCATTTAAGAGCCATATCTTGACCAAGAAGTCAAAAAAGCGGAAGCTGAAGCTAACGCACTCCACATTGGTCCACAAGGCCGATGAAGCGAGTATCAAGGAGCAATTGCGGCTCAAGTAATTCCCGCGATTGACCGGTAAGTGTTTAACCATGGAGTCAGGCCAAAAAAGCGCCCGAAGCGTCGGGACGCCTGCTACAAAAAAACAAATTTAAAATGCCAAGATCAGTAAATTCAGTTGCTTCCAGAGCCAGAAGGAAAAAGGTGATGAAGCAAGCCAAAGGGTACTACGGAAGACGTAAAAATGTCTGGACCGTTGCCAAAAACGCGGTAGAAAAGGCGATGACATACGCCTACAGGGACCGCAGAACCAAGAAAAGAAATTTCCGCTCTCTCTGGATCGCCCGTATCAATGCTGGGGCCCGGATGCATGGAATGTCCTATTCGGAATTCATGGGCAAGGTGAAAGCCAACAACATCGAGCTCAACCGCAAGGTCCTTGCAGACCTCGCCATGAATCACCCGGAAGCCTTTAAGGCCGTTGTGGACAAAGTGAAATAAGACAGAAATGCTTTCTCGTTAGGACCCCGGTTCCGATCGTTTTCGGAACCGGGGTTTTTTATGCTCCCTGCAAGGTCAGCAGCAATTTTCTGCCCGACGCCCGGTCGCGATGTTCACAAAGGTATATGCCCTGCCAGGTCCCCAGATTCAATTGGCCGCGGGTCACCGGCAGGGTCAGGAACGCCCCCATGAGGGACGCCTTGATATGGGCGGGCATATCATCTGGCCCCTCCAGGGTATGTTCAAAATAGGGCGCATTTTCGGGAACCATGACGTTCATATGGCGTTCAAAATCCCTGCGGACACTGGGGTCCGCATTCTCATTAAGGGTAAGGCTTGCCGAAGTGTGCTTGATCAGGATATGCAGCAAACCTGTTTGTATCCCTCGAATTTCAGGGATTCCTTCCATCACCTGTGGAGTGATCAGGTGGAACCCACGGGGATAGGATGGCAGCAGGATTTCTCGTTGTACCCAGGTCATACTCAGGTGAAATTTACGTTAAAGAAAGGGGATAGCCGAATGAAATATTGGGATAGGACTACCTTTGCAGCAAACCGATGCCCATGAACCTGGCCAATATCAGACTGGTAGTTACCGACATGGATGGAACCCTGCTGGATTCCAACCACCAGGTCAGTACGCGTTTTTTTGAACTGCAGCGCGAGCTGAGCCGACGGGGCATCCGCTTTGCCGCTGCCAGCGGCAGACAATACCAAAGTATTGCCGTGAAGCTCTCCCCTATCCTGGACGAACTATTCATTATTGCCGAAAATGGTGGGCTTTTGCGGCATCAGGGGCGGGAAATGCTTTCCACACCGCTGGAACCTTCGCTTCGGGACGAAATCCTGGATGCCCTGGAAGACCTCCGGGAAACCCATGCCGTGCTCTGTGGAAAGGACCGGGCCTACCTCCTGCCACCGTCCCCCGCTTTCCGGAAACAATTGGGAGAGTACTACACCGAATTTGAATACCTGGAACGCCTTCAGGGGTTTCCCGGGGAGATCATGAAGATCGCGGTTTACCACTTCGAAAGTGCCGAAAAATTCATTTATCCGGCCGTAAGGTCGTATGAAGACCGCCTAAAGGTTAAGGTATCGGGCGCTCACTGGGTGGACCTTTCTGACCGAAAGGCACATAAAGGGCATGCCCTGCAACTTCTTCAACGCGAATTAGAGGTATCACCGGAAGAGACACTGGTTTTTGGGGATTACAACAACGACCTGGAAATGCTCGCGCAGGCGGAGTTCAGTTTTGCCATGGCGAACGCACATCCCAATGTGCTCCATGCAGCCAGATACCAAACCCTCAGCAATGATGAGCAGGGTGTGGAAAACATCCTGGAACAGCTCCTCCAGCAACTCGACTAGGTCTTCTGTTTTTTCTTGCGGGCAGCCGGAAAAAGCACATTGTTCAGGATCAGCCGATACCCGGGGGAATTTGGGTGCAATTCAAGTTCGGTTTTGGGGTCACCCACCCGATGCTGGTAATCCTCAGGGTCGTGTCCGCCATAGAAGGTAAAGAATCCGCGGCCCTTGATCCCGTGGATATACCGCGCCTCCCCATTGAGGCGGTTTTCACCCAGGACCAGGACGGTGGGTTTGATCTCAGACCGTGTAAACGCCGTGGTCTGCCCCATAAAACCCTTGACCAGGGCCGTGTGGTTTTGACAGAGCATCGTCGGAACCGGATCCCATTTGGCAGAAAAATCCATAAGGGAGAAATAGTCGGATTCCCTGGGAACATCTTCCCGTTTGTTGGTCATATCGATGGAGGAAAATTCATAGCGCCTCGGATTGCGCTCCAGCGTAAAATCCCTGAAGGCAAAAGTCTTTCCATAATCCAGGCGTTGCTGATAGTTCGGATCTGAGGGATCCCCGTCAAACATGGGCTCGCAGATATCGACACCCTCCGCGGCAAGAGCAATGTCAAAGCTGTCGGTAGCGGAACACATGGCAAACATAAAGCCGCCCCCAATCACATAGTTGCGAATCTTCTGGGCCACGGCGCCCTTTTCCTCCGACACCTTGTCATACCCGAGTTTTGATGCAAGGGCCTCTGCCTGTTTCTTACCTTCAATATACCAGGGTGCAGCCCGGTACGCCCCATAGAACTTGCCGTATTGCCCGGTAAAATCCTCGTGGTGCAGGTGAAGCCAGTCGTAAAGGGCCAGTTCATCATTCAGGACCTCCTCGTCATAGATGGTCGCATACGGGATTTCAGCGTAAGTAAGGACCATGGTTACCGCATCGTCCCAGGGTTGTTTATCCTTAGGGGAATAGACGGCAATCTTGGGTGCTTTCTCCAGGATGACGGACTCCATATTTTGGGAAGGGCTGGAAATCTCATCCAGGATCTGCCCGGCCTGGGCATCGGACAGCACTTCAAAAGAAACACCCCGAATTCGACATTCGTTTCGAATGGGTTCCCCGTCCGGAAGGAGGAAGGACCCTCCCCGGTAATTGAGCAGCCATTGAACTTTTTGTTGTTTGGTAAGCACCCAGTAGGTAATGCCATAGGCTTTCAGGTGATTCTCCTGGCCTTCCACATCCATGGGGATCAGGAGCATCGAAGCCGACACCTCAGCCAGGCCGATCCACAATAGAAAGAGAAAAGAAACAAAAATACGGGGGGCTCTGTTCGATCTAGAAGGGTACATCATCATCCGGGTCTTCCTCCGGAAGGTCATTCATGGAGCTTCCAAAGGCCTGTTCAGTGCTGGGAAGGTCCCTGGTCAAAAAGGGATTTTCGCCTTCCGCATTCATCTTGGATTGAAACTCAAAAGGAGAATCAAAGTCATCCAAATTATCAAATTTCCCGAGATGGGCAATGAACTTTAACCGAATATTATCAAGGCCGCCATTACGGTGCTTGGCTACGATCAACTCTGCCTGCCCCTGAGTGGGCGTGCGTTCTTCATCATCCCATTCATCGATTTTGTAGTATTCAGGGCGGTAGATAAAGGAGACGATATCCGCATCCTGCTCGATGGCCCCGGATTCCCTTAAGTCCGACAGGATGGGTCTTTTGCTCCCTCCACGGGTCTCCACGGCCCGGGAGAGCTGGGAGAGCGCGATGACCGGAACATTGAGTTCTTTGGCAAGGGCCTTGAGGTTTCGCGATATGGTCGAGATTTCCTGTTCCCGGTTCCCTCCTTTCTGGCTTGTCCCCGAGGTCATAAGCTGCAGATAGTCGATCACTACCAGTTTAATCTTGTGTTGTGAAGCCAGGCGCCTCGCTTTTGCACGCAGGTCAAAGATGGAGAGGGATGGGGTATCATCGATGAAAAGCGGGGCTTTTTCAAGCGTTTTCACTTTTACGTTGAGCTGTTCCCATTCGTGTTTCTCCAGCCTTCCCGTACGCAGTTTCTCGGAAGAAAGCCCGGTCTCTGAAGAGATCAACCGCGTGATCAGCTGTACCGAAGACATCTCCAGGGAGAAGAAGGCTACGGGTATGTTGGCATTGACGGCAATATTCCGCGCCATCGACAGGGTCAGGGCGGTTTTACCCATACCCGGACGTGCCGCAATAATGATCAGGTCACTGGGTTGCCAGCCGGAAGTTAGTCGGTCTACCTTGTCAAAACCGGAGGGGATCCCACTGAGACCCTCCTGGTTGGAAATTTCCTCGATTTTGCGCTTGGCCTGAATCACCAAATTCTGAGCGGTCTCCGCAGAGCGCTTCAAATTGCCCTGGGTTACCTCATAGAGTTTTGCTTCGGCGTTATCCAGAAGGTCAAAAACATCCGTTCCTTCGTCATACGCCTCCTCGATTATCTCGTTTGAAATTTTGATCAGGCTGCGCTGTATATACTTCTGCAGGATGATGCGGGCGTGGAATTCAATGTGGGCCGAGGAAGCCACTTTCTGAGTGAGCTTGATCAGGTAAAAGTCTCCACCCGCCATCTCGAGTTTTCCGTCCTGCTTGAGTTGGGCCGAAACGGTTAATAAATCCACCGGTTCGGAGGATTCGAACAGCTTGAAGATGGCATCGTATATATAACGGTGCGCTTCTTTGTAGAAGACATCGGGATGCAGAATATCGATTACCTCGTCGACCCCTTTTTTGTCGATCATCATAGCGCCGAGAACAACCTCCTCTAAATCAACGGCTTGAGGCGGAATTTTCCCTTTCTCCAAAGGAATGATCCCCGGTGATCCGATTTTTCGACCCACAACTGCCCTCGATTTCTCCATAGCTCCAAAAGTAGAGAATTAACGTTAAGTTAACCCGCGACATCCTGACGGGATATCAACCGTTCATCCACAATTCAGGTGTTAATAAGTTACGACTTTTTGTTAATAACGAAAAAAACCGGAGCAGATAACTCCGGATATTTTCTAAGCGGTTCGTTACAAAAGGATTATCCCTGAAAGACTCCCATGGAAGTGTATTTTTCCATGCGTTTGGCAACCAAATCCTTTGGTGATAACTTTTGAAGGTCCTGAACGTGTTTTGCAATCTTGTTCTTTACGATCTCAAAGGCCTTCTCACGATCTGCATGCGCTCCTCCCGCGGGTTCCCGGACGATCTCGTCGATCAGCTTGAGTTTTTTCATGTCGCTGGCGGTAAGCTTGAGCGCCTCGGCAGCCTGTTCCTTGTATTCCCAGCTTCTCCACAATATGGAAGAACAGGATTCCGGAGAGATCACAGAGTACCAGGTATTCTCCAGCATGAGGACCTTGTCCCCCACGCCTATCCCCAGGGCACCACCAGAAGCCCCTTCTCCGATGATCACTACGATTATGGGGACTTTTAGCCGGGTCATCTCCAGGATGTTCCGTGCAATCGCCTCACCCTGTCCGCGTTCCTCTGCTTCGATCCCGGGATAAGCCCCCGGGGTATCGACAAAGGCCACTACAGGTATTTCGAATTTTTCCGCTGATTTCATCAAGCGGAGGGCTTTGCGGTACCCTTCAGGGTTTGCCATCCCGAAATTGCGGTATTGACGGGTTTTGGTGTTATAGCCTTTTTGCTGGCCAATAAACATATAGGACTGGTCCCCGATTTTTCCCAGGCCACCAATCATCGCCTTATCATCCCTGACCGTACGATCCCCGTGCAACTCTAAAAAGGTGTCCCCGCAAATGGCGCGGATATAATCCAGGGTGTAGGGCCGGTTGGGATGGCGCGAAAGCTGCACCCGCTGCCAGGCGGTAAGGTTTTTATAGATTTCCTTGCGTGTGGCCGCCAGTTTCTTCTCGATCTGCATGCAGGTCTCAGTCACATCCACATCGCTCTCCTCTCCGATCAGCTGGCATTTCTCCAACTGTTCCTCAAGTTCTTTGATCGGAAGTTCAAAATCCAGATATTCCATGGGAAGACAAAAATTTTGGTTAGGTGGTGGGAGCAAAGATAAACGATCCTGGAAAATCGGGCTATGCTAATTGTGCATCTTTCTACCCATCCTTATCTTTTGGCCTGCTGCAGCAAATAAATTCCCACAAGACCGAAGATCACATTTGGAATAAGAACTGCGAGCAAGGGTGGAAATCCGGACTGTTCAGCAAGGGTGCCAAAGACCTTGTCCAGGAAAATATAGATAAAAGCCACCCCGATCCCAAAAGCCAGGTTTACGCCCATTCCTCCCCTCCGCTTGATGGAGGAAACGGCCACCCCGATGATCGTCAGCACAAAAGCCGTAATGGGTAGGGCCCATCGTTTGTAGAGCACCATGACGTACGAGTTCACGTTTGAGGCCCCTTTGCGTCGTTGGTCCCGGATAAAGTCGTTGAGCTCAAACAGGTTTTTGGTCTCTGCAATATAGGAGACCGGCGTCAGGTCATCGATCTGGAAGGGGAAGACGGTATCCAGGCGCCGCTTTCGCTCTACATGCTCGGTTTGCTCCTTGAGGTTTCTCCGGGTATAGGAAGTCAGGCGATAGATGCTGTCCGCAGGGATCCATCGGATGTTGGCGGCACTGATCTTGGTCTCCAGCTCACCATCCTCCCCGAAATGCTCGAAGGTGAAATTATAGCCGATCTTCCGGTCCGGATCAAAAGAGCTGACATAGATATAGTCGCGATCCCCCAGTTGATTGAAGATGTTGTTGGTGACCCGGTCTTTCTTTCCCTTCTTTAAATACTTGAATTTAAATTCGTTGTATCCCTTACTGGCTGCCGGCACGATGAACATCCCCATCACCAGCATCATAACCGCTATGATGGAGGCTCCGATCCAATATGGTTTCAGAAACCTCCCAAAGGACACCCCCGATGACAGGATGGCTACGATTTCCGTGTTCATTGCCAGTTTGGAGGTAAAAAAGATAATGGAAAGGAATAAAAAAATAGGAAACAACAGGTGTCCTATATAGATGGTGAAATTCATGTAATAGACGATGATCTCCATAAGGGGCGCCTCGTTGTCGATCATCTTCCCTATCTGTTCCGCCAGGTTGAGCATGATCCCGATCGGGACAAACAGCAGTAGCATCAGCCCAAAGGTGAAGAGGTATTTCTTCAGTATGTACCGGTCTATAATGGTCATGCGCCTACAACCTTTTGTCCATTTGCTTTACCATTTTGTCCTTCCACGGACCGAAACTTCCCTCCGCTATCCTCCTGCGGGCCTCCCGCACCAGCCAAAGATAGAATCCCAGGTTGTGCAGGGTGGCGATTTGCTTGCCAAGATACTCATTTGCCGCAAAGAGGTGTCTGAGGTAGGCCCGGGAATACTCCCGGTCCACAAAGGTAAGCCCCATGGGGTCCAGGGGTGAGAAGTCGGCTTCCCATTTCTTGTTCTTGATATTGATGGTGCCCTCCGAGGTAAACAACATGCCGTTACGCCCGTTCCGGGTAGGCATGACGCAGTCGAACATATCCACCCCCAAAGCGATATTCTCCAGGATATTAATGGGGGTGCCAACCCCCATCAGGTACCGGGGCTTGTCCTCTGGCAAAATTTCACAAACCACCTCTGCCATGGCGTACAGCTCTTCTGCGGGTTCGCCTACGGAGAGTCCCCCAATGGCATTGCCCGGGGCATCCACACCGGCAATATACTCAGCCGATTGTTTGCGGAGGTCCTTGTATACCGAACCCTGTACTATTGGAAAGAAGCTTTGGTCGTACCCGTATTTAGGAGGGGTTTTCTCCAGATGTGCCATACATCGATCCAGCCATCGGTGGGTCATGTGCATGGATCGGGCGGCGTACTGGTAATCACAGGGATAGGGGGTACACTCATCAAAGGCCATGATGATATCAGCGCCAATGCTGCGCTGCAGGTCCATTACCCGTTCCGGGGTAAAAAGGTGGCGGGAACCGTCGATATGGGACTGGAACTTCACCCCTTCCTCCTCGATCTTCCGGCTTCCCGAGAGGGAATAGACCTGGTATCCCCCGCTGTCTGTCAGAATGGCCCTGTCCCACCCCATAAAAGCGTGCAATCCGCCGGCTGCCTCCAGGATCTCCATGCCGGGGCGCAGATACAAATGGTAAGTATTGCCCAGGATGATATCCGGGTCAATTTCTTCCCTTAGCTCCCGCTGATGAACGCCTTTGACCGTGGCCACCGTTCCAACCGGCATGAATATGGGCGTTTCTACAACTCCATGGTCAGTCTTGAAAAGACCAGCTCGGGCACGGGTCTTCGGATCTGTATGTTCAAGGGTAAAACGCTCCATTCGCGCTGCCAAAGATACGCAACTCAGGGGCATTCCCTCCCAAAGGAAATTGTAAAATTACACCCTGGCACCGCCGTTGATAACTAGTAATAATATGGGTTGTTTAGCCGCCAGAATGCCCGTACTTTTGAAGGAAATTAAACGAATACAGATGTCGGAACTCAAGGAATTGGAAGCCCTGGCCACGCAGGTTCGCAGGGATATTCTTCGAATGGTGCACAAGGTGAATTCCGGTCACCCGGGGGGCTCCCTGGGATGTACTGAATTTTTTGTGGCCATGTACAACCGGGTAATGAACCTGAGGGATACATTTGATATGGACGGGAAGGGGGAAGACCTGTTTTTTCTTTCCAACGGGCATATTTCCCCGGTCTATTACAGCGTACTGGCGCGTAGGGGATTCTTTCCCGTAGAGGAGCTGGGCACCTTCCGGCTGATCAACTCCAGATTGCAGGGCCATCCGGCAACGCATGAAGGGCTGCCGGGCATCCGCATAGCTTCTGGCTCGCTCGGGCAGGGAATGTCCGTGGCCATAGGCGCTGCCCTGGCAAAAAAGCTCAACAAGGACCCGCACCTGGTCTACAGCCTTCATGGGGATGGGGAGCTACAGGAAGGACAGATCTGGGAAGCAGCCATGTTCGCCGCCGGGCGCAAAGTGGATAACCTGATTGCCACCATTGACCGCAACGGGCAGCAGATCGACGGGCCCACAGAAGAGGTTATGCCCCTGGGGGATGTAAGAACAAAGTTTGAAGCCTTTGGGTGGGATGTGATCACCCTTCCCGATGGCAATGACCTGCAGGCCGTCATTCAAACCATGGAGCAGGCCAAAAAACACACGGGTAAAGGGAAGCCCGTGGCCGTCATCATGGAAACCGTCATGGGGCATGGCGTCGATTATATGATGCACACCCATGCCTGGCATGGCAAAGCCCCGAACGACGAACAACTCGAAAGGGGCCTCGCCCAAAATCCCGAAACCCTGGGAGATTACTAACCAAACATTTATTTACCGATGAAAAAATACACGGATCAGGGAAAAAAGGATACACGAAGCGGTTTTGGGGCCGGTCTGGCCGAACTGGGAAGAAAAGACCCCAGGGTAGTAGCCCTCTGCGCGGACCTGGTGGGATCCCTGAAGATGGATGCTTTTATTGCAGATAACCCGGATCGCTTCTTCCAGGTGGGTATCGCTGAGGCCAATATGATGGGTATTGCCGCCGGCCTCACTATAGGAGGCTATATTCCGTTTACCGGGACCTTTGCAAATTTTTCCACCGGCAGGGTCTATGACCAGATTCGCCAGTCCATCGCATATTCCGGAAAGAATGTTAAGATCTGTGCCTCCCATGCAGGGATCACCCTGGGAGAAGACGGGGCTACCCACCAAATCCTGGAAGACATCGGGCTGATGAAGATGCTTCCCGGGATGACGGTGATCAATCCCTGTGATTTTAACCAAACCAAAGCGGCCACCCTGGCGATCGCGGAGCACCAGGGCCCGGTCTATCTGCGTTTTGGCCGTCCCAAAGTAGCGAATTTCACCCCTGAAGATCAGGAGTTTGAAATTGGTAAGGCCCTGTTGTTACAGGAAGGAACGGACGTAACCATCTTCGCAACGGGACACCTGGTCTGGCAGGCGCTCATCGCGGCGGAAAACCTGGCGGATCAGGGGGTTTCCGCAGAAGTGATCAACATCCATACCATCAAACCCATAGATGTAGAGGCCATTGTAAAATCCGCCACCAAAACAGGGTGCGTGGTTACTGCCGAAGAGCACAATTACCTGGGGGGTATGGGGGAAAGCGTAGCCAGGGTACTGGCTACCCACCGGCCAACACCCCAACAATTCGTAGCCACCCAGGATACTTTTGGCGAAAGTGGCACTCCGGAGCAACTGATGGAGAAATACGGGTTAAATAATAAGGCCATTGAAAAGGCCGTTTATAAGGTAATGGAACAAAAGGCATGATTGGAATAACGAATCTGTCAAAAAAGAACAACTTATGAAAAGAATCATTTATGTACTCGCATTGCTGGGGAGCATTGCCTGCTACGGACAGGCAGGGGGCTCTGGATTTGGCTTAAAAGCCGGAGTCAACTTTAATTCCAGCGGAGAACTCAAGATCGACGAACTACCCAGCATCAGTCCGGATACTGGGGTAGGTTACCACGTAGGAATCTGGGGACGTTTCGGAGGAGTGGCCTACCTAAGGCCGGAACTTATCTACACCGAAGTAAATTCGGATTATGAGGGAGATACCTTCAAGATGCGCAAGCTGGACCTTCCGGTGCTTTTCGGGCATCGCTTCCTCAAGCTCTTTCACGGTTTTATTGGCCCTTCCTTTCAGTATGTCCTGGACACCGGCCTTGAAGACATTGACATCAGTGATGTGGAGAATGAATTCACGGTGGGTCTGCAAATCGGCGGGGGCCTTAATCTGGGGAGACTGGGGATCGACATCCGCTACGAACGGGGCCTTAGCCCGAACTATGTTGAAATAAGCGAAATTGAAGGGGTACGGCTGGATACGAGGCCAACCCAGATCATCCTGGGTCTCTCCTACAAGCTGCTGTAAGCCTTTCCAGTCCCTTCGTTTAACCTAAGAGTAATATCTTTAGGATACACTTGGATCCAGATAATCAGGGATCCCATTACCATTGGAGTCCGGAAATTCCAAACTTCCGTCAGGGTTTATAATGATCTCTTCCCGCGTAGGGGTCAGATCCCCGTCGTCATCGTCGTCCAGGAAATTCGCCCTCAATGGAGCCCCAGGAGTGGCGCGTTCGGTTTCTTCATCCGTATTGTCGTCATACAGGTATCCATTGCCGTTCAGATCTTCCTGAATCGAGGGGATACCGTCTCCGTCGTGGTCTGATTCCTCAACAGAAAACAGTTCAATGGTAAAGATCAGCGGGCTGTAGGCCGGAACGGCTGCCGAAGGTGATGCATTAAAATATCCCAGTCCTGAAGGCATAAATATAGCTCCTACCCCACCATCCTGAGAAGATACCGTGCCGTCAGGGTTTACAATTATTCCACTGCCCGAATTCAAATATGGCATGCCTTCCGTAAACCCTCGCGCCCCCTGCAAGGGGCCCTGGATCCGACCCAGGTCAAACCATACGGGTTGGGTAAAGGAGCCATCGAAATCTTTGCCATCCAGGAGCGTTCCGCGATAGGTTACAAACGCAGAATCCGCTACCGTGGGGGCTACTTCGGGTCCCACCCTGGAGACCAGGTAGTACAAATTATGCAGCTGATCCGGTTGGTCTTCCAGCCCCATTTCTTCGCTGGTCACGTTGATTTGTATCGTGGAGACCTGATCGATAAGGGGTGTTTTGCCCGCGTTTTCACCTGCGATGGTATCAAATACGATCTTGTAGTCAAAATCTACCGGAGGGGTCTCGAATTCTTCGTAATTGTAAAAATGCGTCTGCAGGTATTCCCTCAGGGCGGCATCATCCTCTACGGCCACCTCCGCCAGGTCCCTGGGAGGAACTACTTCGACATCCAATCCATCGTCATCGCCACAACTGGCCAGTAACCCCAACCCCAAGAGCATTCCAATAATTCGCTTGCCTGACATAGCCATTTAATTTCAAGGGCGCAAGATACAATTTTCCCCTATTTTTGCACATCCCTTAACAAAGATTTGGCCCATGCGGATCGACAAATATCTGTGGTGTACAAGGTATTTCAAAACGAGGAATCAGGCTACGGAAGCCTGCAAAAAAGGGCATGTGCGCATTGGGGAACAGGTTGTAAAACCTTCGAGGGAGGTATTGCCACAGGATGAGATCACCTTGAGAAAGAATCAAATAAAACTCAGCCTGAAAGTATTGGATATTCCCCCCTCCCGGGTAGGTGCGAAATGGGTCGGGATTTACCGGCAGGATACAACCCCGGAGGAAGCCCAGGAGCACTTAAAGGTCATTCAGGCTACCAGGGAATACTACCGGAAGAAAGGCATGGGCCGGCCTACCAAAAAAGACAGAAGGGACCTGGACGAATACAAAGATGAAACTTAATAAAACCTATTGGCAATCCCGGTATCAGGAAAAGCGAACCGGATGGGACCTGGGGGAAGTGACGCCTCCCATCCGGGCTTATATCGACCAGTTGGAGCACAAGAGCCTCAAGGTCCTGGTCCCCGGTGCGGGAAGGGGTTATGAGGCGGAGTACCTTTATCGCCAGGGATTTACAGACCTTACGGTTATCGATATTGCTCCATACCCCCTTGAGCGACTGCAGGAACGGCTTCCTATTACCTTCCCTGAAGATCGACTTGTGGTCGGGGACTTTTTCAAGTTCGCCGGAGGCCCTTTTGACCTCATCGTAGAACATACCTTTTTTTGTGCCCTCCCTCCGGTTCAACGTCCTTTATACGCGAAAAAAATGAAGGAATTACTGGCCCCCGGTGGATTGCTGGCAGGCCTGCTTTTTGACTTTCCCTTAACGGAAAAAGGACCACCCTACGGCGGATCCCGCGAAGAATATCAGGAATTGTTCACTCCGCATTTTGACATCAGGATCCTGGAGCGGGCCAGAAATTCCATTCCACCGAGATTGGGAAGTGAACTCTTTTTTATCTTTGAGAATAAATAACACCTCCCATGGTTCACAGAATCCTGTCACACCAGCAGATCCTGCATAAAATAAATCGGATCGCCTATCAGATCTACGAATCCAATGTGGATGAAGAGGAGATCGTGCTCGCAGGGATTGAAGGGGGCGGAATTGAATTTGCCCGGAAGATCAAAAGGGCCCTGGAAAAGATCTGCCCGGCGGATATCCAGCTCTGCAAAATAATCATGGACAAAGCCAATCCCCTGGATAGCGGCGTTAGCACTTCCCTTAAGCCTGAGGCATTTGAAGGCAAGTCTGTTGTAGTAGTGGACGATGTGCTAAAATCGGGTACCACCCTGATCTATGCCGTGCATCATTTCCTGAACCACCCTATCAAACTGCTGAAAACTGCTGTGCTGATCGACCGGAATTACAAGCGCTTTCCTATCAAGGCGGATTTCAAAGGGCTTTCCCTCTCCACTTCCATGGAAGAACATGTTCAGGTAGACTTTAGCCCCAAAGATTATGGGGTCTACTTAGATTAATCGCGTTTCTATTTCCGAAACAATAGAAGTCAGGGACTGATCATCACATGGGATCGTATGGGTGGCCATGGTGTAAAAGGGCACCCGGTCAAAAAGGTGTTTCCCGATAAAGTCATAGAGTTCACTAGCCGGAAGATGGGCGATCATCGGTCTGTTTTCCCGCTCTTTCTCCAGCCTGGCAAGCAGGGAGGGAATGGAGTGCTGCAGGTAAAAGGTGTGAGGCGTTTTTGCCGTGACCAAATCCATGTTCCCGGCATAGGCAGGGGTACCCCCGCCAAGGGACAATACCCCATCCTTATTGCCCTCCAGGAATTGCTTGAGCAACTCGTGTTCCCTTCTTCTGAAATAGAGCTCACCCCGGGTTTCAAAAAGCTCCGGAATGGATTTCCCTTCCTCCGATTCTATATAGGTATCCAAATCTGTGAAGGGAACCCCAAGGTGGTCCGAAAGGGCCCTGCCCACTGCGGATTTACCGCTTCCCATATACCCGAGTAAAACGATCAACATTTGAATTGAAAAGGTTATGACGGCTCCAAAGATGCGGCTTTTTCAAGAAAACAAAAATTTCTAATCCGGGGCCTTGATTCGTTAAGATTAGATTGTATATTTGCACCCGCCTGCGCTGCCACGCGCAGCAGGCCATGTTCGGCGGCAAGGCCCGCCAGAGAACGACCTGGTAGCTCAGTTGGTAGAGCATCTCCCTTTTAAGGAGAGGGTCCTGGGTTCGAG
>CBFCWO010000034.1:0-26354 GCA_965601625.1 uncultured Flavobacteriaceae bacterium | reverse complement strand
TTAAAGCTGGATTTAGTGGGGCGTATGGGCGGCAATTGGTACAACAGGGCCTCGGCAGGGATGTTCGAGGTTCCCAAACCTTTGGCCAGCAAAGGCATGGGCGTGGATGCAATACCTGAAGGCATTCGCAATAGCACCGTGCTTACCGGCAATGACCTCGGAATCCTTGGAAATGTTGAAAAAACACCAACAACGGAGGAAGTACGCTTATTTGTGGTGGAATCGGATGAGGTACATGCGGTCCTGCGATCCAAAGATCCGGTGTTGATCCATGAGAAGGCCCGGCATTATATTAAAGAGGGGGATACAGATACGGCCTGGAAGCTGTTGTTGGCCGCCTCCCTGGAATTATCAGTTTAAATTAAAATTTTTAGAAGCTAGTAGTTATGGAAGTACAAGGAACGATCAAATTAATCGATGAGACCAAAACATATGGAAGCAACGGGTTTCGCAAGCGCGAAGTTGTCATCACCACAGACGAGCAATATCCCCAGCATCTTCTGATCGAGTTCATACAGGACAAAACGGATTTGCTGAATGCCTACCAGGTTGGTCAGCAGGTGCAAATCAGCATTAACCTGCGGGGAAGGGAGTGGGTGAACCCGCAGGGGGAAACAAAATACTTCAACTCCATACAGGGCTGGCGTATTGAAGCCCTGCAGGCCGAAGACTCACAGTCCGGCATGCCTCCGGCGCCCCCAATGGAGGCCTTTGAGCCTGCGGAAGATCTTAAGGAGGAGGATTACGATGACCTTCCCTTCTAAAAGGGTATTGCTTTCCTGAAGGCTTACCGGACAGGCGGCATGCCTTCCACCTTAACAGGCTATTGATGTCCCTAACGCGTTCCATTGAATTGCTTTTCAGGAGATTCCTCCCCTCCCCATTTGTCATCGCAGTCCTGCTGACCTTGATTACCATGGGCCTGGCCCTCTTTCAGGGGACGTTCCAGGAATACGACACACCCTGGGAGGGCGTATTGCGATCCTGGGAGCACGGGTTGTGGAACAGGGGCCTCCTGGTCTTTGCATACCAGATGATGCTCATATTGGTGCTTGGGCATGTTCTGGTGCTGAGCAAGCCCATGGAAAGGCTGATTCTCAAACTCACCTCCATGGCCAGAGATGGAGCTTCTGCGGCCATGTTGGTGGTCGCATCCACGATGCTGGTTTCTTTTTTTAATTGGGGACTGGGGTTGATATTTGGGGCCATCCTTGCGCGGAAGGTGGGAGAGCACTCCCAGAAGCACGGTATCCCCCTGAACTATCCGCTGATCGGCGCTTGCGGCTATGCGGGCCTGATGGTCTGGCATGGGGGGATCAGCGGATCCGCCCCCATCAAGGTGTCAGAGCCTGGCCACGTGGCAGGCTTGCTTGAAGGGGTTGTTCCTCAGGCCTCCCTGATGGCTTTTCCAGAAACCATCCCGAGTTCCGAGACCATCTTCAGTTCCTGGAACCTGTTGCTATTTTTCCTGGTGCTTTTAACCAGCAGTGGTCTCGCGTACTATCTTGGTCGTAAATCGGAGCCCTCACACATTTCCTTACCAACCTATGCCTTTCAGGAGGACTCCACCACACGGGCCCAGGGGGCGGAGCGCATGGATCGTGCTTCGTGGCTGTCCTATCTTCTGGCGGGGTTGATCTTTCTCGCCTTTTTTGTCCAGTATTTTCCACAGGTACGCGCCCTGAACATCACCCCGGACATGCTTAACTTCTTCATGCTTGGGCTGGCCATTCTTCTGCATGGAAACATTCGCAGGTTTTTGCTGGCGGTGGAGGAGGCCATCAGGGATACTTCAGGGATCCTGATCCAGTTCCCCCTTTATTTTGGCATTATGGGGATTATGACGGAAAGTGGGTTGATCCAGCAGATTTCTCATTTCTTCGTGACGGTGAGCGATGCGCGAACCTTCCCTGTTTTTACCTTTTTCAGCGCGGGTCTGGTGAATATCTTTGTACCCAGTGGTGGCGGACAATGGGCCGTTCAGGGACCCGTCATCCTCGAGGCAGCCAGAACCCTGAATGTCCCGCTTTCCAAAGCAGTCATGTCACTGGCCTACGGAGATCAGCTCACCAACATGCTACAGCCTTTCTGGGCCTTGCCCCTTTTGGGCATAACACGGCTTAAAGCCAAAGAAATCCTGCCCTATTCAATGCTCTTTATGGTTCTCGCTGGATCCATATATCTATGGGGGTTGTGGATTTTTTGACCGATCCTTATTTTCGCACTAGTGATGAGTACCCCAAGGATTCCCGTTCCCATATTGACCAAGTCGCTGGTATTTCCTCCGGCGAACCAGGCTACTTCAGAAGGCTTAGTGGCCGTTGGTGGTGATCTTGGGACCGATCGCCTGATGCTTGCGTACCGTTCCGGGATATTTCCATGGTTCAACGACGATTCCCTGATCCTTTGGTGGAGTCCTGACCCGCGAACAGTGCTCTTTCCACGCAGATTAAAGGTGTCCCGAAGCATGGAGCAGGTTTTGCGGAAAGGCCGTTTTAAGGTTACCCGCAACCGCAGTTTTACCGAGGTAATCACCCAATGTGCCCGGATTCACCGAAGGGATCAGCAGGGGACCTGGATCACGGAGCGCATGTTGCAGGCATATGAAGAGCTGCATAAGCTCGGTCATGCGGTTTCCTATGAAGTCTGGGAGGACAAAAAACTGGTAGGAGGGCTTTACGGGATTGATCTGGGGCACATCTTCTCCGGAGAGAGCATGTTCAGCCTGGTATCCAATGCCTCAAAGGCTGCATTTATCCATATGGTCAGGGAACTTGGTGATAAGGGGTATGAATGCATCGATTGCCAGGTATACTCCGGGCACCTGGCCAGCCTTGGGGCCGAGGAAATTCCCAGGGATCAGTTCCTGAAGATGCTACAAGTTCAGGATAAGGGAAGTAAAAAAGAATAGGATGGGGATATTATTGCGACCCAGATCTTCCTGCCGGTATTCGGCCCCTATCTGAATTCGGAACTGCTCACTGGCCAGGTATCCAATATAGGCCGAAGGGCGAATGCCGTATAATGGACGCAAAGCCTCTCCTGTGGAAAAAAGCCCTTCCAGGGTTCCGACCCAGTACAATTCTTTAAGGTTTAATGATTGGCCCTGAAGCGGACCATCCAGTGCCAGGCGGTACCTGAATCGGTAGCGGATGATATCAGAAAAGATGCGTTGTTCGGCCCGCAAACGGTGGCCTGTTCGGACCACTTCCCCTTCCGATACAACGTTCAACTGCTCCGTTATCCGCAGCTCATCTGCCCTCGAACCGTCGAACCACTCCCGGAACCGGTACAAAATCCCAATTCCAAAGCTGCGCGATGCGCCCCACTTAAACGATGAAAAATGGGCGAGTTCCAGGTGCCGGATACCCCGGGTCTCGAGAACCGGATCCAAAAAACTGTAGCGTTGGCTCAGGGAGAAATTGTGTGAATAGGTGGGCGCCACCGGATAATTGAAGGAAACCCCGGTCTGGAGGAATTGTCCCAGGGCATCCTGACCCGCTGCTGGCAGGCTGGCCAGGAGAAAGAGAGCCAGGCAGAGGGCCCTAGTACAGGACGTGGTCATAGTTTGGGGGCAGGGATTCCCTCATGAGCAACAAATCACCTGTTGCGTCATACAACAATTCGTAATCGCGATACCCATCCTCAGTTTTTCCCCTCACGACGATCTCATATCGGATCTCCGGCAGGATCAGGTTTTGGAAGGCCTTCTGGAAGGTATCCGAATCCGAGGTGAAGGCTTCCCGGGGATATTGTTGCTGTATTTTGCGCACCTTATATTTGGACCATTTGCTATCGAGATCCTTCCTAATAGTGGTCCATGCTTCTTCAGGGATATCGACGGGTTTAATGATGACCTCCACATCTTCTAATGCTTCCTGCTCATTGAATTCCACGCTGTAATGGAGTCGGTCTTTTTTGAATTTGATTTCATAGCTCCGCCGGCTGCTGTCGATCTCCTTGTAAAACCGGAGTTTTCTGACCCCGTCCAGATAGGGTTGGACAGATTCCAGGGACGCCTGCGGGAACTGTTCCCTCAGGATCCGGAATTCCCTCTCGTACTTCACCTGGCTGTGTGCCGCAGCTCCCAGGGTGATGAAAAGAAGTATAAGCACTTTAAACCTCATCGTATCGAAAGCAATTTATTTCGTGATCATTGACCATTCCGGTGGCTTGCATGTGGGCATATACCACTGTGCTGCCAACAAACTTAAAACCGCGCTTCTTCAGATCCTTGCTGATCCGATCAGATAGCGGGGTAGTGGAAGGGGCTAAGCGGTAATTGGCTACTTTGTTCTTAATTGGCTTTCCTCCCGTAAACCCCCAGTAATATGTACTAAAAGTACCGAATTCTTCCTGAACTTTCAGAAAGGCCCGGGCATTCGAGATACTTGAATGGATCTTTAACCGATTGCGGACTATACCCTGGTCTTTAAGGAGGGAGGCTATCTTTTCCGGTCCGTATCGGGCGATCTTCCTATAGTCAAAACCATCGAATGCTGCTCGAAAATGCTCCCGTTTCCTGAGAATGGTGATCCAACTCAGGCCTGCCTGGAAAGTCTCAAGCAAAAGGAACTCAAACAGGGTGGCATCATCTTCTACGGGTACGCCCCATTCTTCATCGTGATAGGCCTCATACAGCGCATCTCCCACGCACCAACCACAGCGGTGTTTTTCCATATCCTAAAGATAAAGGATTTCGACGCTATTTGGATGATTCCCGGTTCAGTGCCGTCATCGATGGGAATGAATAGAACATGTGGAGCAGGTTGCTTCCCCGTATCTGACGGCCGCTATAAGGGTAAGAGGGATTAAATGATAATAACACTATCGTTAAATAATAGTTAAACATTTAGTATCTGATAGTAATACTATTATATTTGCGTGGCTTTATTCTGAATTATGAAAGATTTGATCAAAATCGTTAAGATCTCTGTGAATCAGAAGACGTTTGTGAAGGACCCCGAGTCATCGGACCTTGGCAAGCGCATTGTGCAGCATGGGATTGCAATGATCTCGGAGATTGGATTCGAGAACTTTACCTTCCGAAAGCTGGGAGCGCTTATCGGATCGAATGAAAGTTCTGTATACCGGTATTTCGAAAACAAGCACAAGTTCCTGATCTACCTGTCATCCTGGTACTGGGGATGGAAGGAATATCAACTCGTGCTTACTACCAACAGTATTGAGAATCGGGCATCTAAACTTGAAAAGGCTTTGCAGGTCCTGACTGAGCCGGTGGTGGCGGATTCTTCCTTTTCGCATATCGATGAGGTTGCCCTGTATCAGATCGTGGTCAATGAGTATTCAAAGTCATTTCTCACCAAGGAAGTCGACCGTGAAAACAAAGAAGGCTATTTTGAGATCTACAAACGACTCGTCGGGAGGCTGGGCAGGATGATGCAGGATGTCGACGCTGATTATTCCTATGCCGAAAGCCTTGCCAGTACCGTCCTGGAGGGGGTTTTGCACCAGCATTTCTTGATGGAGCATTTCCCTTCCTTGACCAATTGCAGGGATGATCATTCCCTTTATGAGTATTTCAGGCAACTGGTATTCTCCTCACTAAACACAAAAGCAGATGGCTAAAAAAATTATGTCCTCCTGGCAGCGTCTCATGGGGCTGATGACCCTTGAAAAGAAAGACGTTCTCCAGGTCTTTTACTATGCGATTTTTGCAGGTCTCGTCAACCTTTCGCTCCCCCTGGGGATCCAGGCGATTATCAACCTGATACAGGGTGCGCAGGTGAGTACTTCCTGGATCGTTCTGGTAGTGCTTGTAACCCTTGGGGTGGCCTTTGTAGGATTGCTTCAGCTCATGCAGATACGGATCATTGAGAACATGCAGCAGAAGATCTTCACCCGGGCGTCCTTTGAGTTTTCCTATCGTTTTCCCAAGATCAAAATGGAAGAGTTGCGGAATTACTACCCGCCGGAGCTGGCCAACCGCTTTTTTGATACGTTAACGGTTCAGAAATCCCTTGCAAAGATCCTGGTGGATTTTCCGGCAGCCCTTTTGCAGATCATCTTTGGGTTGCTGCTGCTGTCTTTCTACCACCCATTCTTTATTATTTACGGACTGCTGCTGATCCTGCTGATCTACGTGGTGTTTAAGTTTACGGCACAACGAGGCCTGCAGACCAGCCTGGAAGAGTCCCAAAACAAATATAAAGTGGCTCACTGGATTCAGGAGATTGCCCGGTCCATCCTGAGCTTCAAGCTCTCAGGGAATACCACCCATGCCATCGACAAAAATGACGTCCTGGTGAGTTCTTACCTGGAAGCCCGGGAGAGCCATTTCAAGATCCTTGTGCTGCAGTTTATCCAGATGATCGGATTTAAAGTACTGGTGACCGCGGGCCTCTTGCTGATCGGCGGGTTGCTTGTGCTCAATCAGGAAATGAATATAGGGCAGTTCGTGGCCGCGGAAATCATCATCCTGTTGGTGATCAGCTCCGTGGAGAAGCTGATCCTTGGCCTTGAGACGTTTTACGACCTGCTGACCTCCCTTGAAAAGCTCGGACAGGTCGTGGACAAGGACCTCGAATCACAGGTTGGTGAAAAACCATTCAAGGAGGATGAAGGCTTTAATGTTGAACTCAAGGATATCAGTTATAACGTCCCCGGACGTGACAAGAAGATACTCGATAAAATCAATTTAAAGGTAACCCCCAGCTGTACCGTATTGCTCAAAGGACCGGCGGGCTCGGGAAAATCCACCCTGCTGAGGCTTATGGCCGGGATCCTCCAACCCGACAGTGGTCAGATCTTTGTCAATGAGGTTTCCCTTACGGGCGTTAACCTGAACTATTACCGTTCCCACCTGGGCCAGTCCATGCCGGAGGAGTCCCCTTTTGAGGGAACGATCCTGGAAAACCTCACCATAGGGGACAAATCTATTTCCATGGAACGCGTCTATTGGGCGCTTGAAAAAACAAAGCTTATCTCCTTTGTCAAAGAGCAACCCATGGGTCTGAAGACCATTCTTTATCCGGAAGGCAAGCAAATTCCATATACGGTGGGTAAAAAGCTAGTGCTGGCCCGGAGCATCCTCAGAAAACCCAGGATGTTGCTTTTAAAAGATCCTTTGGATCATTTTAAATTGGAAGAGGCCGATGAGGTGATGGAATTCCTTACCGACCCCGCCAACGGGTGGGCCCTGGTAGTGGTTAGTGAAAACGAGCGCTGGGCCTCCAAATGTGGGAGGGTAGTACTGATGGAAGATGGAAAAATCATAAAGGAAATTTAGGATGCTGAATATTTCACCGAACAAATTGAATGAAAAGGTAGACCTGTCCGGTTATATGGCCGCACAGAAAGTCTTTCACAGAAGGCATTACAAGCACTTTAATCGCTTCCTGCTGTCCTTTGCCATTATTGGTTTGATCGTGCTTTTCCTGCCCTGGACGCAGAACATACAGGGAGAAGGATTCCTGACCACCCTGGATCCACAGCACAGGCCACAAACCATCCAGTCTCCCATACCGGGCCGTATTGAGAAGTGGTATGTACGGGAAGGGGACTATGTCCGCGCCGGGGATACCATCCTGTTCATGTCTGAGGTCAAGAATGAATATTTTGATCCAAGACTGATAGAGCGGACCGGGATCCAGATAGAGGCAAAGTCCATGTCTGTCACCTCTTACCAGGAAAAGGTGCGTGCCTTGCAGAACCAAATCGAGGCCTTGAAAAACGAGCAGCAGCTAAAGCTGCAACAGGCCCGTAACAAACTCATACAGGCCAACCTGAAGGTGAAAAGCGACAGCATCGACCTTGAGGCCGCAAAGACAAATATTTCCATTGCGGAAAGGCAGTACAACCGAACCACCCAGCTACAGGAGGAGGGCCTGAAAGCCGTGACCGATGTGGAGACCAAAAAGCTCAAACTGCAGGAAACCCAGGCAAAGCTGATCTCCCAGGAGAATAAGCTTTTGGCAAGCAAGAATGAGGTGATCAACGCCGAAGTAGAGATCGGGCGTATTCAGGCCGAGTACATGGACAAGATCTCCAAGGCGCAGAGCGAACAGTATACCGCACAGTCTTCCCAATTCGATTCGGAAGCACAGGTGACCAAGCTGGAGAATGAATATGCCAACTATGAGCGTCGGTCTGAAATGCATTATATCCGCGCCCCTCAGAACGGATTTATCAACAAAGCCATGCAGGCTGGTTTGGGGGAGACTTTTAAAGAGGGGGATGAACTGGTCAATATCATGCCCTCCGATTACGATATGGCGGTGGAAACTTTTGTAGATCCCATCGACCTGCCACTGATGCACCTCGGTGAGAAGATCCGGATTCAGTTTGACGGATGGCCTGTGATCATCTTTAGCGGTTGGCCCAATGTTTCCTATGGAACCTATGGGGGGGAGGTAGTCGCAATAGAAACTTTTATCAGCCCGAATGGCAAGTACCGGATCCTCGTAGCCCCGGACCCTCAGGACCACCCCTGGCCCGAGGACCTGCGGGTAGGTTCTGGTGCCAATACCATTGCCCTGCTGGAGGATGTGCCGATCTGGTTTGAGCTCTGGCGTCAGCTCAATGGCTTCCCGCCCAATTATTATCAACCGGACCCAATGCAGCAAACCGCAAAGAAATAAGATGCGAAAAGGGATTACATATCTGATTTTCGGACTGTTTACCACCCTGTTGTCCGCTCAGCAAACGGATAGTTTGGAGCTGGGATTTCGGGAGTATCTCGCATTTGTAAAACAGTTCCATCCGGTGGCCAAACAGGCCGGATTGGTCATTGGGGCTGCAGATGCGAACCTTTTGAGGTCCCGGGGCGGATTTGACCCTAAACTGGAAGTTGATTTCGACCGAAAGGAATTCAAGGGGTCCGAGTATTACGACCGGCTGAATGCAACCTTTAGGATCCCGACCTGGTTTGGGGTTGAGTTCAAAGGACAGTTCGAGCAGAATGAAGGGGATTTCCTGAATCCGGATGAACTCCTTCCGGATGACGGGCTTTTTGCAGCAGGGGTTTCCGTGAATGTCCTCAATGGCTTGTGGATCAATGAGCGCATGGCTACCCTCAGAAAGGCGAAGTTTTTTCAGCAACAGAGTGAGGCGGACCGCGACCTGTTGGTAAACCAGATCCTTTTTGATGCATCGGAAGCGTATTTCAAGTGGTTGCAGACCTATAAGGACCTGATGGTATTCGAGCAATTCCTCGTCAACGCTCGGACGCGCTTTCAGGGCATACGGCAAAGTGCCCTTGCCGGGGATATCGCACCCATTGATACCGTGGAAGCCGGTATTGCAGTACAAAATCGCGATCTGGGGCTCGAACAGGCCCGGGTGCGCTTCAGGAACGCCGCCCTGGAATTATCCAATTTCCTTTGGCTGGATGACAATATTCCCATTGAGCTGCAGGAAGGGGTCATTCCGGATGTTGAGCCTTCTGGTGAAGTGGATCAAACCCTGGAGATCGCAGGGGTGCCCCTGGACAGTTTTGCGCTGGCATCCCATCCGAAACTTCGTTCCCTGGACTACAAGATACAGGGCCTGGAAGTGGATCGGCGCCTGAAGGTGAACCAGTTGTTGCCGGAGATCAATCTGGAATACAATTTCCTGACGGATACCCCTGAACTTATTAATTCCTTCAACACCCAGGACTATAAAGGCGGGATAACGTTCCGCATGCCACTCTTCCTCAGAAAGGAGCGGGGCGCGCTAAAGCTTGCCCGCTTTAAATTGCAGGATGCGGAGTTCGAGCGGGACAATGCCTGGGTGAGTATTCGGAACAAAGTCCTGGCGATCTATAATGAACTGGATTCCTTTGATCGCCAGAATGCGCTGATTGGGAATATCGTGGTGGATTATGATCGTTTGCTCACGGCCGAGGAGCGCAAGTTCAGCTTTGGGGAGAGCTCACTCTTCCTGATCAACAGCCGGGAGCAGGCCCTGATCGATGCACGCCTAAAAGCCAATGAGGTACAGAACAAATACCTTATGGCCAAAGCTAAGCTGTTCCAGGCACTTGCTATCAATCCCGTCATTGCTCAGTAACTGAGAATTGGATAAGCTGACAGGGGTGTAAGGTTTTAGGCTGAGGAACTACTTAGTAGAGGTCATCCTTGAGTTTTACTTAAAAACGAATGCAACATAACGCTGATATATTGGTACAGGAAAGCACCCTGGTAAAAGAAGCTATTGAAAAGAGTTTGGATTATTCCGCCTATCGGGAATTGGTCCAGAAACAGGTTGCGGAGGGCCGAACCTCAGGGTTTAACCAGTCCGAGGCATACGTCTATTACACCTTGCTGAATCACAAGCGGATGAATCGCTGGGATAAAAAGATCGTGTTGCCGGAAGCCTTGAAAACAACCCTTGCCGAAATGGAGCAGAACCGTATTTGGCTCGTCCTTACCGAAACCTGGTGTGGGGATGCGGCTCCTGTATTGCCGGTCATGCACGCCTTTGCGTCTGCTGCTCCATCCCTGAATCTCAGAATCGCCCACAGGGATGAACATCTGTTACTGATGGATCGATTCCTTACCGAGGGGGCTCGTTCCATTCCCAAGCTTCTGGTGGTCCAGCCGGATTCCAACCAGGTAGTGGGAAGCTGGGGCCCGCGTCCCATCGGGGCCAGGCAGTTGGTGGAATCCTATAAAGAAAAACACGGGAAACTCACTCCGGAGTTCAGGGAGTCGCTACAGAAATGGTATAACCAGGATCGTGGCGTGCAGATAATCCAGGAGCTCTCCTCCTTACTTGCTTTGGAATAGATAGGTGATCGTGCCCTTTTGGGATGCTTTCTCCGAGGAGCTGAAGCGTGCCTGAAGGGCATATTTAATGGCATTTTCCACCAGACAGCCATTAGTCGTGGACGAACTCTTTTCGTTGAACCGGGCATCAGTCACAAAGCCCAGGGCATCCACCTCTATATTGATCACCACCTTCCCGCCTTCGATACAGGTGTAAATAGGCGGTGGAAGTTCGTAATGGTTCCGGCCAAGGAGGGAGTAGCTGATAGAGGTGCGGCGGTCCTTGAGATAATTGGTGTATTCCTTTTTCTCCGCTTCTTTCTCCCCCAATTGTTCTTTGTTTTCTTCCCGCCTCTCGGCCAGTTGCTTCAGGGAATTGGTGAAGTTGTCCGAACTGAAGTCTTCGGCGGGTTCAGAACCTTCCTGGGATTCTCTTTCTGCCATAAGTTCCTCAAGGGTCTTCAGCGGTTCCGGAGTCCCGAAGGACGGTTTAGCGGTTTCATTCAGGGCCATATGAGATTTGATCGGATCGCTTTCAGCCTGGCGCTCCTGTTCCTCGATTTCCTCAAGCATGGCTTCCAGTTCCTCATCCGCAAGGCTCATTTCGATCACGTACTCTTCCTCCAGACGCGTACCCAGGCGGATATTGAAAAGGGTCAACACCACGATACTCATCGAAAAGAAGGTGATCAAAAACGCTAACTGACTGCGGGTCAAATTCATAAAGCTATAACCGCTTTTTTGGGGATTTATTTTATCACCGGAATATTCGATATACCGGAAAGACCTAGATGTCGAACCCGGATCTTCGAAATAAATCCCTGAAATCATTGGGGCTCACTGCATTATTTACGTTGTATGACCCTATTTTGGTTCTTTTCAATTCGGAAAGATATGCTCCCGAGCCCAGGGCATTGCCAAAATCGTGGGCCAATGACCGGATATAGGTGCCCTTGCTGCAACGCACTCTGAAGTCCACCTCGGGCAGTTGGATCCTGGTAAGGTCAAAGGCGTGAACCGTTACCTTCCGGGAAGGGACTTCTATGTCCTTGCCCTTTCTGGCGTATTCATAGAGTCGTTTTCCTTTTATTTTTATCGCGGAGAACACCGGTGGCTGCTGCTGGATTTCACCCATAAAGGATCTGGCGGCTTCATGCAACATCTTCTCGGTGAGGTGGTCGATTGGGTAGGTGGCATCCACGGTTGTTTCCAGGTCGTACGAAGGGGTGGTTGCCCCCATGTAAAAGGTGCCGGTATATTCCTTTTCCATGGCCTGGAGCTGGGGTATTTTTTTGGTGTTTTTACCCGTACAGATCAATAACAGGCCCGTGGCCAGCGGATCGAGGGTGCCCGCGTGCCCTACTTTGATCTTTTTCAGTCCAAAGGCTTTGCGCAGGGTCCATTTAACTGAATTCAGGGCCTGAAAAGATGACCATTCGTAGGGTTTGTCTATCAGCAGGGTTTGTCCTTCCAGGAAAGCTTCTTTGTTAAATTCCAAGGCAGGTGGACTAATTAGGATGCATTAAAGCCATAGGCCTGCGCCAATGGCGATTGCACCAACGATTAAACAATATAAAGCAAAAAAGGTGAGCTTGGAATTGCGGACCAGTTGGATCATCCATGTACAGGCAAGTAGTCCTGCAACGAAAGCCGCGATGAAGCCTGCACCTAAAACCTCGATATTGTCGCCTCGGAAGTCCAGATCTCCGCTGAGGAAGTCCTTGCCGATCTTCCCCAGGATAAGCGGGACGACCATTAGGAATGAAAACCTGGCGGCCCTGCGTTTGTCAATCCCCAGCAAAACGGAAGTGGCAATCGTGGCCCCGCTCCGGGATATTCCGGGAAGCATGGCCACTGCCTGGGCAATCCCGATGACGAACGAATTTCCAAAGGATACTGTTTTATGGGTGTTCTTTGCCCGATCCGCCAGAAAAAGCAGCAAAGCGGTAACCAGCAACATACTCCCCACCAAAATGATATTTCCACTGAACAATTGTTCCAGTTCTTCCTCGAAGAACAAACCGATTAGGGCGGCAGGAACCATAGACAGGACGATTTTCAGGGAAAAGCGCAGTTCTTCATTGTCCTTAAAAGCAAACAACCCACTCAGGATTTCCCAAACATCCTTCCGGTAAACCACAACGGTGCTCAGGGCCGTGGCGAAGTGCAGCACTACGGTGAACATCAGGCTTTCCTCGGGGACAGAGGTGTCCCCCAAGAGTACCTTTCCCAATTCTAGATGTCCGCTGGAAGAAACGGGCAGGAATTCGGTTAATCCCTGAATAATGCCCAGAATAATGGCGTCTATTATTTCCAATTACTTGGATTTCTTCTTATTGGGGTTGGCCAGGATGGCAAAAACCTGAATACCCAGGCCTATTAAGACCAGGGTGGGAGCCAATCGGATCCTCCGGAAGCTGAAAATATCCTCGCTGAAGACGTTTGGATCAGTGCTGCCGCCTCCTGCCATTAGTACATACCCCAAAATGATAAATACAAGGCCGAGGAACATCAACAGATAATTCCTCCGCTGGAAGATAAACTCCTGTGCCGGCTTTTTTGGGGTGCCTCCCTTGTTTTTCTTGCTCATGCCGCAAATTTAATAATATAAATCATCTGTCCGAAGGTTAAGGAAGCGCTGGGTGGCAAAATAGGTGCTTACCAGCGAAATCACCACCCCGGCAACAAAGACCCCTCCAAATACCAAAATAAGGTCCATGAAGTCTTGCAAGAGTCCCAGTTGGGGGAAATTCCGATCCAGATAGGTCAGCAGCCCCGCCAGGGCCAGTAGCGCGAGAACTGCCCCGAGCATACCGAGTTTTATGTTGGTCCATATAAAGGGCCATCGGATAAAAGACTTGGTGGCCCCAACCATTTGCATGGTTTTGATTATAAATCGTTTTGAATAAATGGAAAGGCGGATAGAACTGTTGATAAGGAGGACTGCTATTAAGGTAAAGAGTCCGGAAGCAATCAGGATGATAAGCCCTACCCGACGCACATTTTTGGTCAGCAGGTCCAGGGTGGGACGGTCATAGCTGACTTCTTCCACAAAACTGTTGGTTTCAATGTCGCGTACAATGGAATCCACCTGAGTGGTGTTGACAAAGGCCGCCTTGAGGTTTACATCGATGGAATTCCGCAAAGGATTATAACCCAGGAATTCCAGAAAATCTTCTCCGATTTCCTCACTGTGCTCCCGGGCCGCATCATCCTTGGAAACAAATACGGCTGATTTGGTATAGTCCGCCATTACCAGATTTTTCTGGAGCTGGCTTACCTCTACTTCCTTGGCGGCGTCCTTAAGGAAAACGGAGAGGGTGATTTCTTCCTTGAAATGATTTGCCAGCTTATTGGTATTCAGCACCAGCAGGCCCAGCATCCCAAGCAGGAACAGCACCAGGGAAATGCTGAGAATGACCGAAAAATAGGAAGATATGAGTTTACGCTTCTGATAGCGTTCAAACGATTTGCTCATAACCGAACTAAGGATATGTAAAAATAGGAAAGTAAATGGATTCCACTTATTTTTGCCGGGAATAAACCTCCAGGGCTTGCAACCCCTATATTTTTACCCGAAAACATGTATTACGATTTCAGGCAGATAGAGGCCAGGTGGCAACAGTATTGGTCCGAACATAAAACCTACCGCGCAGAATTTCCTTCTGACAAGCCCAAGTTCTATGTACTGGACATGTTTCCGTATCCTTCCGGTGCCGGACTGCACGTGGGTCACCCCCTTGGATATATCGCCAGTGATATCTACGCCCGCTTCAAAAGGCATAAGGGATATAATGTCCTTCATCCCATGGGGTACGACTCTTTTGGACTGCCTGCTGAACAGTATGCGATACAGACCGGTCAGCATCCGTCCATTACCACGGAGGAGAATATTTCGCGTTACCGGGAACAACTCGACCAGCTTGGGTTTTCTTTTGACTGGGACAGGGAAGTAAGAACCTCGGATCCTGCATACTACCACTGGACTCAGTGGATTTTTATGCAGTTGTTTAATTCCTGGTATAACAAAACAAACGACCAGGCAGAGCCCATTGATACCCTGATCCATTTTTTTGAAAAGGCAGGCAACAGCGAAGTGGAGGCGGCTTGTGACGAGGACACTCCTGAATTCTCAGCCAGGGAATGGCGTGAATTTTCAGCCGCAGAGAAGCAGCGCATCCTGTTGAAATATCGTCTGACCTACCTGGCAGACACGGAGGTGAACTGGTGCCCGGGGCTGGGAACCGTCCTGGCCAACGACGAAATCGTGAACGGGGTTTCGGAGCGGGGCGGCCATCCGGTAATCCGAAAAAAGATGACTCAGTGGAGCATGCGCATCACGGCTTATGCACAACGCCTGCTGGATGGTTTGCAACAGGTGGACTGGCCACAGCCCCTTAAGGATGCCCAGACAAACTGGATCGGACGCTCTGAAGGGGCCTCTGTCGTATTTCATACAAAACCTGCTTCACACCAGCCCGAGTCTTTTCCCCTTGAGGTTTTCACTACGCGCCCGGACACTATTTTCGGGGTGAGTTTTATGACCCTGGCTCCGGAGCATGAGCTCGTGCTTAAGATTAGCAGCCCTGGTCAGCTTCCCGAGGTGGAAGCGTACATAGAGGCTACTTCAATGCGTTCGGAGCGGGACCGGATGGCGGATGTGAAATCGATCTCCGGGGTATTCACGGGGGCCTATGCTTCCCATCCCTTTACCGGGGAAGCCATACCCATCTGGATTGGTGATTACGTGCTTGCCGGTTACGGCACCGGTGCGGTAATGTCGGTTCCCTGTGGGGATCAACGGGATTTTGATTTTGCACGGCATTTCGATATCCCCATCCCCAATATCTTCGAGGGGGTTTCGCTCGAAGAGGGCGCTTTTGAGGACAAGCAGACTGCCATCATTGCGAATTCTGACTTTATAACCGGGCTGGGGCAGAAAGAAGCCAGCCGAAAGGTAACCGAAGCCCTGGAGCAGAAAGGCCAGGGGAAAGGAAAGATTAACTACCGCCTGCGGGATGCGGTATTCAGCCGCCAGCGGTATTGGGGTGAACCTTTCCCCGTTTACTACAATGCAGATGGTTTGCCATGCCTGATTCCGGAACACTGCTTGCCGTTAACCCTCCCCGAAGTAGAGAAATATCTGCCGACGGAAACCGGCGATCCGCCCCTGGGGAATGCCACGCACTGGGCCTGGGATACCGAGAAGGAAGAGGTGGTGGCCAACAGCAAAATTGATCGCATAAAAGTCTTCCCCCTGGAGCTCAATACGATGCCGGGGTGGGCTGGTAGTTCCCAATACTTCAACCGTTATATGGACCCCGGGAACAGGGAGTCCCTGGTTTCAGAGGAAGCCATAGGGTACTGGCAGGATGTGGATCTCTACATCGGTGGCAGCGAACACGCTACCGGTCATTTGCTGTATTCCCGCTTCTGGCAGAAGTTCATGTTTGATCGCGGATGGATCCCCAGGGATGAGTATGCCAGGAAACTGATCAATCAGGGGATGATCCTGGGGACCAGCGCCATCGTATATCGGAAAAGCGGCACGCAGCAGTACCTGAGCAAGGGATTGACGGCCAAGGCCTCAGTAGAGGAAATACGCGTTGATGTCAACCTGGTCAACGGTGCCGATGAATTGGATGTAGAGAAGCTCCGGAAGTGGCAACCCCAGTTCGAAGCCGCGGAATTTGTGCTGGAGGATGGCAAGTATATCACCGGGCGCGAGGTGGAGAAAATGTCCAAAAGATGGTTCAATGTGGTGAACCCGGACCAGATTTGTGCGGACTACGGAGCGGATTCCCTGCGTCTGTATGAAATGTTCCTGGGCCCCCTGGAGCAGTCCAAGCCATGGAACACAGCTGGGCTGAGCGGGGTTCACGGGTTTCTCAAAAAGCTCTGGAGATTATACCATCAGGGCCCCGATGGTGCCTTTGAGGTCATAGAGCATGAACCTACTGGCGATAATCTGAAGACCCTTCACAAGACCATCAAGAAAGTAACAGAAGATATCGAGGATTTTTCCTTCAATACTTCGGTTTCCACCTTTATGATTTGTGTCAATGAGCTTACTGCCCAGAAGTGCCGATCAAGGAATATCCTTGAACCCCTGGCCGTGTTGATAGCGCCTTATGCGCCTCATATAGCGGAGGAAATTTGGCATAAGCTGGGTCATGATGGCTCCATAGCCCGGGTTCCATATCCAAAATACGAGGAGAAATACCTTGTAGAAAGCACGAAGGAGTATCCTGTTTCGTTCAATGGTAAGATGCGATTTACGTTGTCCCTTTCCCTTGATTTGAGCCGGGAAGAGATCGAAAAGGCAGTGCTTGCCCATGAGAACACCCAACGACAGCTCGAAGGACGCACTCCCAGGAAAGTCATCGTAGTTCCCGGAAAGATCGTCAATATCGTGGTCTGAGCCAGAGGGGATCGCGCTCTGGCTTGGGTTAGTGGAGCGGTGTCTCTGTTTTGTGGGTTGTATGGGTTTTCGATAGGGACCCCACCCGCCCACCCGTTCTAAATCTACGCCGGCACCCTGCATAACCTTAGCAGTATTCGAAAATCACTTCACCCACGCCGCGGTTTACATCCATTTTAAAAATTGTGACTTTGGGTGATTCAAGGAAGCCTGAGTACCAGGTCATCGATATAGTGCTTTCTTAATAAATTTAAAAATTACGCTTATCACCCCCTTAATTTAAGGGGTAACATCGTAAAAAATGGCATTTTGAAAACTTTACCCCCTGCATTTTGTCGATTATTGTTTCCAATAACATAAATTTGATTCATCTTTAACCAGCCAAAAAAAGCAATCAAATGATCATCGGAATCCCAAAAGAAATCAAGAACAACGAAAGCCGGGTAGGGATGACTCCAGCCGGGGTCCTGGAACTGTCTCACAAGGGACATACCGTTTATGTACAATCGGGAGCAGGCAAAGGCAGTGGATTCAACGATGAGGATTACAAAAAGGTGGGTGCATCGATCCTGGATACGATAGGCCAGGTGTATTCGATGAGCGATATGATTGTAAAGGTTAAGGAGCCCATTGAAGAAGAGTACAGTCTCGTTCAAAAAGGGCAGATCATTTTTACCTATTTCCATTTTGCTTCCAGTGAACGACTCACCCAGGCCATGGTCAACAGCCAGGCCATATGCATTGCCTACGAAACCGTTGAGGATCCGGACGGATCACTTCCCCTCCTGACCCCCATGTCCGAGGTGGCCGGACGCATGGCGATCCAGCAGGGAGCCAGGTATCTCGAAAAACCGGTTAAGGGAAGGGGAGTGCTGCTCGGAGGGGTTCCAGGGGTTCCCCCCGGCAGGGTATTGGTCCTGGGAGCGGGTACCGTTGGGATACAGGCTGCCAAAATGGCTGCCGGTCTCGGAGCACATGTGACCATGATGGATGTCAACATGAAGCGATTGCGCTATGTGAATGACGTAATGCCCAGCCACGTAGTCACAGAGTTTTCCAATGAATACAACATCAGAAAGCATGTCCGAACGCACGACCTGATAGTAGGGGGTGTCCTGATCAAAGGAGCCCGGGCCCCAAAACTGATCACTGCCGACATGCTGAAGACCATGCATCCGGGTGCTGTCATTGTCGATGTTGCTGTAGACCAGGGAGGATGCGTGGAAACCAGCCGTCCCACTACGCATGAGGACCCTATATTCATTATTGACGATGTAGTGCATTACTGTGTGGCCAATATGCCAGGGGCCGTGCCGTATACCTCAACACTTGCACTGACCAATGTAACCCTCCCGTATGTGCTGAAGCTGGCCCAGCTTGGTTGGGAAAAAGCCTGTTCCACTGATCTGTCCCTTCAAAAGGGATTGAATATTGTGAAGGGAGAAATTGTCTACGAAGAAATCCTGGAGACTTTTGGCCCCATGCACAGCGTAACGGCCTAGCCTTACTTCTTTCCTGACAGCTTTACAGTTAACACAACCTTAAAAGGCATTTTTATGCCTATGGCCGGGTTTTTGCTTTCCATTTGGTAATTTTAGCGCTACAAGACATTACTTATGGGAATAACAGGATATTATATTTTGCTTGGGGCCATAGCCCTGGTCAGCATGTTGGTGAGCTCCAGACTGAAAAGTAAATTCCAGCACTATTCAAAAGTGCATCTTCAGAACGGGATGAGCGGTGCGGAGATCGCCCAAAAGATGCTGGCAGATAACGGGATTAGTGATGTAGAAGTCGTCAGTACCCCAGGGATGCTCACGGACCACTACAATCCGCTAAAAAAAACCGTAAACCTCAGTGAGGGGGTCTACCATCAGCGGAATGCTGCCGCCGCAGCCGTTGCCGCCCATGAATGCGGTCATGCCGTCCAACACGCGAGATCCTATCAGTGGCTTACCATGCGGTCCAAACTGGTGCCTGTGGTAAGTGTAACCTCTGGCATGTCCACATGGCTGGTCTTTGGAGGTCTGATCCTCGGTGCCGCAGCGGGGGCAGGTATGGGATACTGGATTGCCGTGGCCGGACTTTTTATGATGGCCCTTGCAACGGTGTTCAGCTTTATCACCCTTCCCGTGGAGTACGATGCGAGCAACAGGGCACTGGCCTGGTTGAAGCGCACGGGAATGGTAACACCCCAGGAATACAAGGGTGCTGAAGATGCTTTGAAATGGGCTGCAAGAACCTATGTAGTTGCTGCTATAGGGGCCCTGGCAAACCTCGTATACTGGGGGCTTCAGGTGTTTGGCGGCAGGGATTAACGCCCTTGCGGGTCATATTTGAATCTGACGATCGATTTGCTGATCCAGCGAAATGAAGGTCTCCGTTCTGGATACCCCTTCAATTTGCTGGATTTTTTTGTTCAGCAGGTGCATCAGGTGTTCGTTGTCCTTGCAGAGCACTTTGATCAGGATGGACCAGTTGCCAGTGGTGTAATGACATTCAAGCACTTCAGGGATCTTTTTAAGCTCCTTTACGGCAGAGGGGTTGCTCATCGCCTTATCCAGGTAAATCCCGATATACGCCGTGGTGGTATACCCCAGGGCTTTCGGGTTTAGGATGAATTTCGATCCCACAAGGAGGCCCGATTTCTCGAGTTTCCTGAGCCTCTGGTGAATGGCTGCCCCGGAAATGCCGATATTCCTGGCGATTTCCAGGATCGGAGTACGGGCATCTTCGATGAGGAACCTCAGGATCTTCTTATCGATCCCATCAATTTTAATGTCTTTTTGATTCGATTTCACCCCTGTCTTTCTTTATCGATTAAAGATAGGATAAATCCGGCAGGCTAATTCCCGACGGATTCCGGATTATATCCCAGGTAGGGCACTTCGTATTCCCGGAATCCTATTCCGTAGGGTTCCAAGGCTTTTAGTACCGGCTGATAGACTTCTTTTTGGATCGGGATTTGCACTCCTGGGGTACGAACCTTTCCATTCAGGATAAGCAGCGTCGCAATGGCCACCGGCAGGCCCACTGTTTTGGCCATGGCTGTATGTCTTGCGGAATCACCCAGTACCACCATGTTGGCATCCAGCTGGTAATTTTTACCCGCTTTCTCAAAACCAAATTTGTGGTACATGACAATCATATCCCGATCATCCGCATCCAGGGTCCAGGGGTGTTGCAGGATTTCCTGAAGGATCTGTGCCGGAGTCCCGTTTTCAGTAGTGATCCGCCGTGTGGCATCAAAGAGGTTTATTTCCAACAGCTTCTCCCAGATAATATCGTCCTGGTCGATCTTGAGGTAATGCCGAAGCTTGAGCTCTACGGAGTCGGTAGGGGAATAGGGAAGGAAGAGGTTTGTGAAATCCCGATAAGACATGCCTTTTGAATTTTCGATCTGAAAGGAATCATCCGTCATCCCCAGCTGCACAAAGATGTTCCATGCTCTGGAGAATCCTACTCTTCGCATGGTGCCCCTGTACATGGTAAGGGCATCCTGAAGCCCGTAGGCTTCCCGATAGCTGAGCGAATCCCGGTTGGCATATGCCTCAAAAGTGCCATATCCCTTAATTTTAAGGAATTCAGTCCTTCTGAATAACTTGTGGTAGGGGATGTATTTATAGGTGCCTTCCTGAATAAATTTGGCCGCTTTGCCCCTTCCGGCCAGCACTACGTTTCGGGGGTTCCAGGTAAATTTATAGTTCCAGAGATTGGTGTCGCTTTCAGGCGCGAGCAACCCTCCCGTAAAGGATTCAAAAAGCAGCATTTTACCACCGTCATCCCTGATCCGGTCAATGACCTGCATGGCGCTCATATGATCTATCCCCGGATCCAGTCCGATCTCATTCATAAAGACCAATCCCTTTTTTCGAACCGCTCCATCCAATTGTCGCATGTCTTCGCTTATATAAGAGGCGGTTACGAGATTTTTGCCAAATTCAAGACAGTCTTTAGCCACTTCGAGATGGAGGTTTGGAGGCAGCATGGAGACCACGATGTCGGCAGCATTCACCTGGGCTTTTCGATTGGACACATCGCTGATATCCAGCTCGATAATTTCGGTATGGGGATGTTTCTGCAGGTTTTCCGGAATCCCTCCTGGGTTTTTGTCGGCGATGATAATCTCGAGATCCTCTTCAGTCGCATGTTCAAGGAAATAGTCTAACAGGTAGGAGGTGGATTTTCCGGCGCCCACTACCAGAATACGTCGGCTCATGGCGGTGATTTTGAAATCTGTTTTACGGCTCACTAAGGTATCAAAATGTTACATTTGCAGGGTATTACGGACATGGAGTTATGAACAAAACAATCATGGCCTGGGGGGCTGGTTTCGGTTTGTTGGCGGTGATTCTAGGCGCACTGGGCGCCCACGCCCTTAAAGCGGAATTGGATACATCAGCCATGGAAAGCTACCGAACTGCAGTTGCATATCAAATGTATCACGCCCTGTTCCTGCTCTTTCTGGGTTCTACGCAGGTGTTGTCGGGACATGACAGGAAACGTGTCTTTTATCTGGTCCTTTCCGGGATTTTTTGTTTTTCATTTTCCATTTACGGACTGACCATAGGGCCCCTGGCTGGAGTGGATTTTAGTCCAATAGGCTGGATCACCCCTCTGGGAGGACTGCTCCTTATAGGTGGGTGGTCCGTGTTACTTTATCGTGTATTTAGGGGCTTGACCTAAGTTATGGACATCCCAGGGGCTTAACTTTTAATTTTAAATATTTTTATATCACAAAATTTTACAATTGATGCGCACCTCTACAGCAACCGCGAAAACGATTTCGTTAAAGGATCATGGGATTCACTCCAAGGAACTCTATTACCAGCTTTCTCCTGAGGCCCTTCACCGCAAAACCCTGGAAGCCGGTATGGGTAAGGAGGCTGAATCGGGTGCCCTTGCAGTAAACACTGGGGAATTTACGGGCCGATCCCCGGAGGACCGGTTTATCGTTAAGGATTCCATTACCGAGGACCAGGTATGGTGGGGTCCGGTGAACAAACCCTTCGATCCGGATAAATTTGATCGCCTCCACCAAAAGGTAACGGATTACCTCAATGATAAACCATTGTATGTAAGGGACTGCTTTGTCTGTGCTGACCCCGCTTATCGCATGGGCGTCCGGGTAATCAATGAATATCCCTGGTCCAATCTCTTTGTCTATAATATGTTTATCCGCCCCACGAAGGAAGAATTGGTGGATTTCAGTCCTGAATGGACTGTTATCAATGCCCCCGGTTTCTATGCGGATCCTGAAGAAGATGGGACACGGCAGCACAATTTTGCGATTCTTAATTTTACGCGGAAAATTGCCCTGATTGGCGGAACAGGGTATACTGGCGAAATTAAAAAGGGCATCTTCTCAGCCCTCAATTTCATCCTTCCGGTTTTTAAGAATACCCTTCCCATGCACTGTTCTTCCAATATTGGGAAAGATGGGGAAACTGCCATTTTTTTCGGATTGTCAGGAACGGGCAAAACCACGCTTTCCACGGACCCCACCAGAAAGCTTATCGGGGATGATGAACATGGATGGACGGCTGAAAATACCGTTTTCAATTTTGAAGGGGGGTGTTATGCCAAGGTCATCAATCTTTCAGCAGCTAAAGAGCCTGAGATTTTTAACGCCATAAAGAAAGGGGCCATCCTGGAAAATGTGATCATGGATGAAGGTGGAGCCGTGGACTTCAGCGATGCCTCAATCACTCAAAATACCAGGGTGAGCTATCCGCTCTATCATATAGTAAACCGTCAGGAACCCTCCATAGGTGCGAACCCCCGGCACATCTTCTTTCTCACTGCGGATGCATTTGGGGTTCTGCCCCCCATATCCCGCCTGACCCCGGCCCAGGCAGCCTATCATTTTATTTCCGGATATACGGCAAAGGTTGCGGGAACAGAAGCGGGGGTGGATGAGCCAATACCTTCTTTTTCCGCTTGTTTCGGAGCACCTTTTATGCCCCTTCACCCGGCCAGGTATGCCGAAATGCTAAGCCGGAAGATGCAGGAAACAGGCACTAATGTCTGGTTGGTCAATACGGGTTGGACCGGAGGCCCTTATGGGGTCGGAACCCGCATGAAGCTGGAATATACCCGGGCGATGATCCGGGCAGCACTGACCGGGGAATTGGGGCTCTACACCTATGAAACCTACCATATACATTCCGTATTTGGGGTGGCACAACCCAGGGAATGCCCGGGTGTGCCCACTGAAATATTAAGTCCCAGGGCCACCTGGAAGGATGATGAGGCTTACTATACAACGGCTTTTAAACTCACCAATGCGTTCAGGGAGAATTTTGAAAAGTTTGAGGCCTATGCAAGTGAGGAGATTCGTCGCGGTGGTCCTCAGCGATATGGGTTCTAATAGAAAAGGCTTCCGTTCTGGAAGCCTTTTTTTATTTTTTGTTGACGCTGTTGATATACTTTTGAAGCGCCATGGTCATCGAAGGCGTTTCAGGCGTCGGTGCCTTTATGTCAATTCGCAGCCCTGCATCCGTCGCAGCATTGACCGTGGAATTCCCAAATACGGCTATGCGTGTATCGTTTTGTTCGAAGTCAGGGAAGTTTTTCATCAGGGACTCAATTCCGGAAGGACTGAAAAAGACTAAAACATCGTAATATACATCCCTCAGGTCGGACAGATCGCTGATCACGGTTTTGTAGAAAATCCCGCGAGTCCAGCTGATCCCTGTTTTATCCAGTATCTCCGGGACCTGAGGCTTCAGGACATCCGATGAAGGAAGCAGGAATACCTCATCCTTGTATTTTTTAAAAAGCGGAAGGAGATCCTGGAAATTGCGTTTTCCCACATAGATCTTGCGCTTCCTGTAGACCACATACTTCTGCAGATAGTACGCGACTGCTTCTGACTGGCAGAAGTATTTCATGGTATCAGGCACCTTGAAACGCATCTCTTCTGCAATTCGGAAAAAATGGTCAACTGAGTTGCGACTGTTCAGGATGATGGCCGAAAAATTGGAAAGATCGATCTTTTGCTGTCTGACCGCTTTGGCATCCACACCTTCTACATGGATGAACGGCCTGAAGTCTACCTTCACCTTTTCCTTTTCAATGAGCTTTGAATAAGGACTGTTCTCCATTTTGGGTTCCGGCTGTGAAACCAGAATCGTCTTTACCTTCATAAATCAGTCGTTTAGCAAATTCGCTATAATCAAAAAGGGTGCGATTTCGAGTGCGCAAAGGTACAAAATAAAATAGAAAAAGTGGGTGGTTATCAGTTTTTGATGGATCTTGAGAATACTGAACCAACCGATGGCATTGACGCTCAGGATCAGGAACAGACTGATGTAAACGATCGGTTTTGAATCCTGATAGACATAACCCAACAGCAGGTTGGCGATGAACATGACCAGTGCACTATAGTTCAGATAGGTGTTTTTTCGAAAAACAAGGGAAGCAGCAAGGGTCTTAAATTCAAGGATGGCACTGCCGCCCAGCTGAAGCCCGATCTTGGCCAGGAAGAATACCAGCAAAATCCCGCCTGCCCAGAGCAGATACGAAGCTACCGGATTGAATTCCTGACTGAATAGCACATTGCCGGCAAGTACCAGATACAGACTGAAATTCATAAAACCGAACAGGGTAAGTGCAATGTGGAATCCGTGAACGAGTCGCCCTTTTTTGTTGTATAGGAAAATGTATTTGTTGTTGAACGGCAGGATTATGAAATTCTGGAACCGACTCAGGAAAAAGGCCCTTGCAAAAACAAGGCAAAAAAGACTCAACAGGAAGACTATGGTGATCCAGTCGTTCGAATCAAAGGTGCGTTCGAGAGCTTCCATTAGGGTTGAATTTCTTGTGCTGCCCCATTGATCCCCCAGGGCAAAACGTTTTCAGAAATAATAGATCGAACAAAGTGGACATCAGGCTCGACGGGAGTGGGCAATATAAAATTAAACCGAACGGTATCCCTAGAAGGCAATAGGTCCTGTTTAAAGGTTTCATAGGCAATTTTACGGACTTTCTTGGGGCGTTTGGCCGGATCCAGATAAATAATCCCAAACTGCAAATCTGATGCGGGGATTTCACGATCGTAAGGGTTGTAAACCCACATGCGGTATTGTTCCCCCGGGACCAGGGTTCCCTGTTGATAGATACCAGCTTCAAGCCTTCTGAGGGGGTCAAAATCCTTTATGAATTGGCCATAAATCCTGTTTCCGCTGGCATTTATATAATAGTGATCCCCTCCCTGGCGCCCTTTGTAGACATAATACACTTCCTGTCCCCTAAAAAGTTCTTCCGACCCGTCGATAGAGTACTGGTTCTTCCTGTAATAGGGGTTGTTCAGTACGAAAGAAGGTTTGCGGCTGTAAAACTGATACATGGAAGCTCTTTGATAGGAATTTTCGAAGACCACAGGCCCTCCCAGGGCTACGGAATCCAGCTTTTGCACCCAGGCCCGGTTCCCGTGAGACTCATAGGTGCGGGGAAATACCGGTTGATAGATCAGGCCAACGCGCAGCCACCCCAAAATTAGGATGTTGACAAGTCCAAGCCGCCAGAGCCACTTCCTGGTGCCAGGTTCTGACATCAGGTGTTGTGCGACCAGGATCCCCAGGGGAATGCAAATAACGATCAGCCACTGCGTCTGCACATGGCGCTGAAAACTCGATGCAAAGAAAAAGATCAAAAACCCGTAGGTGAGATAGAGCAGGGCCTTCTCGAAAAGGTTTCGGGATTTTGTCCGGAGGAGTGCCCGATACACCAGTGGGAAAGTCAAACCGAATAGGGCGATCAGGTTCAGAAAGTATCCCAGCGTAAATTTTGTGAAGCTGTATGTTTGATTCGGGCGTTCAAACAGGTGGAATTTCAATGAGACAAAGTCGTTTTGGTACAACCAGATCAGGTGGGGGAGATAGCAGAGCAGCGAAATGGCCAGCGCCGTCCAGGCATATCGATTTGTCAATAACCTTAAATTGGAGGCCAGTACAAGAATGATGACCAGGGCTGCGTGGTATTTACTATACATCAATGCCGCCATGCATATACCCAGCAGGACTGCATACCCGATCCCCGGTTGTCTCAAAAAGCCTCTGTAGAGTAATAAAAACAATGCGGTAAAGAAAAGGAGGGAGGTGTCTGGGAGACTGAGAAACCCATAGGCCTGCAGAAGCGTCATAGAAAATATCCAGACAAAAAACTCTCGCCAATAGTCTTTCTTTTCCGGATGGTCTGTCAGTTCCCAAAGCAGGTAAATG